>JAUZRY010000001.1:0-12500 GCA_030949995.1 Ardenticatenia bacterium
AAAAAAAAAAAAGGAAAGATAATGTAAACAAAAAAAGAAAAAAAGAAAAAAAAAGGAAAAAGTTGGAAGAAAAAAAAAGAAGAGTAAGGGTATGGAAACTCTGAGACATAGCGTGTGATGCTGATGAATGCGCCCTCGTGGGCCAATCCTCCGCCCAACACCACCTTGTCAACGTCGTAGCAGAGGAGCAACCACTGGACTGCCTTGGCCAAGTAATAGCCCCCCCGTTCGACGATCTTCAAGGCCACGCTATCTCCCTCGCGGGCAGCGCGGAAGACAGCCGGAGCGTCCAAGGGCCGGAGGTCGCCCAAACGCGTGGCCCGTCCGGCGGCCACAGCCGCTTTGGCCTGGCGTGCAAGCGCCGGCCCCGAGGCCACTGTCTCCAGGCACCCGCGGGCTCCACAGTTGCACGGCTCTCCCTCGGGGTCCACCACCACGTGGCCGATCTCGCCGGCCATGCCGTGAGCTCCCCGATACAGGTCGCCCGCCAACACCACGCCGGCCGAAATGCCGGTGCCAACGCCCAAATAGACCATGTGACGAACAGGGGCTTGGCGGGACAGCAGATCGTAGGCGCCGAGGGCTGCCGCGTAGACATCGTTCTCCACGATCACGGCCACTTCTCTCCCCACGTGATCAGCAACGTGTTGGGCCAACGGAAACTCCTCAATGCCCAAATTCACCGCTCGTCTCACCGTTCCCGATTCTACCTGGCCGGGCACCCCGATGCCCACAGCACTTACATCCTCCAACACAGCGCCGGCCTTCTCCAAAACCAGACGCACGCCGGTTAGAATGCCTTCGGCGACGTGCGCTCCGCTGCCCGTGGGTGTTGGAAAGCGCATAGCGCTGATCACGCCTCCGGACTCGTTCACCAACACCACATCGGTCTTCGTCCCCCCCACGTCCAACCCGACGACCAGTCCCGACCAACCACGCCCGGCGCGATGAGCCCTCATTGACATCCCTCATGGCAGACCAAGCACGCTCGAGAGCAAGGCCGAGGCGCCCAACAGGGCTGCCTTCTCGCCCAACTGCGAAAACTCAATGCGCGTGGCGCGCACTAGCCGTTCCAGGGCCCGCCGGCGTGCCTCCGCGCCAATGGCCTGTAACAGGGGAGGGCCCAAATGTCGCACGGGCCCGTGGATGACGATCCGCTCGATGTTGAGCACGCTCACCAGCGCAGCCACGCCGATGCCCAAGTGGCGCCCAATGGTGTGAACCAATGCCAGAGCCGTGGGATCTCCTTGGCGAGCTGCCTCCCCGAGCGCTTCAATACTCGAGGGGAATCGGTCAAGCGCTGCCGCCAACGCGCTTTCCGGGAACCGACGAGCCTCCTCCTCCGTGCGCTGCTGAATGGCCCTCACCCCCGCCACGGTTTCCAAGCACCCTCGGTTTCCACAGCGACAGGGAAGCCCTTCGTCCACGACCACCAGGTGGCCGATTTCGCCGGCACCGAAGCCATCGCCCAAGTAGAGCTGCCCGTCCACGACGATGCCCGTGCCGATGCCCTCACCCACCTTAATGGCCACCAGGCGACGGCGTCCCCGGCCGCTGCCAAAGGAGGCCTCGGCAAGGGCCATCATGTGACTGTCATTGGCCACAAATACGGGCAACCCATATCGTTCGGCGAAGAGTGCCCGGAGGGGTACATCAACCCACCCACGGTTGACCGCTTGGTAGACGACACCCTCTTGGGGATCCACCAGTCCCGGCGTGCTGATGCCAATTCCCAAAAGGGGCACGGGCGATTTGGCCAGCAGCTCGCCGGCCAGGGTGTAAGCCGCCTCCAGGGCCTCTTGCCCCTGAAGGCGCCCGACGGGACGTACCATCTCCTCCGCGATCTTTCCCCGCAGATTGACCAGGGCCCCCCGGTACTCATCATTGCTCACGTCCACAGCCAGAATGAGACGGCTGTTGTCGGCCACACCAACCAGAATAGGAGGTTTCCCCCCGGGCGATGGGGCAGTGCCCAGCTCCTCGACCACCCCCTCGGCCAACAATTCGCCCACAATATCTCCGAGACACTGGCCCGTGTCAGGCGCGTTAGGCGGGCGATTTCGGCCCGGCTGATGCCCCTCTCGTGAGCAAAGATAGTCCGTAACACTAATCGCCGATTGTGCTCCTTGGTGTGCTGTCGCGTTGCTTTCCGGTACGGGGACGAAGTCGTCATGGTGAAGCGTTCACTCCTCTCTCACACCCTGTTTGTAAGTTTACTGAACTTATTATATGGGTCTCCCCCCCATTTGTCAAGCCCCTATTTCACATTTTCCCGAACCCAAGGGCAACGTACCCCTTGACATCCACCGTAAAGCGGTGTATACTTTCTCACAGCAGAACACTTTTCTCTATAAAGAACAAACGCCGTGCCAGAGGCTCTCCTATGTCGGCCGTTCATCCCACCTCGACAACGAACACGCCAGAAATACACCTTGTGCCCGCCGTCGAACGGGCAGCCCGGATCCTGTTGGCCTTCGAGTCCGGCGATGTGGAGTACGGCGTCACCGAACTCAGCCGGCTTCTTCAGATCAACAAGAGCACCGCCTACGCCATTCTCAACACCTTGGTCCACTTTGGCTTCCTGGAACGGAACGAGGTGACCAAGAAATATCGCCTTGGGCCGGCCCTTCTCCAATTGGGGCACTTGGTGCAATCCCGCACCGACTTGCGGGAAGTCGCACGCCCCCTCCTGCGCACCTTGGCCGAGGAATTCCGGCAGACGGCCATCCTGGGCCAATTCACCGTCGAACACGACATTCTCACCGTTGACGCCGTGGTGCCCGAGGGCACGCTGAGCATCTCCACCTCCGTGGGGCGGCGCTTGCCCCACTCGGCAGGCGCCTTTGGCAAAGTCTTTCACGCTGCTCTGCCACTCAAGGAACTGGATGCCTTGTTGGCCCACCAGGGGTTACGCCGTTTCACCAACCACACCATCGTGGACGTGGCCGCCTACAAGCGAGAGCTGGTCAAGGTGCGCACCCTCGGGTATGCCTTGGACCAGGAGGAGTACCTGGAAGGCGTCTGCGCGGTGGCCGCCCCCATTGTGGACCGAGACGGCCACGTGATTGCCTCCCTGTGTCGTGGGCTTCTGTTCCCAAGTGGACGGGCAGGCCTTCGGCCAGCTCACCCGCAGCGTGCCCGAGGCGTGCCGGGCCATTTCGCAACGTCTGGGGGCCACGCGTTACCCGGCCTGGAACGGCACGCTGCGCGTCGCGGTGTAACGGAACGCCAACCGGTCGTTTGGGAAAGGGGAGTGGAACCATGAAACAACTTGTTGCCTTGCGGGTCAACGGTGAACTCCACGAGGTGTACGTGCCCGTGCACAAGACACTCCTGGAAGTGCTCCGGGAGGACTTGGGGCTGACGGGCACCAAGCACGGCTGTGAGCTGGGCGAGTGCGGCACTTGTACCGTGCTCGTGGACGGGGAGCCGATCCTCTCGTGCCTCACGTTACCCGTGGAGGTACAAGGGCGTGACATCATCACGGTCGAGGGGTTGGCTACCCAAGGTGTCCCTCACCCCCTCCAAGTCGCCTTTGCCGAGCTCAACGCGGCCCAGTGCGGCTACTGCACCCCCGGCATGTTGATGAGCGCCAAAGCGCTGCTCGACAGGAACCCGGATCCGGCCCCAGATGAGGTTCGGGAAGCCCTAGCCGGGAACCTCTGTCGGTGTACCGGGTATGTCAAAATTGTGGACGCTGTGCGCTTGGCCGCCCGCCGCCAGCAAGGCGACTTGGGCGCCGTCGTGGAGGAAATCGAGCGCGCTCTCAACGAGGGCGTCGTGCGCGAGCCGGGCTCGTAGTGGACGAGAACAGCGAAAGGGGGACTTGCGTATGCCGACCAACGGGTACGATGACCGCAAGAACCGCTCGAACTTGGGCAGCCACCTGAAGCAAGAAACATCTGTGGTGGGACGCCCGCTCATGAAAGTGGACGCCATGAGTAAGGTGACCGGCCAAGCTATCTACGCCGACGACATCCACCTGCCCCGCATGGCCTACGCCCGTCTACTTCCCAGCACACAGCCTCACGCCCGCATCGTGCGCGTTGAGACTTCCAAGGCCGAGGCCCTGCCCGGCGTTTTGGCCGTCATCACCGGGCGCGACTTGCCCATCAAGTACGGCATCCTGCCCGTCAGCCAAGATGAGACGGCCCTGGCCGTGGACAAAGTGCGCTTCGTCGGGGAACCTGTGGCTGCCGTGGCCGCCGTGGACGAGGAGACAGCCGAGCGTGCCCTTGAGCTCATCGAAGTGGAGTACGACCCCCTCAAACCCATCATGAGCATCGAAGAAGCCCTTGAAGACACCGAGGTGCGCATCCAAGAATACGGTCATGGAGGCAACATTCACAAGATGGTCTCCCTCCAGTTCGGCGACGTGGAAGCCGGCTTTGCGGAGGCCGACTACGTCCGCGAAGACCTCTTCTTCTACCAGGGCAACAACCACCTAGCCATGGAGGAGCACAGCGCCGTGGCCCACTACTCGCCTGACGGCAAGCTGACCCTCTGGAGCGCCACCCAGACGCCCCACTACGTCCACCGGGCCCTGGCCAAAGTCTTGGAGCTGCCCCCCAGCCGCATTCGCGTCATCGCCTGTCACCCGGGCGGTGGGTTCGGCGGCAAGTCCGACCCCTTCCACCACGAGATCTGCGCGGCCAAGTTGGCCATGCTCACCGGGAGGCCTGTGAAGATCACCCTGACCCGCGAGGAAGTCTTCTACGCTCACCGGGGGCGTCATCCCGTGCTCATGTGGGTGAAAACGGGGGTGAAGAAGACGGGGGAGATCACGGCCATGCACTTCCGCTCCATGCTTGACGGAGGCGCCTACGGCTCCTACGGGGTGGCCACCACCTATTACACCGGTGCCCTCCAAACCGTCACGTACAAGATTCCGCGCTACAAGTTCGAGGGCCTGCGCGTGTTCACCAACAAGCCGCCGTGCGGCCCCAAGCGGGGCCACGGCACCCCACAACCCCGCTTCGCCCTCGAAGTCCACCTCGACAAGATCTGCGAGGAGATGGGCTGGGACCCGGCCGAGTGGCGCCAGCAACAGGCGTGCGAGCCTTTTAGCTTGACGGCCAACCACCTGCGCATCACCACCATTGGCTTGAAGGAGTGCATCGAGAAAGTGGTGGCAGCCAGTGGTTTCAGGGAGAAGTTTCGCAAGCTTCCTTACGGCCGGGGCGTGGGGTTAGCCTGTTCCGCGTACCTGAGCGGCGCTAATTTGCCTATCTACTGGAATGACATGCCCCACTCGGGGGCCATGGTCAAAGTGGACCGAGGAGGCGGCGTCACCGTCTACTGCGGCTCGACCGACATTGGCCAAGGCTCCAACAGCGTTTTGGCCTATGTCGTGGCCGAAGTCCTTGGCGTGCGCCCGCAAGATGTCGCCGTCGTCACCGCTGACACGGACCTCACGCCGGTGGACTTGGGCAGCTACTCCAGCCGCGTGACCGTCATGACGGGCAACGCGGCCATCGAGGCGGCCCAAAACGTGCGTGAGCTCCTCTTCCAGGCAGCGGCCGACGAGCTGGGCACTACCTCCGACCAACTGGACGCTGCCGGTGGCCGCATCTTCCGCCGCGACGACCCCGGCGTCGGGCTCCCCTTCGCCAAAGTCGCCCAACTGGCCGAGGCTAGGTTCGGGACCTTGGCGGCTGTGGGCAGCTTCACTCCGCCCAAGACACCGGGACGATACAAGGGAGCCGGTGTGGGCCCCTCTCCTTCCTACAGCTACACCGCCTGTGTCGTCGAAGTGGACGTGGACCCGGAGACCGGTTGGGTGCGTGTGCCCACAGTTTGGATTGCCCACGACATCGGCCGGGCGCTCAACCCCATTCTCGTCGAAGGCCAGGCCGAAGGCAGCGTCTACATGGGCCTCGGCGAGGCCCTCATGGAAGAACAAGTCTTCCGGCGCAACCTGCACAAAATTCCCTCCATGCTCGACTATAAAAGCCCCACCTTCCTGGAAACGCCCGACATCGAAACCATTCTGGTGGAGACCAATGACCCCCACGGCCCCTTCGGCGCCAAGGAAGCGGGACAAGGGCCCCTCCTGCCCGTGCCCCCAGCCCTCTGCAACGCCATCTACGATGCCGTGGGCGTGCGCATTGACGAACTTCCTGTCACGCCCGACAAAATTCTCAAAGCGCTGGAACGCAAGGCCAAGGGCCAGGACCCCCGTGTGGGCCCGACGCGGATGCCCCACGTGGAATGGGTTGAGCCCATTTACGTCGAACCGCCCGACCTGAGACATGACCCGAGTCTCATGCCGGCTACCAAGCCAACCTGATGTTCGCGGACGACGTGATGGCATATGTCTGACCCCAACAGAAAGGAGGCCCCATGCTCCGATTACCCCCGTTTGAGTATTACGCGGCTCAGACTGTTGAAGAGGCCGTGACCGCGTTGCGCGACTACGGCCCCGAGGCCATGGTGGTGGCCGGGGGCACCGACCTCTTCCCCAAGATGAAACGGCGTCAAATGGAACCCAAGCTCCTGGTGGGCCTGCGCGGCATTCGTGACCTTTATGGCATCCGTCCTGTGGAGAGCGGAAGCTACCGGTTGGGGCCAATGGCGACATTGACCCAAGTCAGCCTCCACCCCGAACTCCGGGCGGCCTACCCCGGTCTCACCTACGCTGCCGGTGTGGTCAGCTCCCCACAATTGCGCAACGCCGGTACTATCGGCGGTAACCTCTGCGTGGACACCCGCTGCACTTACTACGACCAGACCTATCACTGGCGCAAGGCCATCAACTTCTGCATGAAGAAAGACGGCGAGATCTGCTGGGTGGCCCCCGGCAGCCCCCGCTGTTGGGCCGTCTCCTCCTCCGACACGGCGCCCGTCTTTGTGGCCCTCGGTGCCCGCGTGCGCCTGGTCGGCCCGAAGGGGGAGCGCGTCATCCCCGTGGGTGACCTCTACGGCCGCGATGGCATACGCTTTCTGGCAGGCAAGCGCCCTGACGAGATCATCACCGACATCCTCCTCCCTCCACCAGACGGTTGGGAGAGCGTCTACGTGAAGCTGCGCCGGCGCGGCTCCTTCGACTTCCCCATCCTCGGCGTGGCCGTGGCCCTGCGCCGCCATGAGGACGGCACCGTGACCGAAGCCCGCATCGTGTTGGGGGCAGTGGAGTCCTATCCGCTGGAGGTGCCCGAAGCTGCGGCCACGCTCGTCGGCAATCGCCTGGAACCCGATGTGATCGAAGCAACCGCGAAAGCGTGCTTCAAAAGCCGGCCCGCCCCTTGGACAACACCGACTTGACCCTCTCCTACCGCAAGAAAATGGTGCCCGTGTACGTGGCACGCGCCCTCCACCAACTGGCGGAGCGGACCAATGGCCGGCGCCGCACAGCCTAGCCCGTGACCACAGTAGAGCCGTCATGAAAACCAGTGCCCCATCGGACACAAGTTCCCTGCAAAAAGGACCGTGGTGGGGTGCTGGCTACTGGCCGAACACCGAGGAGGAGACCGAATGGAAGTGCTCTACTTCGACCGAGACCTGGAATGTGCTGACCGGCACACCATTGTGGCCCGCCAGGTGGGACGGCTCCAAACGATGCTCGACGAGGTCCTCGCCTCCAACCCCTTCTACTGCCGCAAGCTGCGCGAGGCCGGGGTGGAACGGGGCAGCGATGTGGCTTCGATCAACGACTTGTGCCGCCTGCCCTTCACCCGCAAGGCGGAGCTCATGGCTGACCAAGAAGCCCATCCCCCCCTTCGGCACCAACTTGACGTACCCGCTCAGCGCCTACACCCGCCTCCACCAGACGTCGGGCACCACGGGCAAGCCCATGCGCTGGCTCGACACCGAGGCCTCATGGCAGTGGTGGGGGCGCTGCTGGGGAACAGTCTACCGTGCCGCCGGCGTCACCGAGGAGGACCGCGTCTACTTTGCCTTCTCCTTCGGCCCCTTCATCGGCTTCTGGGCCGCTTGGGAAGGAGCACGCCTGATCGGAGCCCTCGCCATCAGCGGGGGAGCGCGTAACTCCCACCAACGGGTGGAGAACCTGCTCGAATTGGAGGCCACCGTGCTCTGCTGCACCCCCAGTTACGCCCTCCACCTGGCGGAAGTGGCACGCGAGATGGGCATGGCCGATGAGCTCCGGCGCTCGGCCGTGCGGGCTATCATTGTGGCCGGAGAGCCGGGTGGCAGCATCCCCGCCACCCGCCAACGCATCGAAAGCATGTGGGGCGCCCGCGTCTACGACCACACCGGCGCCACCGAGGTGGGAGCCCACGGCTTCACCTGTCTCCACCAGCAGGGCGTTCACCTCAACGAGGGGGAATTCATCGTCGAAGTGCTCAACCCAACCACCGGTGAGCCCGCCGACGAGGGTGAACTGGTCATTACCAACTTGGGACGCTGGGGGAGCCCGATCATCCGCTACCGCACGGGCGATCACGTGCGCCTGAACCGCGAGCCGTGTGCCTGTGGCCGCACCTTCGTCCGCATGGAGGGAGGGGTCATTGGCCGCATTGACGACATGCTCATCGTGCGAGGCGTGAACGTTTTCCCCAGCGCCATCGAAAACATTGTGCGGGAGTTCCCGGAAGTTGATGAGTTCGCCGTCGAGGTCTACCGCGTTCAGGAGATGGACGAACTGGAAGTGAAAATCGAAGTCATCAAGGGGGAGCCCGATCACGTGGCCGCCCGCTTGGCCGAGCGCTTCCGTCAGCGCCTGGCCCTGCGCACAACGGTCACGCCCGTGGCACCAGGCACATTGCCCCGCTGGGAACTCAAGGCCAGACGGGTGCGCGACCGGCGCAAGGATGCCAAGTGATCGTCGGGCCCTCATCTCACATGAAGACACCCTCTCTCCTGGGTGTGTCCCACATGTGTCGGGATGTGGTAGCATGGGGAGACAGGGAGACAAGGAGGGGGAGAGGGGGCGATAGCGCAGGCGTTGTGGACGGCGCACACGGTCGCCTCCTCTGGGAGGTGGAAGGGACGTTGGAGCCCCTTGTCCCCTCGCCGACGACTCTGGGACCCCCTCCTCGGACGCTTGACAAACGCAACAATCACGGTATAATGGACATGTAACGGAAAACGTGCGCTCGTTATGAATCCGTTATAAGACTGGTTGTCAAGAGCAGCACGGCAAAGGGGTGTTCATGAAGGGAGGGACAGACACATGGTAGCAACGGCCGACAACCTCAAGCAACGGTTGGCCAACAACCAGCTCGTTGAGTCTGTGGACCAGATGACCGAGGAGTACCGCCAAACCCTGATCCGCGTGCTCACCGTCTCGGCCGACACGGAGCTGGCCAGCGGACCGGCCTACTTCCTCGCAGCTCAGAAAGCACCTTCGATCAACTCCTTCATCTCTGCCATGGCCATCATCCAAGACGAGTTGGGCCACGCCCACATCGCCTACCGCATGTTGGAGGATTTAGGCGTTGATCGGGATGAGCTCATCTACCACCGCGACCCACGCCGGTTCAAATATCCTTACGCCTTCGACGTGCCCTTGGAATCGTGGGCCGAGTTGGCCGTGGCCAACTGTTTTTACGACCGGGCCGGCTTCATCCTGCTGGGTGACATTTACAAGCACACCAGCTACGGCCCCTGGAAGCGGGCCTTGGCCAAAGTGGATCGGGAGGAGAACTTCCACCTGCGCCACGGCGAGGTGTGGATGCGCCGGCTGGTCCAGAGTGCAGAGGGGCGGGAGGAAGTCCAGCGCGCTGTGGACTGGATGTTCCTGCTCACCGTGGAGTGGTTTGGTCTCCCGGACGAGCTGAAAATCCACAAGGAGCAGCTCGACTACCGCATCAAGGGCTACACCAACGACCAATTGCGCCAGCAATGGCTCAGCCAGGCCGTTCCCTTCTGCCAGGAGCTGGGCTTAGAGGTCCCTGCCCGCTACGACGAGGAGCAGAGCAAGTGGGTGATCACCCGTCCCTTCCCGGCCGACTTCGACCCCGAGGAGAAACGCTGGGGCGACGAACAGATCACGTGGGACCACGTGTTGGCCCGGTGGAAGCGGCGAGGCCCCCTCAACGAGTACATGGTGGAAATGTTGCAGGACGGACACAAACAGTGGCATCAGTTGTTGGAGCAGGCCGCATGAACGTGCGTGAGGACACTGCCCACCTGTGGGCCGCACTGAAGGAGGTCAAAGACCCCGAATTTCCCATCAGCGTGGTGGACATGGGGCTTATCTACGACATTCGGCGGGATGGGGGGCGAGTGGAGGTCGATTTAACCTTCACCGCGATGGGCTGCCCAGCCATGGAGTTCATCCTCCAGGATGTGCGCGACCGCTTGGCCCAAGAGCCGGATGTCTCCGAAGTCCACATCAACATTGTGTGGAGCCCGCCGTGGACAGCCGACCGCATGACCGAAGAAGGACGCGAACAAATGCGCATGTGGGGAGTGGTGGTATGAACACCTTGGAACCGAACAGCGACAAACACGTCTACGAAGTCTTCGCCCGCCGGAAGTACGAGGACCCCCTCCACCACGTCGGCACCGTCACAGCACCCGACGATGAGATGGCCGTGGTCTATGCCCGCAGCATCTACGACGAGTGGAATTGGTTGGAGATGGTCGTCGTGCCGCGCCAAGCCATTGTGCACGTCATCGAACCGGCGTGAAGTCCGCAGCGAGCCCTGAAGACCCCCGTGGCGAGGATGAACCGATGAGCGAACCGAGACGATACCATGCCCCTGACGAGCTGGACGCCGACACGCGCCAAGCACTTATCAACCTGATCTGGGCCATTGCCGACAGCAAGGTCGTGCTCGGCCGTCGGTATGCTGAATGGGCCAACCGGGCACCGGTGTTGGAATCCGGTGTGGCGGCTGCCGCGATGGCTCAAGCAGAGTTAGGCCACACCCGAGCGCTCTACATGCTGTTGCGCGCCTTCCCCGAGGTGCCCGCCGACGTGACTGACGAGGAGCAGTTTCGGGATCATTACAATGCCCCCTCGTTCCTCGACCGCCCCTTGGCCAAGTGGACGGAATTCGTGGCCGTCAACTTGATCTTCGACGGAGCACTGACCGAGGTGATCAAGGCCATGCGTGGATCGGCATACGAGCCACTGGCCCAACGGATTGACAAGATGCTGGAGGAAGAGCGCTTCCACCAGATGCACGGCCGCGATTGGCTGCGCCGCTTGGCCCGCCAGTCCGAGGCCGCCCGGGCTGAACTGGAAGAGGCTGTGGGGCGCGTGTTGCCCGAAACCCTCTGCTGGTTCGGGCGGGATGATGATGCCGGAGCTGTACGCTTAGTGGAATTGGGCATCGTGGACGCCACGCCGGACGAGTTGCGCCGCCGCCTCACCGCGCTGCTCACTCCTCTCCTTGAAGAGGCCGGCGTGCGCGTCTCGGTGGACACGTTGCCGTGGGAACAGTTCAACCCGCAGACCAGACGGGTGGAGCAAGCGGCATGACAGGAGAACCGGTCAACGACCGCCTTGATGTTACCCCTGCCATCGGCAAAGAGGAAGCCGAAAGGCCGGTGAGTTGCCCGTTCTGCGGCTCGTCTGAAACAGAACTCTTCGGCCTCTTCGGACAAATGCACCTGGCCTCCCAATACTACTGTCGGAGCTGCCGCACTGTGTTCGACTACGTCGTCTGGCGGGACGTGTGAGCTAGCACGCCCCCACTGCTCGACTGAAGATGAATAGCCGATGCCCTATGGAGCCCAAGTTTGCCCCGTAAAACCGCGGTGATGGAGGCCCCGAAGGAACACAGGAGCGTTCATGGCTCCCACCCACGTTAATACCACGCCTGAAACGAAGAAAGGCGAGGACAGGGGCTCTCCTGTCCTCGCCTATATTTTACCCCCCATTCGCCTACAGCAACCCGAGCCGCCGTCGAAAGTAGGGAATGGTGCGCTCGATCCCTTCCTTCAAGGAAATATGCGGTTCCCACCCGAGGACACGGCGAGCTTTGGTAATGTCCGGCTGCCGAACTTTGGGATCATCTTTCGGCAATGGCTTGAAGATAACGCCGGCCCGGTTGCCGGTAATCCGGTTAATCGTCTCCGCAAACTGAAGGATCGTCATCTCATGCGGATTGCCCAAGTTCACCGGCTCCACCTCATCGCTCATGAGCAAACGGTACACACCTTCCACAAGATCGTCGACGTAACAAAATGAGCGTGTCTGGGAGCCGTCGCCGTAGACGGTAAGGGGCTCTCCCCGAAGAGCTTGGGCAATGAAGTTGGGCACAACACGGCCGTCGTTGATACGCATTCGAGGGCCGTAGGTGTTGAAGATGCGGGCAATGCGGGTGTCAAGCCCGTGGGAGCGGTGGTAGGCCATGACCATCGCCTCGGCAAAGCGCTTCGCTTCATCGTAGACACCACGGGGGCCAATGGGGTTTACATTGCCCCAATAGTTCTCATTTTGGGGGTGGACCAGGGGATCGCCGTACACTTCGCTGGTCGAGGCGAGCAAATAACGGGCTCCCTTGAAACGGGCCAGCCCCAATGTCTTATGAGTGCCAAGGGCACCCACCTTGAGAGTCTGAATAGGATAGCGCATATAGTCCACC
>JAUZRY010000001.1:17500-56711 GCA_030949995.1 Ardenticatenia bacterium
GCGGGCGTTCTTCGGATGTGGGGCGATCCGGTACAGCCGCTCCGACGGTGCCTACAGTACGAGGTGCGGTCGGTGGTGGAGCTGGCGAAAAGGATCCTACCCCACTTCGAGAAATACCCCCTTGCCGGATCGAAAGGGGAGGATTTCCGCAAGTTCGCGGAGATCGTGCGGCTGGTACACGCCAAACATCACCTGAATTACCAGTACCTGCGGCACATCATCGAATTGGCATACTCGATGAATCCCTCCGGCAAGCGACGCTACAAGAAGGATGACCTCCTACGGTTGCTCGGTGAGATGAAGGTATAGTCTGCGCCCTATGGAAACATAGGGAAAGCGCGAAGTTCCGACCCGCACGAAAGGCGTAACGAGGGGAGCACTGTCTCAACCAGGGACCCGGTGAAATTGCACTGGCCGTGAAGATGCGGCCTACCCGCAGCAGGACAAAAAGACCCCGTGGAGCTTTACTGCAGCTTGCCATTGCGTCGGGGCATGGTCTGTGTAGGATAGGTGGGAGGCTGGGAAGCCGGGGCGCCAGCTCCGGTGGAGCCGCCCTTGAAATACCACCCTGATCATGTCTTGGCGCTCACCCGGCGCCGTAATCCGGGTCGGGGACAGTGGCTGGTGGGCAGTTTGACTGGGGCGGTCGCCTCCTAAAGAGTAACGGAGGCGCCCAAAGGTCCCCTCAGGCGGAATGGAAACCCGCCGTTGAGTGCAAGGGCAGAAGGGGGCTTGACTGTGAGGCTGACAAGCCGAGCAGGGGCGAAAGCCGGGCCTAGTGATCCCACGGTGCCGTGTGGAAGGGCCGTGGCTTATCGGATAAAAGCTACCCCGGGGATAACAGGCTAGTCTCGCCCAAGAGCTCACATCGACGGCGAGGCTCGGCACCTCGATGTCGGCTCGTCACATCCTGGGGCTGGAGCCGGTCCCAAGGGTTGGGCTGTTCGCCCATTAAAGTGGCACGCGAGCTGGGTTCAGAACGTCGTGAGACAGTTCGGTCTCTATCCGCTGCGGGCGTTGGTGGCTTGAGGGGGGCTGCCCCTAGTACGAGAGGACCGGGGTGGACCGACCTCTGGTGTACCAGTTGTCCCGCCAGGGGCACCGCTGGGTAGCTATGTCGGGCAGAGAGAACCGCTGAAAGCATCTAAGCGGGAAACTTGCCCCAAGATGAGGCCACCCACCTCCTTCGAGAGGGTAAGCGCGCTGGGAGACGACCAGTTCGATAGGCCGGTGGTGGAAGCGGGGTAACCCGTGCAGCCTACCGGTACTAACGCGCGAGGGCTTACGCGCTGCGTTCGCGCAGGATCTCTGGGCCACACTCCAGATCAACACGATGTGCTCATTATCACATGAATAGTCCTTTTGAGGGCGAAGTTGGTGACTCTCGCGGTGGGGGTACACCCGGTCCCATCCCGAACCCGGCAGTTAAGCCCACCAGCGCCGATGGTACTGCGCGGGCGGCCGCGTGGGAGAGTAGGTCGTTGCCAACTTCGCCCTTTTTTGTTTTTTCGCCCACGACAGAGGGCCCTGCGCCACAGCAGGGCCCTCTGTCGTTTCCGAGCTTTCTGCCTCCGTCGGCTAGTGATGCAAGATCTGGGAGAGAAAGAGCTTGGTGCGCTCGTGCTGGGGGGTGGTGAAAAAGTGCTCCGGCGTTCCTTCTTCTACGATGAGGCCTGCGTCCATGAAGACAATCCGGTCGGCCACCTCCCGTGCAAACCCCATCTCGTGTGTCACCACAAGCATGGTCATCCCGGAGCGGGCCAACTCACGCATTACATCCAGCACTTCCTTGATCATCTCCGGGTCCAAAGCCGATGTGGGCTCATCGAAGAGCATGATCTTCGGCTGCATGGCCAGCACGCGCGCGATGGCCACCCGCTGTTGTTGTCCGCCGGAAAGCTGCCCAGGGTACTTGTGGGCCTGGTCCGCGATCCCAACCCGATCCAACAGCTCCATGGCTATCTTCTCGGCCTTGTCCCGTGGCCACTTGCGCACCAGCCGGGGGGCTAAGGTCACATTGTCCAGCACCGTCATGTGGGGAAAGAGGTTGAACTGTTGGAAGACCATCCCGACCTCACGACGAATGGCCTCGATGTTGCGAATGTCGTGAGTGAGCTCAATGCCATCCACCACAATGCGGCCCGCGTCATGCTTCTCCAAGTGGTTGATACACCGTACCAGGGTGGATTTCCCCGAGCCGGACGGCCCAATGATGACCACCACTTCTTGTCGCTTCACGCGCAAGGTAATGCCCCGCAGGGCCTCGAACTCACCAAAGCGTTTGCGCACGTTTTCCAGAATAATGATGTAGTCGCCCACGTTGGCTCTCTGTACGTCCGTGGCCGCCGTTGCCTCTTGGACTGCCATGGTTGCCTCCCTTTGCTTCTCGCCTTCACTACCGTGTGCCCACTCCAAGCCGTGCCTCCAAACGTCGGCTTGAATAGGACATCGCGTAGGTAAATATCCAGTAGATGGCTGCAATGAAGACGAACACTTCCCGCTGTAGGCCAATGAACTCCGGCTGTGCAATGACACTGAGGGCGATGCCCAACAGGTCCAACAGGCCCACAATGGCCACCAACGTGGTGTCCTTGAAGAGGCCGATAAATTGGCCCACAATGGCCGGTATGACTGCGCGCAGGGCTTGGGGAAGAATAATATAGCGCATGGCCTGGTAATAGTTGAGTCCCAGCGCATACGCGGCCTCATATTGGCCTCTGGGCACGCCCTGCAAGCCCCCACGCACGTTCTCAGCCAAGTACGCCGCGGAGAAGAGGGTCATGCCCACCATAGCCCGGATCAAGTTGTCAACGCGCACTCCCTTGGGAAAGAAGAGGGGCAAAATAATTGCCGAAGCCCACAACACGGTGACCAGCGGAACACCCCGCACGCTCTCGATGTACAGAATGGAGAAGAGTTTCACCACGGGCAGCTCACTGCGCCGGCCCAACGCCAACAACACGCCGAGGGGAAATGAGGCCACAATGGCAACAATGGCCAGCAACACGGTCAGCAGGAGGCCGCCCCACTTGCTTGTGGGCACGCTGGTTAGCAGAGTACTTCCCCCCAGTCCCTTGAGAAGAAAGAGGATCACGAAGAAAGAGAGCACCCACCCCCAGACCAGAGGACGCCGGAAGCCCGTCCGCCCCATGGAGGCCAAGTGGGCCAGAATAAAGAGCGCCAATATCCCCACCATCGGCCACTTCACATTTGACGAGACCGGGAGCACAAGGAGCACCGCTCCCAGCACGCCCACAATCGCGCTGGGAGTTAGATTTCGTCCACCCCAAACGCCCCAACTCAGGCCGGCCAACAGGCTCACCACACCCAACGACATCCAGATACGCCAGAAAGCCTCCTCCGGATAGGGGCCGACGGCGAAGAGACGGAGGTTGACCAGCACTACGTCCCATGTGGCCTCGTAGAGCGCCCACCGGAGGATCGCCCGCAAGACCACGAAGATCACTACGGTCAACACCACGGTGATCACAGCATTGTACCAGGGCGTGAGAAGGTTGTCCTTCATCCACTCAAGCACGAGTGGTGTCACCTTTCTCTTGGGGGGCACCTCGGCTTTCGCTGTCATCGCTTACCGCTCCACCAACTTCACCCTCTGGTTGTACCAGTTCATGAACAGGGATGTCAAGAGACTGAATGAAAGATAGCTGGCCATCACCAGGGAGATGACTTCCAGGGATTTCCCAGTCTGGTTCAACACAGTTCCGGCCACGAAGAAGAGGTCTGGATACCCGATGAAGACAGCCAAGCTGGAATTCTTCGTCAGGTTCAGATATTGGCTGGTCAGAGGGGGAATGATGATGCGCATGGCTTGAGGCAGAATAATGTAGCGCATCATCTGGACATCGTTGAGGCCCAACGCCTTGGCCGCCTCACGCTGCCCCTTGCTCACGGCCAGAATGCCGCCGCGCACAATTTCGGCAATGAAGGCTCCCGTGTAGACCACCAGGCCCATGAAGAGGGCCGCAAACTCCGGCGTCATGCGCGTGCCCCCTTGGAAGTTGAGCCCGTTCAGCTCCGGCTTGGCCACAGTCGCCGGCGTGCCCGGGGCGATGAACCAGCCCACAATTGCGAACATCACCCATGTGACCAGGGCGGCCACAATCGGGTACCCCGACTGGCCGGTCCGCTCTTCATAGTTCGTACGCCACTTGGCCACGATCAGGCCAATGACTATTCCGGCTACTACGAAACCAATCCACACGGGAAAACCGGCTTCTGGCCGAAGCCAAGGGATGGCGATTCCTCGATTGCTGAGGTAGATAGGGCCAGGGAGCTCCACAGCTTGCCGGACGCGGGGGAACTTCAGCATAACGGCCATGTACCAGAAGAAGAGCTGAACGAGCAGGGGAGTATTGCGGATAATTTCGATGTAAGCACTGACCAGCGTGCGCAGGAGCCAATTCGGGGAGAGCCGGGCAATGCCGCTCAGGAGCCCCAGCAGTGTGGCGCTGAGCACGCCCACGAGGCTCACCTTGAGCGTGTTCAAAATGCCGACCACAAAGGCACGTCCGTAGGAATCATCAGCAGTGTACGGAATGAGGGATTCACCGATATCGAATCCGGCGCGCTGCTGCAGGAACCCATAACCGCCCGTCAACCCTCGGGCCCGTAGCCCTGCCTGCACATTGTTGTACAGGTAGGTGAAGACCAGCACAACGACAACGAGGAAGACAACTTGGGCGACAACAGTAAGCACTCGTTCATCGCGCCAGAAGGGAGGACGGGTGTGCTCAGTCACCGGAACAGTGGCCATGGTCCACCTCAACCGCATCTCGGGGTCCATACGTCATGGTTTCGACACGTCACGAAAGAGTCGAACCCATGTGGTTTGGCACGTTCTGGAAAATGCCACACGGCCCCGGGAAGCTCGGGGCCGTGTGGGTCGGCCGCAGCCACAGGTTTTAGCGGAACGGCGGCGAGTAGAGCAGGCCACCCCGTGTCCACAAATCATTCAAGCCGCGGGGCAACTCAAAGGGCGTGCCCGGCCCGAGGTTGCGGTCGTAAATTTCGCCGTAGTTGCCCACGTTCTTGATGACGCGGTAGGCGAAGTCGTTGGTCAACCCCAAGTTCTCACCCAGCTCGCCTTCCAGGCCCAAGAAGCGGCGGATGCCGGGATCTTCGCTGTTGAGGAAGTCATCCACGTTCTCGGAAGTAATGCCGAACTCCTCAGCCTGAATGGTGGCAAACACAGTCCACATGACCACATCATGCCAAATGGGATCACCTTGGAGCACGGCCGGCCCGAGAGGTTCCTTGGAGAGGGTGGCGTCGAGAATCACGTGGGCCTCGGGGTCTTGGAGAAGCGATTTGCGGGAAACCAGGCCCGACTTGTCTGTCGTGACGGCGTCACATCGCCCCTCTTCGTAAGCGCCGAAGGTGTTGTCAGCCGTCTCGAAGACCACCGGGGTGTACTCAATGCCGCGGGCACGCATCTGGTCGGCCAAGTTGAGCTCGGTCGTCGTGCCGGTGGTCACGCAGATGGCCGCACCCTGCAAATCCTCCAGCGTGGTGATGTTGTCTTCCTTGCGGACCATGATGCCCTGACCGTCGTAGAAGGTGACAACGCCGAAGTCCATCCCCACGGAGGCATCACGGGTCAACGTCCATGTGGTGTTGCGGATCAACACGTCCACCTCGCCCGTCTGGACGGCTGTGAAGCGCTCCTTGGCCGTGAGCGGCCGGAACTCCACAGCATCAGGATCATCGAAGATGGCGGCAGCCAATGCGCGACAGAAGTCGATGTCAAAGCCGGCATAGTTGCCTTCTTGGTCCAAGTACCCGAAGCCGGGCAGGTTGGCGTTGGCACCGCAAATGAGTTTACCCCGCTGTTTCACCACTTCGAGCAAGCTCCCCTCAGCAGCAGGTTGTTCCTGCTTGGTGGGCACAGGCGTGGGGGCCGGCTGCTCAGTGACCGCACCCGTCTGCTCAGTGGGGGCCGTTGTGGGCGTGGCCTGGTTTTGAGCACACGCTGTAATGACCAACAGCGCCACGACCAGCGTGATCACAGATAGGGTAAAACGCTTCATGCTTCTCCTCCTTTTTCACGTTTTGCGCCTTTGATAATTACATAGCAAGGCTCATACCGGAAAGGTAACATCCTTCCCGTTATGCCACCTAATGCCGCTTCTCTCGGGTCGCCTGTCATCGCGCTCTGCTGTTCAGTTGTCGCCCCAGTTACACGATGTGCCGAAGAAAACGTGGTAAGCACACAAGCGGGGATAACCTCACCAAGCTCTTACCCTCTGGGGAAACATGTACGGAGTGCTTCGCCCTCACACCGCCTGCCTCAACCTGAATACCCGCCCCACGCGTTCGCTGAGGACACGGAGGTGCTCTTCCCTGTGGCGGGCTCAAGAAAATTGTCGGCTCCGCCTCCTTCCACCGCAGGGCTGCAGAAGCACAACGGTGGTGTGCCGTCCGAGTATTGTGCCACAGTATAAAAGAAACCGCCCATTTGTCAAAGTGGACTTGTAACTATTCAGCCTTGCCAGAATCGCGCCAATGGGTGACAATAGGGCCATGACCAAATTCGTGATGTCGACCCGTGAAGCGATTCATCAAACCCACCTCGAAGGTGAGGAGACGGTCATTGCGTTGTTTGAACGGACGATTGCCCAGCTTGCAGAGCGGGTACAAAGGAGCACCGGCCGGATGTGCCGCAGGGGAAGGTGGGGATGGCGAGTCTGGATCCTCTGGGGATGCCCCTGGCCACGCTGGTGGTGGCCGGGAACCGGGCGGATGTCCCTTGTACGTCCCGTTGATCGAGCAAGCGCGCAAGGTGGTGGGCCCGGGGAAGATGTACGTGGGGGACAGCAAGATGGCGGCGCGGGCCACGCGGGCGTTCATCCATCAGCAGGGGGACGTGTATCTGTGTCCGGCCCCGTGCACTGTGGTATCGGAGGAGACCTTGGCCTGCTATGTGGCTACGGTCTCTGAGGAGGGCCGGGGCACCACCTGGACATGGGAAGGAGAGGAAGGGGAGGTCACGGAGAAGGTGGGGGAAGAGGCGCTCACCTGGCAAGAAGAGCGCTGCGTGATCCGTGAGCAGGCGGCTACCAGGAGAGCGTTGGCCCAGTTGGACAATGAATGGACAACGCCTGGAGCAGGCCAAGCCGACTTGGAGGCGCTGAATGGGCGAGGGCGGGGCAAACGGCGCTATCGCCCCGGGAGGCGCTGGCCGCGCGGGTGGCGCCCATTATGGGGGGCGTCCACCGCGGGTGGAGCGGCGGGAGGATTGGCGGATAGGGGAGGTGAAGCGCCGGGAGAGAGTATCAAGCGTAGCAATCAGTGGCAATTGGCTCCATCGCCTTTTCCCTCTCAGCGCGCGATGATCAACATCACGCAAGGCATCGAAATTGAGCATAATGGGGTGGGATGATAGAATGAGTTGTGCCGGGCCTCATGTTCCGAGGCGCAGGAGAACAACATCGCTGTGCGAGGAGATCTCATCGCTACCGACGCGACGGCCCGGGCCGAGTGTCACTGTCCCGGGGAGCACTGGCCGTGCAGATGGTCACGAGTTATTGAGGAGGAGCAACCGTGCACAAGACTCGCCAGGACGCATGGGAACTCGTCTGCCGTTACACCAAGAGCGAGAACTTGCGCAAACACATGTTGGCCGTGGAGGCGGCCATGCGCGCGTATGCCCGCCGCTTCGGTGAGGATGAGGAGCTGTGGGGTCTTGTGGGGCTGCTCCACGACTTCGATTACGAGCAGCATCCCACAATTCCTGACCACCCCCTGCGCGGCGCCGAGATCTTGCGCGCCGAGGGGTGGCCGGAGGAGGTGATCACGGCCATCCTGAGCCACGCCGAGGGCACCGGTGTCCCGCGCACCACCAGATTGCACCATGCCCTCTACGCCGTGGACGAGTTGACCGGCCTGATCACGGCCGTGGCCCTCGTGCGGCCCAGCAAAGACATTCGCGATGTGACCCTGAAGAGCATCAAAAAAAAGTGGAAGGACCGCCGCTTCGCTGCCGGGGTCAAGCGGGAGGAGATCGAGGCCGGCGCCCGTGACCTCGGCGTGCCCCTCGACGAGCACATTGTTTTTGTGCTCCAAGCCATGCAGGAGCACGCCGAAACGTTGGGGTTGGCGGGCGCTCGGCGCCCTTCAACGCCGTGACAGCTCCGGCGTGTTGAGAGTGGAGGCAGAGTCATGTCGGCTCCCGTCCGCCTGGAACAAGTGCAAGACGCCCTTCTGAACACCGAGTTGGACGCTGTGGCCCTGATGCCCGGGCCCAACTTGGTCTACGCTGGAGGCGTGCGCCTTCACCGGAGTGAACGCCTCAACGTGCTGGTGATTCCCCGCCAAGGCACGCCACGGGCCCTCTGCCCCCGGCTGGAGGCGGCCGCTTACCGCCACTTGGACGTTCCCCTCCACACGTGGTCGGACGAGGAGGGCCCGATGCCGGCCCTTGAGCAGTTGGTGGCCGAGGCCGGCTTAGCCCGTGCTGTCTGGGGTGTGGAATACCACAACGCCTATTACGGCGAAGTGATGGCCCTGCGCCAGGCGGCACCCCATGCCCAATTTCGCCCCGCCGAGGCCGTGTTGACTCGCCTCCGCCTCATCAAAGATGAGACCGAGATTGAAGCCCTCCGGGAGGCTGCCCGTGTGACCGGCCAGATCGTTCAAGAGACCCTCGATGCTCTGCGCCCTGGCCTCACCGAGCGCGCGGTGGCGTCTCATATTCAGTCCCTCCTGTTGGCACGGGGAAGTGACGGGGCAGCATTCTCCCCCTTGGTGGCCAGCGGGCCCAACGCAGCCGATCCCCACGCCTTGCCGGGTGACCGTGTCCTGAGCAGCGGTGACGTGATCATCGTGGACTTGGGAGCCACAGTCCGCGGCTACCACGGTGACATCACCCGGTGCGCAGCCCTTCGGCCGGTGGCCTCGGAAATTCGCCGCATTTACGATGTGGTCCGCCGTGCGGCTGAGGCTGGCCGTGCGGCCGTGCGCCCCGGCGCGCGCGCCGGCGAAGTGGACCGTGCTGCCCGCCGGGTGATCGACGAGGCCGGCTACGGGGCCTATTTCATTCACCGCACCGGCCACGGCCTTGGGCTCCAAGTCCACGAGCCACCCTACATCCACGCCGAGAATGATGAGACCTTGGAGCCCGGCATGGTCTTCACGGTGGAACCCGGCATCTACTTGCCGGGACTCGGCGGCGTGCGAGTCGAGGACGTGGTGGTGGTCAACGAACGCGGCCACGAGGTGCTCACCCACGTGTCCCGCGACCTGGTGGTCGTGTGACGCCAGAGCGGCTGTTTTGCACCAGATCTTGCTACAAAAACAGTACATCAAATGCCTTTTTTTGTAACATCCCCCTTGCCAAAAGCTTTCAACCTGTGATACAATAGGGGCAGCCACCCTCATGTAAGCCGTGCTGGACGAGGTGAGAGGAGACTTGGAGGCACACTCATGCGTGCAGCAGCAGGGCGACAGACGCTCTTACAGCGGGGACAGCAGCTTCCCACCTGGGTGTGGGCCGCGCTGGCCGGACTCATCGTTGGCCTGGGATTGGGCATCTTCTACGCCTGGATGATCAACCCTGTCGTCATCACCGATGTGGACCCCGTGGACCTGCGCCAGGATTGGAAGGAGATGTGGACGCTCATGGCGGCCGACTCCTACGTGCTGCGGCGCAACCCCGACCTGGCTCGCACGTGGTTTAGCACCTTTTCCCGGGAAGAAACCCAACAGTTGATCACGAGGCTTCACGACAGCACGACCGACGTGGAGCAACAGCAGCGCTTCCAGGAACTGGCCCAAGCACTCAACATTACCATTGGTGAAGTGGGAGCAGTGACCACACCGGTGGCACCACAGCCCTCACCCCAACCACGACAGGAAGGCGGTGGCCTGCTGCGCTCCCTCCTGACGATGTGTGCCTTGGGACTGCTCGTCCTGCTCGTGGTGTTGGGCGGGGCGGTGGTAATCGTGCGCCAGCTTGTGCGCCGAAAGCGGGAGGCAGGTGAACTCCTCGAAGGACGCACGCCCTATCGTCCGCCTAGGCCGGAACCCAAGGTGGACCAAGAGTCGTTCACCCCCATCGGGGAGACGACGTCCGCCGAACAACAGCCGGGCCTGCTGTACCAGGAGGAAGCACTCCAACATGAGCTCGAGGCTGAGCCGCCCGTGGATACTGGCCCCATCCCGGCCGTCCAGGAGACGAGCTTGGGCCACTTCACCACCCGCTACCAGTTCGGTGACGATGATTACGACATGAGCTTCAGCATCGAGACGCCTGACGGCACGTTCTTGGGCGAGTGTGGGGTCAGCATTAGTGAAATCCTCCTCGACGAGCCCCGCCAACACGTGACCGCCTTTGAAGTGTGGCTCTTCGACAAAGATGATATTCGCACTGACACGAAAGTGCTGCTCAGCGAGTACGCTTGGCAGGATGACGCCCTCCAGGCCAAGTTGAGAGAGCGGGGCGAGTTGGTCCTAGTCAAGCCGGGGGAGATCTTCGAGCTGGAAACCGAATCGCTGCGCGTGCGCGTGCGCGTGCGCTTGATGGAATACGGCACCCACACGCAGTTGCCGCCTAACAGTTTCTTCTCTCGCCTGGAGCTGGACCTAGAACCTTTGCGCAAGGCGAGCGGGGGGATTAGCTTCTGAGAAGAGCACCCACACTGCACCGTCACACCACGGGGGGAGCGACAACGGTCCGTTCCCCCCGTGGTGTTGTGGGCCCGCTGCCTCACGTGCGCTCCCAAGGGGCAAAGAGGCGGTCCCATTCCTGCAGGGCATACCGGTCGGTCATGCCGGCAATGTAGTCGGCCACCACGCGGTGAAGTGGCACCGGGCCGATGCGCTGTTGCACTTCGTGGGGGAGCTGTTGGGGTTCAGCCACGTAGGCTTGGAAGAGGTCCCTCAGAATCCGCTGGGACTTGATGGCCATGCGCACCACCCGGTAGTGACGGTACATGTGCTCGTACAGGAAGCGCTTCAGTTCCCGGTGCTTCTCGCGCATTTCGGCCGAGTATCCCACCAACATCTGCTCGCAGCGGCGCACATCGTCCACGGAGGTGATGTTGTGCTCGTGGAGGCGCCGCTCTGTCTCCACAATCAAGTCGGTCACGAGCAGGTTAATCAGCTTACGGATGAGGCGGTGGCGTGTGAGCTCCCCCCAAGGAGCATCCACCATGCGGCGCACCTCCTGCCAGAGGGCCAAGTTGGCTCCCTCCACCTGTTCAAACGTCAAGATGCCACTGCGCAGCCCGTCGTCGAGATCGTGGGTTGTGTAGGCGATCTCGTCGCAGAAGTTGACAACCTGGGCTTCGATGGTGGGGCGCAGGTGGGGCTCGTAGGCGCTGGCATCGGCCCAGTCGTAGTCGGTCTCGTGTTTGATGATGCCCTCGCGCACCTCCCACGTCAGGTTGAGGCCCGGAAAGTCCGGATAACGATGTTCCAATTCGGTCACAATGCGCAGCGTCTGCTCGTTGTGGTTGAAGCCCCCGTGATTGGCCATCAACTCGTTGAGCACTTCCTCACCGGCGTGGCCGAAGGGGGTGTGGCCCAAGTCGTGGGCCAGGGTGATCGCTTCCGTGAGGTCCTCGTTCAGGCGCAGGGCACGGGCAATAGTGCGGCCGATTTGGGCGGCCTCCAGGGTGTGAGTTAAGCGCGTGCGGTAGTAATCCCCCCTCGTAGTTGATGAAGACTTGGGTCTTGTACTCAAGCCGTCGAAACGCCGTAGTGTGGATGATGCGGTCGCGGTCCTTCTGGAAGGCCGTGCGGTACGGGTGTTCGTCCTCGGCGTAGAGCCGGCCCCGTGATTGGCGGGCCTTCATGGCATAGGGCGCCAGGATATGTTCCTCGAGGCGCTCGTACTCCGTTCGGGAGCGCATGGGCACCTCCGGTGCGCTATGGTTGCTCCGGCGATGTCGTTTCCTCCGGACGAATGCGGGGTGTGGGGGGGAACGTGGCCTCGCTTGTAGACGAGAATGGCGCGCACGAGCTCAATGACGACTTGACCGTCTTGATTATACCCGACTGTCTTGACGCGCACGATGCCCATGTGAGGGCGCGATTTTGACTCCCGCTTGCTCAATACCTCGCTGCGGGCATAAATCGTGTCACCAACGAAAACCGGGTGGGGCAACCGCACCTCCTCCCACCCCAAGTTAATGGCATTTTGGGAGATGTCAGTCACCGAGAGGCCGGTGACCAACGCCAGGGTGAACGTGGAATTGACCAACGGGCGCCCAAATTCGGTCTGGGCCGAGTAGACAGCGTCCACGTGAATGGGATTGGGGTTCATGGTGAGGGCCGAGAACCAGATGTTGTCGGCTTCGCTGATCGTGCGGCCCAAAGGGTGTTCGTACACGTCGCCGACTTCAAAGTCCTCGTACACGCGGCCTGTCCAGCCGGGTTTGACGGGCATCGGTGACCTCCTTCGCATCTCAGATGGCGTGTTCGGCTCGCAAGCCGGCGATCTGCTCGACGGTGTAGCCCAACTCCTGGAGAAGAGCGTCCGTGTCCTGGCCAACCTCGGGCACCGGCCCCATGACCGGGTCCTCGTCCGCGAAAGTGATGGGGGGGAGATAAGGCCAGCACGGGGCCAACAGGCGAATCGATTTCCCGCCAACGCCCCCGGGCGATCAGTTGGGGGTGGTCCAGGAACTCCTCAACGCTGCGCAGATGCCCGTGGGCGATTTGGGCGGCCTCCAGCCGGCGCACGATCTCCTCCAAGGCAAGGGCACTGAACACGTCCGCGATGAGGGCTTCCAGTCTCTGCCGATTGGCCACCCGGGCCGCATTGGACTCAAAGCGCGGGTCGTGGGCCAGCTCCGGGCGTGCCAACACCTGGTGGCAGAAACGCACCCACTCGCGCTCATTCTGGATGCCCAGCAGCACCATCTTCCCGTCACCGGTGGCAAAGGGGCCATATGGGGCGATGGCAGCGTGATGGGCGCCGGTCCGCGGCGGGGGCCGGCCGCCGTACCTGGTGTAGTAGGCCGGGTATCCCATCCACTCCGCCAGCGCCTCCAGGAGGGAAATTTCGAGCACGGCACCCTGGCCGGTGCGCTCGCGCCGGAACAGGGCTGCCAGAATGCCGGCAAAGGCGTACATGCCGGCCGCAATGTCGGCCACGGGAATGCCGGCCTTGGAGGGAGTTCCTGGGGTGCCGGTAATGGCCAGAATACCAGCCTCAGCTTGGACGAGCAGATCGTAGGCCTTCTTGTCACGGTAGGGTCCTGTGAGGCCGTATCCCGAAATGTGGCAGATGATTAGGCTCGGATAGGTCTCCCGGAGGCGATGGGTGGGGAAGCCCAGCCGCTCAATGGCGCCGGGGGCCAAGTTCTGCACGAAGACATCAGCGCGGGCGAGGAGGGCCTCCAGGATGCGGCGGCCCTCTGGGTGTTTGAGGTTCAGGGTGAGGGAGGCCTTGGAACGATTAACCCACACGAAATGGCTGGAAAGTCCCTTGACGGTGCGGTCGTACCGGCGAGCAAAATCGCCGCCAGGGCGCTCCACCTTGATGACCCGTGCCCCCAAGTCGGCCAAATGGCGGGTGGCCAAGGGGGCGGCGATGGCCTGTTCCACGGCCACAACGGTGATGCCGTCCAATGGGCGCATGACTGTGCTCTCGTTGGGATAGTTGTCACAATGGGCACACAGAGGGTGTTGCACAGTGTACCGGGAATCGCTCCACACGACAAGCGCGGTGCACCTGCGGGAAGACGGCAAAAGCGACCACCACAGGTCGGCAGAGGGCTGCCGGCGGACAGGGACTCCACCCAGCACCGCGAGCCGACGCTGACAAGACCTCGAATTTGACACGGGCTTTCAATCAAGTTATGATTTTGGCCTGGATTCTCCTGTTCACGACGGGGAGTATCTGATGAACGCCACTTTTGCCGGCCGACAGAACCGAGTTTGTTGTTGTCTAACGCGGGGGTGCGCGACACCGCGTTAGACGAGGCTGTCAGCCGGCCGCCCACCCCCGCACCTGCGCGCGGGGGGACGGGCGAGTGGAGAGTGCGTCAAGAGTCAACAAACGCCCGGACCCTGTCCGGGCGTTTTTCTTTTGTGCCCGCGTCACGCCAACCACTTTCAGGAGGTGATCTCCCATGTCAACACACCTGATTTCCCCTCACGGGGGCACGTTGGTCAACCGTGTGGTCACCGGTGAAGCAAGCCATGCTTTCCGGGCCTTTGCCGAGGGCCTGCCCCGCCTGTCGTTGGATGCGTTTACGCTCTCGGACTTGGATTTGTTGGCCGTGGGAGCGTACAGCCCCCTCACAGGCTTCATGGGACACCAGGATTACGAGAGCGTGCTTCACACCATGCGCCTGGCTGATGGCACAGCCTGGCCTTTACCGATCGTGTTGCGCGTGACCGAGGAGACCTGGCGTGCCTTGGGCGCAGACCTTGGCGACACGGTGGCCCTAGCCACCCCGGGCGGACGGCCCATTGGCCTGCTGGAAGTTCGCGATGTCTTTGCGGTGGACCCAGATGTGGAAGCCATCTGCGTTTTCGGCACGGCTGACCGACAACATCCCGGTGTTGCTCGTCTCTACCGGTGGGGACGTGTGGCCATAGGTGGCCCCATCTGGCTCTTCGATGGCCCCCAAATTGTCCCCTTTCCCCACTATCACCTGGAGCCAGCCCAAACGCGACGTGCCTTCGCCGAACGGGGGTGGCGACGTGTGGTGGCCTTCCAGACGCGCAATCCCATTCACCGGGCCCACGAACACCTCATGCGCACGGCCCTGGAAGTGGTGGACGGCTTACTCGTCCACCCGCTCGTGGGCGAAACCAAGGCCGACGACGTGCCGGCGTGGGTGCGTTTGCGCTCGTACGAACGCCTCATAGAGACCTATTTCCCCAAAGACCGCGTCATGCTGAGCGTCTTTCCGGCCGCCATGCGCTACGCCGGCCCCCGAGAGGCCGTCTTTCACGCCCTTGTGCGCAAAAACTACGGGTGCTCTCACTTCATTGTAGGGCGCGATCACGCCGGCGTCGGCGGATATTACGGCCCCTACGAGGCGCATCACGTCTTCGAGCGCTTCCGCCATGAGGAGCTCGGCATGACCCTGCTCTTCTTCGAGAACGCCTTCTACTGCCACCGGTGTGGCAGCATGGTCACCGTCAAGACGTGTCCCCATGATGAACGCCACCACGTCAGGCTGAGCGGTACCAACGTGCGCCGTATGCTGGCCGCCGGCCAACATCCGCCCGGCGAGATCTTGCGTGAGGAAGTGGCCAGCGTGTTGATCGAGTCGTACCACGTGTCGTGACCGGATGCTTGGAGCAGGAGAGCAACGTCAAGGACGGAGGGAGAAGGGAACATGTGCGACAACGTTCGACCGAAAACGCCCGTGAGCACGCCTGACCACATGCTGGAACGTGAGCCAACCGAGTACGGTGTGCTCCTCGTGGCCCACGGCAGCCGCGATGCCGAGAGTGTGGCAGAGATGCGCACCTTTGCCTACACCCTGTGCCGTCACGTGGCCCGTCCCGTTGAACTTGCCTTTCTGGAACTCTCCGACCCCCCTGTTGCCGAGGGCATGCGCCGGTTGGTGGAGGTCGCCGGGCTCCGCCACATTGTGGTGATGCCCCTCTTGGTGGGGCCGGCCGGCCACCAGAAGAACGACATTCCCGCGGCCATCCATTGGGCACGGCGCCGGTGGGCTCACGTCCACTTCACCTACGGGGTGCCCTTGGGCACTCACCCCTACGTGATCGACGTGCTGGCCGAACGGGTGAACGTGGTGCTCCGGGCACACCCTCATGCCGGGGACGAGTCGGCGTGCGCGCTGCTGCTGGTGGGCAGAGGAAGCACCGATCCCGACGCCAACTCCAACCTCTACAAACTGGCCCGGCTGTTGTGGGAGGGCCGACCCTACATCACCGTAGAGGTGGCCTTTCACAGCCTCGCTTCACCTTCAGTGGAGCAGGGGGTGGAACGCTGCGTGCGCTTGGGCGCTCAGCGCGTGGTTCTGGTGCCCCACTTTCTTTTCACCGGAGTGACACTCAAGGATGTGTGCTGGCGGGCCGGCACTGTGGCCAGCCGGATGGATATCCCACTCCTCGTGGCCCACCACATGGGCAACCATCCCCTGGTGATCGAGCTGGTACGCCGCCGCATCGAAGAAGCCCTTGCAGGGCGTGCCACCATGAACTGCGATCTCTGCAAGTACAGATACCCCTTCGCAGGCCACGAACATTACGTGGGAGCACCCCAGACGAGCGACATGCAACACGGCTTGCGCGGCACAGGAGGAGGGACCCCATGAGCGTCCAGACGAGCGCCGAGCCCGGCAAAGTCTACCTTGTAGGGACAGGCCCCGGCCACCCCGAGCTCATCACTGTGCGTGGCCTACACCTGCTCCGGCAGGCTGATGTGGTCGTGTGGGATCGGCTCATCCCGGAGGCATTGCTTCAAGAGGTGCCCGCACACGCCGAGCTCATCTACGCGGGCAAAGCTCCGGGCCACCACCACATGGAGCAAGCGCAGATCAACGCCCTGCTCATCGCCCACGCGCGGGCCGGCAAGCGTGTCGTGCGCCTGAAAGGGGGCGATCCGTGTGTTTTCGGCCGCGGCGGGGAGGAGGCTCTGGCCTTGGCCGAGGCGGGCATCCCTTTCGAGATTGTGCCCGGCGTGACATCGGCCGTGGCTGTGCCGGCCTTTGCGGGTATCCCCGTCACTCACCGGGGACTGGCCACAGGCTTCGCCGTCGTGACCGGCCACGTGGCCCGAGGAAGCCACCACGGCGTGGAGTGGTCCCACTACGCTCACGTGCCCACCTTGGTGGTGCTCATGGGCATGGGGCAGGTTGACCACATTTGCCGGGCGCTCGTAGCCGCAGGCCGTCGGCCCGACACGCCCGCCGCAGCCATCACGTGGGGCACCACATCGGCTCAACGCACTCTGGTGACTACCCTTGCCGCCCTGCCAGAGGCCATTCACCGTGCCGGCCTGACCCCGCCGGGCGTTCTGGTCATCGGCCATGTGGTCACCTTGGCCCGTCAGTTGGCCTGGTTCTTCCCCCACGACGTCGCGCCCCGCGAGCCCCTGCCCGCCATTTGTTCGTTGGCCCAGAGTGAGATAAGATAAATTGCCCTTCTGCCCCGCCCGCAAGTCGGACGTACTCCACCACAACAGAACCGCCTCTCTCCAAGGGGCGGGAGAAGGCGCGACTGACATCCTGGTGCGGACGTCGTCCCTCCCAGTGTGTCCGAATACGGGAGTGCCTTGCCTCCCCAGATGCAAGGCCGGGGCCGGTGCCCTGTTCGCAATCGTAGGTGGGAGGAATCTCGTGAACGTGGAAGTTCTGTATCGCCCTTCGTACTCCATTGCCCACGTCACGTTGGACCCCGACGAGGAGATTCGCGTGGAGCCGGGCGCAATGGTGGCCATGTCGCCCAGCATCCAGCTCCAGACGCGCGCTCAAGGGGGACTCTTCAAGTCGTTCAAGCGCATGTTCGTGGGGGAAAGTTTCTTCATGAACACCTATCAGGCGACCGGAAGGAGTGGCGATCTCTGGCTGGCCCCGCCCTTGCCCGGTGACATCCACGTGCTGGAGTTGAGCGACGAGACGTTCCTGGTACAGAGTGGCGCCTATGTGGCCAGCGACATGGGCGTTGAAATAGACGCCGGCTGGGGTGGCGCGAAGACGTTCTTCGCCGGCGAAGGCTTCCTGATGTTGAAGGCGAGCGGCTCCGGCACGTTGATCCTCTCCAGCTACGGCGCTATTCACCCCCTCGAGGTGGGTGCGGGGGACACATATGTTGTGGACACTGGCCACTTGGTGGCCTTCTCGGCCGACATGGGCTTCAACGTGCGGCGGGTTGGTGGGTGGAAGAGCACGCTGTTCGGCGGTGAAGGATTGGTTGTGGACTTAACCGGCCCAGGACGGGTGTGGATGCAGACCCGCAGTGAAAATGCTTTCCTCTCCTGGCTCATTCCCAAGCTGCCCAGACCCGACAGTGACTGAGATGGAGTGGGGGCAAGCGGGAGGTGGAAACGATGTCCCAAACTCAACGTGTCTCCTCAGAACATCGTTACAGCCCTGAAGATGTCAAAGCCATTCTCAACCGCGCGGTGGAGCTCTCCACCCGCGAGGAAGGGTTCTCCCGCGTACAGCTCTTTGACATGGCCCGGGAATTGGGCCTCAGCGAGGAGGTGGTGCTCCGGGCCGAGGAGGAGTGGCTGGCCAGGGCGAATGAGGAAGAAGAGCGCCAACAGTTCATCGCCAAGCAGCGCCAGGAGTTTCGTGAGCACGTGGTGGCCTTTGTCATCGTGAATGCGGCCATTGTGGCCATCAACTTGCTTGTCACCCCTTCATTCTTCTGGGCCATCTTTCCCATCATTGGCTGGGGGATTGGCCTGGCCTTCCACGCCGTCGAAGCCCTGCCAGTCAGCGGCCCCAAGTTCGAGGCCCGGTTCGAGCGCTGGCGGCGGAAACAGCGGCTCAAGCGACAGCTCAAGAACTCGGCCACATCGCTCGTGGACCGGGCCGTGAACGGCGTGCTTCAGGCTCTAGAGGAGCCCGGAGGCACTCCTTCAGGGCCTGATAACCAACATCGACATCGCATGGCACGCCGGTCCAAGCGTCGGAACCGCCACCACCGGCGCGGCAGATGTGGAGGGTGCTAAGGGAGCCAGACGACACGAGGAGAAGACATGGTGACCATTCGCGTGCTCCCGCCCGATGTGGCCAACATCATTGCGGCCGGCGAGGTGGTGGAGCGGCCGGCCAACGTGGTCAAGGAATTGGTCGAGAACGCCTTGGACGCCGGCGCCACGGACATTCGCGTGGACGTTCAGCGGGGGGGGCGGCGCCTCATTCGCGTGGCCGACAACGGCTGTGGCATTCCCGCCGACCAAGTGGCCTTGGCCTTCGAGCACCACGCCACCAGCAAAGTGCGCACGGCCGAGGACCTCGTTTCCGTCCACACGTTGGGCTTCCGGGGCGAAGCCCTGCCCAGCATTGCGGCTGTCAGCCGCGTGACCATGCTCACTAGGCCCCGCGAGCAGGCTGCCGGCACTGAAATCCGCCTCGTGGGCGGAGAGGTGATCTCCACGGCGCCGGCTGCTGCGCCCGCCGGCACCGTGGTGACGGTGGAGGACCTCTTCTTCAACACCCCGGCCCGGCGCAAGTTCCGCGCACTGTGGCCACGGAAATGGGCTTGATCGCCGAGATTGTCTCCCATTACGCGCTTGCCTACCCGGAGCGCCGTTTCACCCTCGTGGGAGACGGGCGCACGCTCTTCCAAACTCCGGGCACAAGCGAACTGCGCGACGCCCTGTTGGCCATGTACGGCCTCGACGTGGTCAGACATCTGCTTATCTTGGACGCCCCTCCAGATCCCCAGACCGGCGTTCGCGTCCACGGTGCCATTGGTGGCCCGGCCCTTCACCGTGCGAACCGCAAATACCTGATATTCTTCGTCAACGGGCGCGTGGTGCGCAGTGCCATGCTGACCGCTGCCGTGGAACAGGCCTATCAGGGCGTCGTTCCCACGGGGCGGCATCCCTTCGCGGTCCTCAGAGTGGACATGCCTCCCGATAGCTTGGACGTGAACGTCCACCCCCAGAAGTTGGAGGTGCGCTTTGCCCGCGGTGACGGGGTGTTTCGCGCCGTTCAGCGGGCCGTGCGCCGCCTGCTGGTCGAAGAAGCGCCAGTTCATCGCTACACTCGTCCCGTGGAAGCCGTTGATCGCCCCTTGGACGAGGCCGGTGTGTCCCCCTCCCTGTGGTCCGTGGGAGCGCGAGCTGATGGCCCCGTTCCACCGACTGAAACGGTTTCAGCCCCGCCGCACCAACCCGACCACTCCCCTGAGGCCGACGTCGGCGGTACCAAGTTGCCCCCATTGCGGGTGCTGGGCCAGATGATGACCACGTACATTGTATGTGAGGGGCCCGACGGGCTCTACCTGGTGGACCAACACACAGCACACGAACGAGTGTTGCTCGAACGCCTGCGCCGCCAGCGGGCACGCCAGGCCGTGCCGGCCCAACGGCTGCTTCACCCCCTTACCGTGGAACTCACCCCACAGCAGCTCGCCGTTGTGGACAGGCAGCTCGATGTGCTGAAACGCCTGGGCTTCGAGGTGGAACCCTTCGGCGGCCTCACCGTGGTAGTGCGCACCCTGCCCGACGTGCTCAAGCATCACCCGGACCCGGCCGCTGCCTTGGCCGAAGTCCTCGACGGCGCCATCCACGACCGCCGTGGCCTCAGTTGGGAGGAGCGCTTGACCGTCTACGCCGCCTGCCGGGGTGCTGTGAAGGCGGGCGACCCCCTCACCCACGAGGAGATGGTGGAGCTCATCCGCCAGTTGGAGCAAACCGATCTTTCGTGCACATGTGCTCACGGCCGGCCGACCGTGGTCAAGCTCAGTCAAGCTCAGCTTGAGCGGGAGTTCGGCCGGCGGTAGCCGTCACCATTCGGGGAGCCAGTCGCGGGGGTTCACGAAGCGACCTCCCCGGAAGGGCTCGCGCCAATCGCCCGTGAAGGGGCTACCCACGTGGACCTCGAAGTGAAGGTGGCTGCCGAAGGAGTAGCCCTCGTTGCCCCTGCCGGCCGATCACTTGACCGGCCCGTACCCGTTGACCCGACGTGACATATGCCTCGCTGTTGTGGCTGTAAATGGAGTAGACGTTGTTACCGTGGTCGATCACGATGGCCTTGTCGCCCCGGCACTTGCGCGGCGCGTTGCAGTAGAGCGGGCCCACGTAGACGACAGTGCCGTCGTCCACGGCGTGCAGGGTAGGCTGTTGGCCGTTGGGGCCCGGAGGGAGCCCCACGTCGATGCCCGTGTGGCGGCCTCCGGCCTGGTAGTTCACCGGCGCGCCGAATTCGCGAAAGACGCGCGGCATGGGGTTGAGGGGGAGTGCCCGGAAGTATCCCCGCTCGCCGGCCGGCCGTTCGGCCTCGCGCATGGCCCGCGCCCGCGTTTCCACCTCCTCGACGATGGCCTCGACCGTGCCGGCGTCCATGCGGTAGGGGTCCTGGCCGGCCACCAGGGGTTGCACGAGTGTGGCCACCTCGGTGCGCGCCACAGGGCGCCCCAAGATCTCCTCCATGACAGCTTGGGCGCGGGCCACAACGATGGCGTCTCCGCGTTCAGCCAGCCGGCGCTCCATGACTTCCACGTCTCCGCCCGATTCGGCGACCAGTCGCTCAACTTCGTCGGCCGTCAGCGCGTGGCCCAAGTAGGCCACTGCCAGCTTCTGGGCAGCCAGCGTTTCGGCGTTGTAGACGTAGGGCCATGGCAAGGGCGCGTTGGCCTGACGGGCGGCCCGCCCCTCGGCCAAGTAGTGCTGTTCCACTTTCTCCAACAGCTTCTGGGCACCTGCCGTGGGCGTCAGTTTGCCTGAGAGCACGTCGCCCACAATGAGGGGCTCCCGTTCGAGTAGTCGGATCATTTCAGTATCACCCAGGCGCACGCCGAAGCTGATCTCGTAGGCTTGGCGGAATGAGATGGCCAGCGCCTGCCAGGCCGGGGGACGTACGATGGTCTCCAGTTCCGGCAGGTTTTGGGCCGTGCGCATGGCGCCGTCCACGTACTCCTGGACGGTGGTGGAATTGCCGGGAGCTTGAGTCCAGGACGCGCTCTCGGAGAGGACACGGCCGCTGTTGTAGACGGCGATGGCATCGGCCAGACGCTGTTGAAACCATGCCGGGTCGGCCGTGACCTTGTCCTGTGTCAGCCCCCACCGCACGAGGTGGCGGGCCACGGCGGCCACGCTGTTCTCGAAGATCATTGGGTCGGCGTTGCTGTTGGCCAGGGCCTCGAGCGGCACCCGACCTTCCTTCCACGCCTTCCAGAGCTCCCGCTTGCTCCAGTCAAAGCCGATGCCGCCGTACCGTTCAATGTCGGCCAGGTTGGTGATGTGACGGTCGTGGATGGGATTTTGCCACCCGTTCCACGTTCGTGTGATCACCTGAGCAACCCCTTTGGCGCCGGCCGCGGAAACGGCCGGCTGGTACAGGCGCCATCCGGCTCCGCCGTTCTCCATCTTCAAAATGCCTAGAATGTCGTCGGGGCGCACGTTGAAGAACTCGGCCACGTCCTGCACGGTCTTCACGAAGTAGAGCCGCACTTCGGCCGGCATCGCTTCAATGGAGGGCCAGAGAGTGTCGCCGTATTTGGCCACCAGGGCCTGGCCGTCGGGCACGGTGGTGGCGACAAAGCCAGCGTCACGGGCGCGCTCCAGGCTGATCTCCCCTCGGCGCAGGCGCGGCGTGGACGTGGTGCCCGTCTCGGAGGTGGCTTGGCGGACGCCGTCCCTGCTTTCCGGGGACTGAGGCGCCCGTGCCTGGTCCTGGCCCGCTGGCTCTGCGGGGGGGGATGTCCGTGCGTCTGGAGCTCGGCCGGGAGCAGGGGGCACAGCGTCTTCCGGCCGGAGCACACGCACGGGCAGGACGAGGGGGCGGCCGTCGTACATCCAGCCGTCGGGGTCGGCGATGTTGTTCAATTCGGCCAGTTCCTCGACGGGCACCCCCACGGCGTTAGCAATGTCCGCCAGGGAGCTGCCCCAGCGGATGCGGGCTTCGGTTTGCCGTCGGTTCTCGGCCCACGTGACGCCGGGGATGCGCAACACCTCCCCCACAATGATGAGATCGGGGTCCTGGAGCTGGGGGTTAACGGCCAAAATGCGGCTAATGGGTACCCCGAACGTGCGGGACAGACGCCAGAGGGTGTCGCCTGGCTGCACGCGATAGGCCGCTATGACCTGGGGGACGGCCGGCACGCTGCGCTCCTCCCGTTCCGGCACAACGAGCACGCCCTCCTCAGTGGCCTGAAGGGTGAGGCGCACGGGCTCCTCCTGCTCGTCCACGTCTTCCACCCGTTCGAGCCCTAAAAGGCGGAGTACGTCTTCCGGTTGATACCCGTGGCGGCGCAGCTCGGCCAGGAGGGCGGCCAGGGTGCGGCCGTCTTCCACCTCCACCGTTTGGCGCTCACGGGCCCCTACGAGTTGATCGAGGAAAAGCCGAACGCGTGACCGCACGCCGGAGGGAGCCCTCTCGGCAACGTCCTCGACGGCTCGAGACCACACCCGTGGCAGCGAGACCAGGCCTTCCCGCGCGCGTTCGGCCAAGGGGGGGAGCCAGGAGGCGGACGAGGGTGAGGCGTGGCTGACCAGTGTGGCGCCGGCGGCGAGGCCTACCAGAGCCAAGGCCAGGCGAGGAGTTCGACGTGCCACGTGCTTGGCGGCCAGCTCCAAGACACCCGAACGGCGGGCCCGTTCGAGGCCGCTGAAGGCCTCCTTTTCGAGGGCCTCGGCCCAGGCCGAGAGGGTGTCGAGGGCAGTGGCTTCGGCTTCCTGGAGCTCGTCTGCCCATGTGAGTGGCGTGGCCTGTAGCCCCTGAGCGCGCAGGCGCACTTCCAACTGGCGCAACTCACGCCGGCTGCGATCCAAGAACTGCTGGACGGCCAAGGTCTCCTGTTGGAGGAGCTGCCGGGTCCCGTCGAGGACGGCGTTGACTTCTTCCAACAGTTCGCCGAAGGCCTGTGTCCAAGCCGCGGCCTCGCGGAGGGATTGAAAGCGGGGCACAGGGTAGTGCTCATCCACATGGGCCAACATGACGCGCACAAGAGCCGTCCGCAGGCTGACCGCGTAGTGGAAGGCGTAGACCGGCGCGGCCAACTCGGCAGGAAGGGGAACACCGGGCTCAATGGCGTCCACGTTGGCCAGCACGCCGGGCACAATGTCGGCCACAAATGTCTCGAAGTCAAGGCCATCAGCGGAGTGAAGCCACTCGATGACGGCTTCGAGCAGAGGGCCCACGTCGAGGCCCATGTAGTGCGCGTGCGTTTCGATGGTCAGGCGCGCCCGACGCTCTCCTCGGGCCCAGGCGGTCACCACATGGGCGTCACACGTGGGGCAGGCGATGAACTCGACAATGTGGCGCACCTCGGCCAAGGCGGCCTCATACGCCTCCGCGGCCGGACGCACTCGGCGGCCCCCGAGGGCAAGCGGGCCATGCATTCCAAGCGTGGAGGTCCGCATCATGTCACCTCACCGTGGATCCTTCCGCACCCGATGCCATGTGATCACGTCGCCGAGCTCTCGGGCCGAGAAAAAGAGTGTGGTGTAGAACATACGTTCTAATCACGTGCGCTTATTATACGCCCAATGCCGGTCCCTGTCAATTCATTCAGGGAGCATGTGTGCCCAAGTGACGGTCACCGAGCAAACGGCCGCCACTTGGTGGTGCAAGAGGTTGTGTGCTGAGAATGAGCCGTGAAATAGGGGTGTGTCCTAAACGAGGGGAGAAGGGGACAAGAGGACAGGGAGACAAGGGGATAAGGAGAGGGGGAGAGGGGGCGATAGAGCAGGCGTTGTGGACGGCGCACACGGTCGCTTCCTCCGGAAGGTGGAAGAGGCGTTGGAGCTGACTTGCTCCCTCGCCGACGACTCGTGGACGCACCCTGAAGAATTGGCTTCGCTGACTCCCCTGCAAAAAGGTCGGGTCGGCCTGACCCGCCTCCACCCCGGCGCCTTTTGGCTCTCATAGAGGCAACCTGACCCGAGAGGAGCGCCATGTTTGGCAAGAACACCCGTCACCGCCAACGACCCCTGACCAGCCCTGTGGATGAACTGCCTGAGCCCCTGCGCAAGCGGCTGAAGAACTCGTGGGCGGAGACCTGCGGAGGCTGTACAACTTCCGGCAACGGCTGGCGTAGCACATGCAGGAGACGGGCGAGCACCTGCTGGAGCGGGCATTCGAACAGGTGACGGATGAGCAACTGGACGCCTTGGCCCTCAAGAGGGGGCAACCGCGGATGGACAGCACCATGCCGGCGTCGAACATCCGCCAGATGGGGCGGGTGCAGGTGCTGGTGACGGTGCTGCAGCGGGTGCATCGCATGCGCTTGGAGGGGGACCGGGAGCGTTACACCGACCTGCTGGCGCCCTCCCTGAAGGGGCACCCGGGGCACGATGTGTATCGGCTGAAGAAGGACGAGATGCCGAAGCATCTACAGCGCATCGGGGAGGTGATCCAGCAATGGCTCCAGGCGCTGGAAGCGGACTACGGGCAGGAGCCGGCCTATCAGGTGCTGGGCGCGGGTGTTCCGCGAACACTTCCGGCAGGAGCCAGAGCGGTTGGTGGTGAAGGAGGGCAGCGCGTTGAGCGCCCACAGCCTGCAATCGCCCGATGACCTGGAAGCCACCTGCCGGGAGAAGCGGGGGCAAGGGTATCAGGGATACGTGGTGAATGTGACGGAGACCTGTGACCCGGAAAACCCGGCCCAGTTGAGTTGATCACCAAGGTGCAAGTGGCGCCGAATGTGACCGACGACAGCACGCTGCTGAAGGAAGCCGGATCGGGGCTGAAGGAACGCACCGAGTTGGAGACCCTGTACACCGATGGCAGCTACGGCAGCCCGGAGAACGACCGGCTGTTGGAAGAGCACGAGGTGATGCTGATGCAAACGGCCATCCGCGGTCGACGCCGGGGCCCGGAGCGGCTCTATCTGGACGATTTCCAGGTGGAGCGGGAGCCAGGGGGCGAACCGCAACGGGTGGTGTGTCCGCAACATGCCGTCGCCGAAGTAAGGCGCAGCCGTTCGGGGAAATCCTTCGCGGCCGAGTTCGACGAAACGCAGTGTGCGGCCTGTCCGCTGCAGGCGCAGTGTCCGGCGAAGGCACGCCAACGCAAGGGTGGGCAGGTGCTGCGATTCACCTGGCAGGACCTGAGGCGGACGGAACGCCACCGGCAGGCGCGAGCGCAGCGGGAGACGGGGCGCAACCTACGGGCAGCCGTGGAAGCCACGGTGAGAAGCCTCAAGCATCCCTTCGCGGGCGGAAAGGTTCCGGTGCGCGGGCGTTTCCGGGTGGCATGTATGGTGATCGGTGTGGCGGCGGTGGTCAACATCCGGCGGCTGCACCGCGCCATCCAGGCCAGAAAGAAGTCCGAAGCAGCGCAGGCCGGGCAGGCAAGGGCAGCCAGGAGGGAAAACCAGGGGCAGGAAGAGGGCCTGTTTTCTTTTGTGCGCTGCCTCTGGCACGCTTTGACCGGCCTGCGACCCCGGTGGGCCTCAACTTTGCTCGTCCTTCCCGCTTGATGAGGTGCCGTTTAGTAGAGTCACTTCAGTAAGAATAATTACTTGTACGACGTGCAGGATGTCACTGCGCGTGTGAGAATGGGCGGCGAGGCGCCGCAGTGTGAGCTCTCCTCGGGAAAGTGAGGGGGCACTGGGGACCCTTGGCCATGGGTTCACAGGGCACTCCTCATGAATGTGCGGGCCAGTTCGCCAGGTGGGGCGGTCTCAGGTAACCGTGACCCGTTGACTGATCAGGGCGCTTGGAACATCCTTTCGCTGTGCAGCCAGGGATATTGAGCCCTGAAGCTGAGGGCATCCGCAGATGACATTGGACAAAAGCCCGCAAAAATGGTACAAAATAGCCGACGGAGAGACCACTGTGATGGTGCGAGCGAAAGGAGGTGAGAGGACCCCCTGTTCCACCATTGGCCGTCGAGGTTGATGATGACTTGATGGGCCGGAACGGGAGCGGTGTCGGCATGAGGCCCGCAGAGGGGGGTGCCCGGGCCGGATGTGCGGGGTCACACATCTGGCGCCTGCGACCGAAAAGTTCTGTCCCTTCCGGCTCGCGTGCCGGGCTGCACGGCGGTGCCACCCACGCCGTCGTCGTGGCCGGGGCGCACTGAGACCACAAGAGGAGCACCATTGCTATGGCTAACGTTCGGTTCGAGCATGTCTGGAAGCGTTTTGGCGAGGTTGTCGCCGTCCGTGACCTGCACATGGAGATCAAGGACAAGGAGTTTCTGGTCCTGGTGGGACCTTCCGGCTGTGGCAAGAGCACTACGTTGCGCATGATCGCCGGCCTCGAGGAGGTCTCCGAGGGGAACATCTGGATCGGCGACCGCATTGTCAACGATGTGCCACCCAAGGACCGGGACATCGCCATGGTCTTCCAATCCTACGCGCTCTACCCCCACATGAGCGTCTACGACAACATGGCCTTTGGGCTCAAGCTTCGGAAGGTGCCCAAGGACGAGATTGACCGCCGCGTGCGGGAGGCCGCTAAAATCCTGGGCATTGAAAATCTCCTCGACCGCAAGCCGCGTGCCCTTTCTGGCGGCCAACGCCAGCGCGTGGCCTTGGGGCGGGCCATCGTGCGCGAGCCCCAAGTCTTCCTCCTGGACGAGCCCCTTTCCAACTTGGATGCGAAGCTGCGCGTGCAGACTAGGGCCGAGATCACTAAACTTCACCGTCGGCTGGGCACGACCTTTATCTACGTGACCCACGACCAGGTGGAGGCCATGACAATGGCCGATCGCATCGCCGTGCTCAACAACGGCGTGCTCCAACAACTCGACACGCCCCAAAACCTCTACGAGCACCCGGCCAACGTCTTCGTGGCCGGTTTCATCGGCAGCCCGTCCATGAACTTCTTCAACGCCACGCTCACCGGCACGAAGGAAGAGCTGTACGTGGACACGGGCGGTTTCCGCCTGCGGGTGCCAGCGCACATCGCCAGTGCGGTGAGCCACTGGTTGGGCAAGGAGATCATCTTGGGGGGTGCGGCCTGAACACATTCACCACGTCGAGTTCACGCCGCCCAACATCAACGCCCAGCGCATCACCGCTCAAGTGGACGTTCAGGAGTTGTTGGGGAACGAGCGCCTCTTCTACGTGGTGGCTGGCAACCACAACTTCGTGGCCCGCGTGGACCCAAGGGCGTCGGCCGCGGCAGGTGAAATAGTGGAGCTTAACGTGGACGTGGGCCAAATGAAGCTCTTTGACCCCGAGACGGAGGAAGCGATCTACTCTTGAGGCGTTGGCATCTGTTCGGTGGACAAGAGGGTGGGAGTGTTCCCCCCGACTGCACGTGCCCGGCACACGTGTGGCGGGGAGCACACCCACCCTCTCTAGCTAGTATGGATAGCGCAACCCAGGACGAGGATGTGGGATGGGAAACGCAGCCGTGTAAGAGCGCAGAAAGGAGGCTTCACTGGATCCCGCAACACTTGCCCATCACGTGATTGATGTCGTTGAGGCACACAAAGGGGCTGATATCGTCCTGCTTGACTTACGGGGCATATCACCCCTGACTGATTTTTTCGTCATTGCCACGGGTGAGAGCGAGCGGCAACTCCGTGCCCTTCTGCGGGCCGTCGAAGAGCAGCTCAGCCGTGTGGGCGTTGAGCCTCACCACATCGAGGGCACGCCCGAGTCCGGCTGGATCCTGATGGATTACCTCGACGTGATCATCCACCTCTTCAGCCCTGTGGTACGCCAATTCTACCGCCTAGAAGAGATGTGGGAGGACGCCCCCATCGTGCTCCACATTCAATGAGTATGTGGGCAGGGGCGTGCACACGGTCAAGGCACGGGCCAAGGGGGCGGCGCGATCCTCACTCCCGTTGGTTCAGCGGTAGGCCACGGAGCGCGTCGGCGCTTCCACGGCAGACAACCCAACCGGCTCCCTCCGGGCGAGCGCGGGGGCGGTCATGCCCCCGCGCCGTGGCTTGTTGTGTGTGGACAGCGGCAAGAGGGGAGCAGCGGAGGTGCTTTTACCCCTCGTAGATCCACGTGTCGAGGGAGCGCTCGTAGGGACAGAGCTCCTCGGCGCGGAACCAGATGGCGATCTCCGCCTCGGCCGTCTCCGGGGCGTCCGAGGCGTGAACGATGTTACGCCCGATCTCGAGGGCGTAGTCGGCGCGAATGGTGCCCGGTTCGGCGTCGGCGGGGTTGGTGGCGCCGACTGTCTTGCGCACCACCCGGATGGCCGCCTTGCCCTCCACAACCATCACTACGACGGGGCTGGAGGTAATGTACTCGATCAGGGGCTCGTAGAAGGGCTTGCCCTTGTGGACAGCGTAGTGGCGCTCGGCCAGCTCGCGCGAGACGTGCAACATTTTCAGGGCAATGACTTTCAGCCCTCGCTGTTCCAAGCGGCGGATGACCTCACCCGTCAGGCCGCGCTGGACGCCGTCCGGCTTGACAATCACCAACGTGCGTTCCATCTTAACACCTCACTTGTGGTCATGTTGTATAGTTAGGTGTGCTTGTCCGGTGTTCTGTGGGAGCGTTATTGGCGCAAGGGCACGAAGAGCTTCACGGCTGTGCCCTTGCCCGGTGCCGTCTCAATGGTCAGCACGCCGTTGATCATGTCCGCCCGCTCCTCCATGTTGACCAGTCCGAGGCTGGTGCGTTCGCCGTAGCGGTGGCGCACCTGCTTCAGGTCAAAACCGGGCCCTTTGTCTCGCACTTCCACTTCCAACCCATCTCTGACCATGCGCAATTTCACGGTAATGGGCGCGCCGCCGGCGTACTTGCGGGCGTTGTTGACTGCCTCTTGGACGATGGCGAAGATATTTTCCTCCACCACAGGGTCCAAGCGGGGGATGTTCTCGGCCTCAACGCGGATGTTGAGCCGCTCGTGCGTGCGCAGGCGTTTGGCATACTGTTCCAAGGCAGCCACAATGCCCTCACTTTCCAGCACGATGGGACGCAGGGCGAACATGAATGTGCGCAACTCCTGGATGGCCTGCTGAATCGTTTCCTCGAGGGCATCCAATTCCCGGGGAACGTGTTCCGGCTGGTTCTCCAGCAAGGCCCGGATGTAGTCAACCTGCATGGCCGCCGCCGACACGCGTTGGATGGGCCCGTCGTGGAGATCGCGGGCTAGGCGATGGCGGGTGTCCTCCTCGCTGAGGAGAATTTCACGGTGGTTCCGGTCCAGCTCGTAGAGCAAATGTTGTACCTGCAAGGTTTGGCTCGTCTGGCGCGCAATGGCTTCCAGCACGGCCTGTTGCGTGGGGCTCACTTCGGGCTTCTTCTTGACGATCAGGATAAGCATACCGTACAGGTCGAGTTGGGCGTAGAGGGGTAAACAGATAAGCCACCGGTGGCGCAGTGCCGAGATCTCGTTCATCAGGGCTTCGTCGGCTCTTCCAACGTAGACCTCACCGCCCATGAGCACATCGCGGAGGAGCCCGCGCAGGGGTATCTGTCGGCCACGCCATCCCGGATCGGCCTGAAACGTGGCGGCCACTACGACTTCCTCGGGATTGGTCGGGCTGAAGGTCAACCCCAAGCCCTGTACCTGGCCGTGATCGTGAGGACTGAGCGTCTGGGCCGCGGCTTCCAAGCTGCTGTGCAGAATGCGCTCGTAGTCGGTGTTGCCCAACAACGTGGCCGTCAGGTTGACCAGCGTGTCCACCAAGCCCAATTGATCGCGCACGTCGGGGTGTTTCTCGGCCTCCCGTGTTCGTTGGATGGCGTGGGCCACTAGGGCGAGTGTGACCAGGGCAGTGGCCCACGTCCACAGGGTCGAGGAGGTGAGAGGTGACCCCAAGGCGTTCCGGGTCAGGCGCAGGAGAAGATCACTGGCGGCCAATGTGGTCAACAGTCCCCATCCTGCCGTTCGGTCGAGAGCCAACAGGAGCCACAGGCTGGGGCCTAGGGACAGCACGATCAGGGCAGGCGCCAGGTGCTCGGGCGCGCGCATCAGCACGGCCAACAGGACGATGTCGTCCAAGAACGCGGCCATGCGGATGCCCCAACGGTAACCCACGCGCAGATGTCGGATGCGGGCAATGACCCATTGGGCTCCTTGAGCGAGGAGAGCTACTATGGCCAACAGGGCAAGCAATCTAATGGCTGCGTTGCCTTCTCCGAGCCACACCAAGGCCAGGAGCATGCCCCACCAGAGCCAGTGGCCTGCCCACATCGCTTGCACCATTGCCCGGTCCTGTTCCATGACTTCTTCCCCACTGTGGCGCGTTTTTCGGTGTTGATCAGGTTCCTAACCCGTTGCGCGTTGGCGGACGGGGCCCCTTACATCACCACGCGCAGCCGCAGCTCCGAGGCACGCCCCGCCTCTTCCAAGCAGCGGTGGAGCCACCTGAGCACGTGGCGGTTGAACTGGTCGGCGGCCTCCTCGTGGGGCAACAGGCCGGCGTCAACGCCGACGAGTTCGGCTCGGGGGTTCACTTGGAAGAACGCCGGCCCGTCGGTCGAGGGCACAAGGCGGGCCTGGTAGCCCCACACGAGGAGGATTGGCTGCTGAAGGGCGGCAAATTCCCGGCGGATGGAGCGGTTCAGGGCGCCGCCGAGCAGGGCGGCTGGCGCCAAGCGCGCGTTCGGCTGGTGGCTCACCGTGTACCAGAGGTGCAGGGTATCGCCCGCCATGTTGGCACGGTCGTGGTAGAGGGTGGAGCCGAGAAGCCACTGCAGGGCAGGTCGGCTGACCAATAGGTTGAAGAGCGTTTGGCCGAGGCCAGGGGCGCGCAGCACCTGCTCAACAAGCAGCCCCCACCACGGCCGGCGGGCCCATCGCCCGATGCCCACAGGTGAGACCAGCACGAGGGGGCCGAAGAGGCTGGGCTCCATGGCCGCGGCAACAACGACACAGCCAGCCGTGAGGCCAGCGGCGATCACGATCGTCTCCTGGCCAATCACATCGCGGACAACGTCCCGGATGAAGCGGGCGTAGAGGTCGTGGGTGTAGCGCAGCGCCGGGCGGGTGCTGAGCCCGAAGCCGGGAAGGTCGGGCGTGTACACGCGAAAACCGTTGAGGGCCAAGAACTCGTGAACCCGACGCATTTCCCACCCGCTGGCAGCGGGATGTATGCTGTGGAGCAACAGGACCGGTGGCCCCTCGCCGTACACCTTGTAGAAGGCGCGCGCTTCGCGCCAATCGTAATAGTGGCCTGTGCCCGCCAGCCGGGAATGGAGGGGATCGGCTTGGTCGGCTGCCCACTTGTCGTACGCGGCCGCCAGAGCACCGAGCAATACCCCCACGCCGAACATCCCGGCCCGCCTGTTCGTGCCCATAGTCCGCACTCGTGCTCCGATATCTCTGGTTCCTACCTCGAGAGTGCCAACCGCAGGATGTCGCGCAGGCGCCCTTCAAAGGGGTCTCCCGGCACCTTGGAGGGATGCCACAGGCGCTCCACGGTGAGCTCGGCCCGCTGTTCCCGGAGCCATGCTTGGAAAGCGTCCTCCTGGCGTTGGGCCAGGATGTCCGGGGGCAGGGGGCGCACTTCCGGCCCTTGCGCCACGAAGGCGAGCACGAAGCCGGTGTCTCCCAAGGGGATGGGCTCACTCACTTGGCCGGCTTGAAGCTCGAAGGCGGCCTCGAGCACCTCATTGGGGATGCCGGGCTGATCCCGCACGATCCAGCCCACGTCAATGACCCCTTGCCCTTCCACTGAGGCTGTGTCCTGGGAGAGTTCGCGGGCAAGCTCGGCGAAATCCTCCCCGGCCTCTAAGCGCTGTCTCACCTCCTCGGCCTGTTCGCGGCTTTCCACGAGAATGTGGCGTGCCCGCACGCGCCCGTTCTCATCGTCCCGGGCGGTCACCTGGATGATGTGCCAGCCGAATTCTGTTTCCACGGGATCGCTAATCTCCCCGGGCTGGAGGCCAAAGGCCGCCTCTTCAAAGGCGGGCACCATTTGGCCGCGGCCAAACCACCCGAGATCGCCGGCCTGTTCGCGGGCGTAGGCCTCAACGGCCTCGTCGAAGGGGGTGCCGGCTTGAATCTCCTCCAGAAGCGCTTGGGCCTCTTCTTCCGTGGGCAAGATGGCTGCCTTCAGGTAAATTTGCTCTTCCTCGGTGGGCACCTGGTCGGCCACATATTGGCGCACTTTGTCGCGCAGGAGCTGTCGGCGCACAAACTGCCGATAGTCCTCTTCAGTGATGCCCACTTGCTCCTGGAGTTCGGCCAGAAATGCCCGGTAGACCTCCTGGAAACGCGCGGGGGTCAGCACGTTGGGCGTGGCTGTGGGCAGAGGTGTGGCCGTGGGGGTGAGGATTTGGGTAAGCGTCACCTGTTCAGTGGCGGTCACCGGAGCCGTGGGGGTGGCCTCGACTGTGGGCGTTGGCGTCCACGCGGCGGCCGTGGCCGTGGCCTCCGTCGCGGCGGTGGCCGTGGCCTCAAGTTGATCGGGGGTGATGGCGTTGATTTCTTGGGCCATCTGTTCTTCAATGCGCTTGGTGATCTCCTCGTCGGTCACCGTGAGGCCCAATTCGGCGGCCCGGGCCTCGATAATCATGTCCTGAACGAGCTCTTCAAAGACCTGATTGGGCAGGCTCTGGTACTCTTGGGAGAGCTGTTGCAGCCTCTGGGTGTAGACCTGACGCAGGAACGTGCTCGACTCGTCGTCTGGAAGCTGGCGAAGTTGTTCCCCGAACGTGCGCATGGTGCGGAAGAGCAGGTAGCGCTCCAAGTTGACCAGCTTCTGGTACTCGGCTACGGTGACGCTGCGGTCCTCGACGCGGGCGATGGGCTGCCGTCGCAGGAGAACCCGGTCGTACACGAAGCCGGCCACCAAGACCAACACGACGACAACCAACAACCCTCCTACGCCGAACACGACGTATCGCTGCATGGTGCGCTCGCGTTCCAGGCGTGAGAGTTGTTTGCGGGTGAGCCGTTTCGGGGATGGCTGTTTCTTGGCCATTGTGAACTGCGTGCTCCTCGTGAACAAAAAGGGGCTACCGGCACGGGCAGGCCGGCAACCCCTGTTGGTTCAAGCCGTCCATTCGGAGAGCATGTCCTCACTCACGCGAGTCGCCGTAGAGGCGAATGTGATCGGCGGTGAAGGGCAACAAGGCCAGGTGCCGCGCCCGCTTGATGGCTGTGGCCAGCCGGCGCTGGTGTTTGGCACACGTGCCCGTCTTGCGGCGCGGCTGGATCTTGGCATGTTCGTCGATGTAGCGACGTAACAAGTCCACGTTCTTATAGTCGATGTAGCTGATCTTGTCCAAACAGAACTGGCAGGCTTTTCGGCGCCTACGACGTGTGTAAAAGGCCATGCTGCTCATTCCTCCTCTGATGTAGTGGCTGCTGTTGGCTCGCCGGCCGGTGCGGCGCTGTCGGTCCCTTCACTGGGGGGGCTCTCGGATTCGACGGCCTGGTCGCTTTCCGCTACAATCTTCCCGGCGTCGCCTTCGGCCGGAACGGCGGCGCGATGGCGGGCAAGCTCCTCGGGGGAGAGAGGCGGCAAGTCGTCGCGCCGCACCAACAGATAGCGCAGGATTTCCTCCCGCAGGCGCATTTGCTGTTCTACGAAGGCCGGCCCAAGCGGGGGGAGCAACAGGTCATACAAGAGGTCGTATCCTTCCAAGTGATGTTTGATCGGGTAGGCCAACCGGCGGCGGCCCAAGTGTTGGAGGGAGAGGATCAGGCCATCGCGCGCTGTGATGAACCCGTTCAAGCGCTCCACCGTGGCTGTCAGCTCTTCATCCTCCAAGTCCGGGCGGAGCACAACGTACAGCTCATAGCGGCGTAAGTCCTCCACGGCTTATCTCCTTTCTGTGGTCTTTTGGCCCCGGCCCACTGGGCCGGAGCAGAAAGTGCGCAGACAAAATAAAATGAGGCAAAAAACGATTTGCCTCTGTGCTGAACTGGCTTGGAGACACTCCTGCTGGCAAAGGCGCTTTCCAGGCTTCCATCTTACCACGAGATACGGCATTTGGCAAAACGGGACATGGCGATTCGCACGTTGCTCGAATCCCTCGAACATCATCCCGCGCCCGTGTTGCGGGCTATTGCCGCCAGTCATGGCCTCGACGTGGCCGGTGTTGTCCGGAACGACTTGCCCCGTGTGTTGGCCGACTATCTCCTGCAACCACACGTGTTGGCCCGCACTCTGACGCATCTGAGCGGCCAGGAGCGCGCCCTGTTGAACCGCCTGATTGCCCACGGGGGGCTCTTTCCGGCCCATCGCGTTCGCCGTGAGTACGGCGAAGTGCGCGAGTTGGGGCCAGGGGGGTTGGAGCGGGAACGGCCTTGGGAAGCCCCTATCTCGCCTGCGGAGCGACTTTGGTATCGTGGCCTCATTTACAGCGGGTTTGGTCACGTGGGGCGCTTCCGAGGCCGGGTCTTCTACATTCCCGCTGACCTGCTGCCCCTGCTTCCCCCGGCTGAGGAACCTGACGATGCTCTCCGCCTGGAATTTGTCGCCCCGCCGACCCGCGTGCGTTCCGCGGGGCCCGACGGCCCCGTAGAGGTTGCCTTTGTGGTGCTGAGTGAAGTTCAACGTCACTCCCCTCGCGTTGATGAGATGCAGGGGGTGCTGCGGCGCGTTGGGGAGCGGCTCCGTGCCCTTGAGCCCGCCACCGGTGCCGTGGAGCGCCGGTATCTGGAGTTTGTTTTCCACATGGTGTGCCGGTTGAAGCTTATCGTGTCCCAGGAGGGCCGCTTGCGCCTGGCCTTGGCGGACGTGCGGCGCTGGCTCCAGGCACCCCGTGACCGCCGGCTGCTGAGCCTACAGCGGGTTTGGGCGTCGGACCCCCTCTGGAATGACCTGCACCACGTGCCCGGCTTGATCCTCGAACCCACCGGCTGGCAGAACAATCCTCTGGCGACCCGGGAACGGGTGCTCCACTGGCTGCGACAGGTTCCCCCAAGCCGGTGGGTTTCCCTGGATGCTTTTGTGGCGGCCATCAAACAGGTGGACCCAGATTTCCAGCGCCCGAACGGTGACTACGACTCGTGGTTCATTCGGGACGCGCGCACGGGCGCTTTTCTGCGCGGGTGGGCGAGCTGGGACGCTGTGGAGGGCGCTCTGTTGCGTCACCTCATTACCGGGCCTCTTCACTGGCTGAGTGTGGTGGACTTGGGCAGTGAGGCCGATAGTGCTTCCCCGACTACCTTTCGGATCACGCCTTGGGGGGCGTACTTCTTGGGTCATGACGTGGAACGGCCGCCCCCGCCAGCCAGAGCGTGCATTCACGTTGCTCCCGACGGCACGGTGACCGTGCCGCCCGGGGCCGATGATTGGGATCGACTCCACTTGGAACGCCTCTCCGTGCCCCTCGACACCCCGGCACGTTACCGGCTTGATCGCGAGCGCATTGTCAGCGTGCTCGTCGCGGGAAGTGATCCGGAGCGAGTGATGCGCTTCCTGCGCCGGGCGGCAGGGGGACAACTCCCCCAGCCGGTGGAAGCTCGCTTGCGCTCCTGGATGGCCGATTTCGGCCGGGTCACGCTGCGCCGCCTGGTCGTGCTCGAGGTGGATGAGCCGGCCGTGTTGGACGCCATGCGGCGTGATCCTTCGCTGGGCCGGTGGCTGGGCCATTCCCTGAACGAGCGCACCGTGGTGGTCAGTGCCGGGCGGCTGCAGGATCTGGTGGTGGCCCTGCGGCGGGCCGGTTATCTCCCCCGCGTTGTGGACGGGGACGGCGAGGAAGGGGAAGGCCCGTGAGGGGATTTTGGCGTGGGGGATGAGGTGAGTGTCGGGCACAGGGCGGAATGGTGTGGAGTGATGCATGGCGGATGTGCCTGGGGGACGCCGAACACCACACGTGCTGGTCTGACTGTGTCTCCGCTCGCTCTGGTTCCGCCGGCTTTGGCGACTCACTTCCCCAGTGGCACTCGAACCACCTGTTGCCACGTGCCCCCGTGTCGGACCAGCGCCGGCGGCCCTCCTTCAGGATCGTACCAGATGAGCTCTACCCCTTGGAGTTCCTCCTCTTGGGGAATGGCCAAGCGCCACGTGGCGCCGTAGTGCTCCCCCGGCAGCCAGATCAGCGTGGGCACTTCACCCCCGGGCGGGCCATCTTGTTGGGCGATGACACGGCCGTCGGCCGAGATGAGGCGCACGGAGAGGCTGTAGTAGCGCTCCAGCGGGCTGAGAGCTCGCCAGTCGAGCCGGACGGCCAGCTCCGGGATGTCGGCCGGAGCCGGGGTGAGGTCAGCGTTCACTAGGGCCACGGGCACAGGTTCGGGCGCGGGTGGGGCGTGTTCCACCACGTTAACCTGGGCGTCTAGGCGTTGAGGGGCCGGCGGATCGGGAAGCCGGCCGTTGCGCGCCCGCACACGGGCCACAACCGTGTAACTGCCCGGCTCGGCCGGTGGACGAACGTCGATGGGAACAAGGGCAACCTCTTCGATCACAAGGGGTGGAAGCAGGGTGAAGGTTTCCTGTTGCTGCACCGGCCCCTTCCACGTGAGCTCCACGTCCAAACGTGTGTCCGTTGGAAAGGCGGTCACGCCTTCCGCGCGCAACTCGATCCAGAGGCGTGCTGGCTCCCTTGGGGCCAAAGGCGCCGGGGCCCACAGGCGCCACGTGACGGGCGATGGGCTGGGCTGCGGGATGAGCTCATAGATCCGGTCGGCTGGCGGGGCACATGGGGGGCCTGGTTGTCCGGTGGGCGATGAGAAGCAGATCACCTGGCGCAGCCGGGGGGTTTGGCGCAGGCCCTGTTCCACCCTCCGCCGGCGGGATGGGGTCAAGTCGGCCTCGTGGACGACGACGTACTGAACGCCCAAGGCGTCCAGCGTGGCGAGGCTCCGGGGGGCGGGGAAGGTGGCCATCTCGCGTGCCCACTCGCCATGTCGGGGGGGGATGTACCCGCTGTAGCCGTCAGGGGAAGGGTGCCAGTGCCATGTGCTGAAATATTGGTATTCCAGCAGGCGGCTGACCTCCCACGCCCGCCTTGGCTGGTCTGGCGGGGTGGGCTCGACGGGCAACTCCGCGGCCAAAGGCAGCTCGACGATGCGCGTGGGTGGTTGGGCAGCCAGCCAGGCCACTGTGGCCGACGGCCGCGGGGCCTCCACAAGGCGCACCGGAATGGCCACGAATTCCACCAGCACGGCAAGTGTGGCCAGCCAAGCGTGGCGGCGGTGCCTGGCTATGCCCCACGCGGCCAGCACACTCAACCCGAGTGTGACCAACAGCACCCAGCGCACCGGGGCGCGCAGCGCTTTGGAATCCCGGCGCGTAGCGGAAGAGCCACCGGTAGGGGAGAGGAATGCCCGTGGGGGTACCGGCTTGCAGGTGGAGTGTGGGTCCCAAGGAGAGCGTAAAGCCCACCAGAAGCAACAGCGCGTAGAGCCACTTGCGACGGTCCCTTTCGCCCTTAAGGGCCAAGGCGCTCAGCGTCACCAAGGTGAGGCCTGGGAAGAGCGTGTCGGGTGGACAACAGGGGCCATAGGTGTACGCGAAGCGGGCTGTGAGCGGTCCCCAGAGGGGCGTCTCGGGTGGGGCGTAGAGATACGCTTGGAGGCTGGCTGAGAAGCGCTCGTTCGTCTCCAGGGACCAAGAAGCCCCGAGGGTGCGGTTCACCTCCACGTAGGGCCACGCTACCGGGGCCACTGCCACCGTGACCAGCGCTGCGGCGCCGCCAAGCTGTGCCAGAGTGCGCCAGGAGGGCCGAGCGCGCGTTAGCCCCCACCATCCTACGGCGTAGGCCAAACAGGCAGTGGCTGTGAAGAGGGCCGAGTAGAAGGAGGAGAGGGCCTGGAGCGCGAAGAAAACGGCGAGCAGCACCGCGTTGCGCGCCCGTGGTGGCTGCTCGCGCAGACACCGGTCCAAGTAGAGCAATGTGAGGGGCAGCCATCCCGTGGCCAGAAGCTGGAGTTGGCTCAGGTGGCCGAACCGGTACGGGTGAAAGGCGTAGGCCAGGGCGGCCAACAGGCCGGCCTGGCGGGAGTGGGACAAGAAGGTGGCCAGCAGATAGGCGCCCACAGCAGTCAAGAAGAATGAGAGCAGGAAGGCCACGTTGTACGTGCCCAAGGCAGATATCCCGGCCCACCGGAGGGGGAGCACCAGCACGGTGATGCCCAGTAACGTCTCGCTGAAGGCCAAGGTGTTCTCGTAGGGGAAGAAGATATTGGCGTCGAAGAGGCGCAGGGGGGCGCGGAGGAGCTGATGGGCTTCCCACGCCATGATCCACGTGTTGAGGAGAGGATCCTGGCGGTCAACCACGTGGGTGGTCAGGTAACGGACAGTGGGCCATGTCAGGGCCACAGTGGCCAGCAGGAGAGACACCGAAGGGCCAGAGGGAATGGCGGCGTTCCATCGGCTCAGGAAGGGACGCTCAGGGCACGTACTCCTGTTCCAAGGGCTGTTCCACCTGCCTGAGCTCAGGCTGCCCGCCGGTCGTCCTTCTGTTCCCGGCCGGACCACGCCTGGAGAAACGCCCGTACTTCATCCCGAGCCCGGTTGAACCAGCGGAGCAGTGTGCTCGTGGGCGCCTTCGTGTTTCGGACAGCGCGCTGTGAGCAGACGGTGCACCCCAAGCTCGCCTTGTAGTTGGTGCAGCGCAGGCAGCCACAGATGCGGATCATCATGAGCTGAAAGGCGAGGCTCTCCTCGTCCGTGGCCGGAAGGCTGGCAATGTGGTCCACGAGCTCGGCCCACGGGGCGTCACGCATATCGCGCAGGTGCGGCACGCTCTCGTGCGGAAACAGGAATGGTGGCTTTCGGTACATAGGCCTACGGTTTTCCTTTCTGTTCAATGTGCG
>JAUZRY010000002.1 GCA_030949995.1 Ardenticatenia bacterium
GGACTTTCTTCAGCACCTCGACACCCGTTCCGTTGAATTGGTAAATGATCAGACGCACACTTTCACGACCATATCCGACATGACGGGCAATTTCATCAATGGACAGGCCGTCTGCGCTGAAGAGGATGACTTGACTGCGGCGCATGACAAAAGCATCCGCTGAACGCAGCCCCGCTTCAAGTGTTTCTCGTTCTTCCTGGGGTAGGTCTCTGACAAAAACTTTGGTCTCATAGAACCAATTCTACCACCAAATTGTCAAAACTCATTTGAGAATGCACTGGCCGCGAGGATGCGTTTGGATCTGTGTCGCATTGTATCCTTTTCACACGGGCATTCCAAATGGCTGCCAACCCCATTGTGGCAGTTGACAAGAGCGGGAACTCGCGCTATATTTATATAGGAATCCTATACAAATGGCCGCGGCCAATTGGGCGTCAACCCCGTGAACAGCACCAGGAGGGTGACGATGAGCGGGCAAACAATTCCCGGTTACACCTACGGCAGCCCAGCAGTGGCCTCGTCCCCAGTGAGTGACGAGGACTTCGCACGCCTGAAGAGCACACTGCTCTTCACTGACGAGGATGTACGCTACTTGCGCATGGCTGGTGACGTGTTGGCTGACCAAGTTGAGGAGGTGCTCGACCTGTGGTACAATTTCGTCGGTTCCCATCCACACCTTGTGGCCTACTTTGCGGACCAGAGCGGGGCAGCCCATTCCTGAGTACTTAGAAGCCGTGCGCCAACGCTTTGGCCAGTGGATTCTGGACACGTGCCGTCGGCCCTACGACCGGGACTGGCTCAATTACCAGCACGAGATCGGCTTGCGCCACCATCGGACCAAGAAGAACCAAACTGATCAGGTAAACTCGGTACCCCACATCCCGCTCAGGTACCTGATCGCCTTCATCTACCCGATCACGGCCACCATTCGCCCCTTTCTTGAGAAAAAGGGCCACACTCCCGACGAGGTGGACAAGATGCACCAGGCCTGGTTCAAGTCGGTCGTCATGCAGGTGGCCCTGTGGAGTTTGCCCTACGCGGGAGACGGGGAGTGGTGATCGCCCACTGACCACGTCGCCAACGATCCCGGTGAAGGGCAATGTGAAGTCCACTGCCGGGGGGCCTCATGGGCGCCCCCGGCTGGCTTCCTGGGGAAAACGGACACACCTTTATGGACTCAATCTTCAACCCGGAGACGCAACACCAGGACGTTGGCGCCAAGGTGGTAGCTGCCTTGGAACGGTTAACCCATCTCCTCCGGCACCTGGTGTGGAACGAGGCCAAGGCCCACGGGCTAAGCCCGATCCAAGTGCACGTGCTCATTTCTCTCCTCGTCCACGAACCTGCTCGCTGCCGCATTAGCCAACTGGCACGCGAGTTCCAAGTGACCCAGCCCACGGTCAGTGACGCGGTGGCCTCCCTTGTGGCCAAGGGATTGGTGGTCAAACGCCCCTTTCCGGCCGACCGGCGGGCTGCCCTGCTTGAGCTCACCCCGGCCGGCCGGAAACTGGCCGAACACTTGGCGGAGTGGGGCCATGTCCTCAAGACCCACGTGGACGCCCTGCCGGCGGAAATGAGACACGAGCTCATGATAGGCCTCATGGAACTGATCGCCTCACTTCAACGGGCGGGCCTCATCGAGGTGGCGCGCATGTGTTTGACGTGCCGCTTTTTCCAGCCGAACCGCTTTCCAAGCCGGGAAACGCCCCACTACTGCCTCCTCATAGAGCGTCCATTGGCCGTCACCCACTTGCGCCTGGACTGCCCAGAACAAGAGCCGGCCGCCTAGCACTTGTCACAATAAGGCAGCGCACCCATGGGGGACACCAGCAGCCCCCCCAAGAGCGCTGTGATGATGGCCCTCGTTTCCCGTGGACAACATTCCCTTTGGGAACTCCCGGACGGTGTTCACAAACGTTCGTGCGCGCCTTTCCCCCAAGTCCTCCTTGACTTCACGTGGACGTTTGGGGAACTTGGGTTCCCCGTAGCTCGGTGGTATAATGTAGCAATTCAGAGGGAGATTCATGCTGGCCTGAGGCCGTGTTGGATAACGGCAAGCTCAAGTTGCCCGGTGGGTCGGGCAGAGGAGGCAGTTTACATGGGGCGGGAATTCGAACGCGCGCTTGAACACCTGCTGTCGCCCGAGGAGCACATTTCCCTGGCCATGCTCTATCACTTTTCGGCTATGAACGAGGAGGAACAACGGCGCTTCGCGGCCGTCTGGTCTCGTGTGCGAGTCACCAAGCGCCGCCGTGCCATCCGCATGATGGCCGAGCTGGCCGAGGATGACGTGTACGCTGACTTTACAGCCGTCTTCCGGTTCGCGTTGGAAGATGAGGACGCAGATGTACGATCCGTGGCCATAGACGGCTTGTGGGAGGACGAAAGCGTCTCGCTCGTGCCCCGTCTCTTACACCTGCTCCAGTCGGACCCCAGTGAGGCCGTGCAGGCGCGGGCCGCGGCTGCCTTGGGGCGTTTTGTCCTGGCCGGGGAGCTGGGCCACTGGAGCCCTATGCGGACGCACAAGGTGGTGGAGGCCCTCATCCACGTGATCTCCGACGGCTCCTTGAGCACTGAACTGCGCCGGCGGGCGGTCGAGTCGGTAGCCTACAGCAGTGATGCCCGCGTGCGGGGCATTATCGCGCGTGCCTACCGCGATGTCAACCGCAAGATGCGCGTGAGCGCAATCTTCGCCATGGGGCGCAGCGCTGACCCCCACTGGTACGAGATTGTGGAACAGGAGATGGAAAGCGACGATCCGGAAATGCGCTATGAGGCTGCTCGGGCGGCGGGCGAGCTCGGGGACAAGCGGGCCGTTGACCAACTCATCGCCCTCTTGGACGATCCCGATCCGGAAGTGCGTGAAGTGGCCATCTGGTCCTTGGGGGAGATCGGTGGGCAACGGGCCCGCCGGGCCCTCAAAGCCCTGCTTAATCACAGGGACCCCGGCGTGGTTGAAGCGGCACAGGAAGCCCTCGCCGTCTCAAGGCTCAACGAAGGAATCTTCGACCCAATCTCCTTCGTGGACCTCTCCTTTGATTTGGACCACGTGGGCGTGGTCATTGACACCTCTTGGGATGAGGCCGTGCTCTTCCCCGAGGAGTTGTACAACTTTCACGTGATGCAGCCGGAAGGCGATGAGGACGATGAAGACCAAGAGTGGGAGTGGCAAGAAGGCTACGGAGACGCCTACGATGAGGCGTACGAGGAGGACTAAGAGGGCGTAGGTGTCTCCATGAGCGTCTTGCTCAACGTGGTTCTCCCGGTCTTCCTGACAGCCGGCGTGGCTGCTGTTGTTCAACCGCGGCTCCGTCTGGACGTACGCACGGTCTCTCGAGCTTCCTTCTACCTCTTCAGCCCGGCATTGGTGCTGGACGCCCTCATGCAGTCCCGCGTGGGCGGTCACGAGTTCGCACAGATCGCAGCGGTGTTGGTGATGACAACTGGGGTACTGTGGGCTACTAGCGCCATTGTTTCCCGATACTTGGGCTTGGACGGGCCCACTCGAAGTGCCTTCCTCGTGGCCGTGCTCCTGATGAACGCGGGCAATTTCGGCTTGCCCGTCTCCTTGTTCGCCTTCGGCGAGGAGGGATTGGCACGGGCCACCGTCTACTTCACGGTCAGTGCGCTGCTCTCGTCCAGCTTGGGGGTGTACCTGGCCGCGCGCGGGCGCGCAACGGCCACAATGGCGCTCAAGCGGGTCTACAGCGTGCCCATTGTGTATGCGGCCCTCTTGGGAGGACTCATCAACTTCACCGGGGTCACGTTGCCCGAACCCCTCTTTAAGGTGGTGCGGCTGTTGGGCCAAGCGGCTGTGCCCGTCATGTTAACCGTGTTGGGCATTCAACTCGTGGCCACCTTCCAGGGCCGCACCCCGCTCACACACGTGCGGGCCTTAGGCGCTGTGGCCCTGTTGCGCCTGCTCGTGGCGCCCAGCGTGGCCTTGGCCGTGAGCGGCCTCTTGGGCCTCAACCCGTTCACCGCCCGCGTGGTCACCCTGCAAAGTGCCATGCCCACGGCAGTGATGACGACCATTCTGGCCACGGAATTCGATACCAACCCGCCCTTCATGGCCATGAGCGTCTTCTTCACAACTGCCCTCAGTTTGCTCACAATTGTTCTTCTGCTAAACTGGTGGCTGTAAAGGTTGTGCTGTGGCCATGCCCGCCAGATGTTGCCGATGGAGGTCGTTGGACCATCACCGCGCGGTTGGAGAGGGAGCGTGTTGAACTGTGGAAAGGAGGGCGATCATGCCGCGCGGTGAACTGAAGTGTCTTCTGGAATGGCTGGCGCGCTGGTCCTTGTCGGCCGAAGCCCTACAGGGCAGCTTACCCGAGCGGCTGCGCTTTCTCAACGCGCTGGAAAGCCAATTCGACGACATCATGGCCGAAGCCCTCAATCGCCCGCTGGACTGGTGGCACGTGCGCCGCGAGCTGGACATTCCCCTCGTCAACAACCCATCCGTGGTGGTCCGTGGCCCACCTGTCGGCCCGGGCGCTGTACCGGCGGGGAATGGGCATTGCCGAAATTGAACGCATGGAACGGCTGTGGAGCGACTTCGTGCTCATCGTGGGCAAGGAGGTGCCGGTACTTCACCACGTTGAGGGATGGTTGGCCGGCCTGGAGTACTTGGTTCGGCGCTTGACTTTTGCCGGACAAACACGGCAGGCGGCTGTGGGCCGTTTCTACAACGTGAGTGCCAGCACGGTGAGCCTGCGCTACCGCATCCTCGTGGACACCTTGGACGTGGTCGTCTTCGACCACCCTGCCCGCAAACGGCTGCATGCCCTGCGGGTACTCCTTGTTGAGAGCGGGCGAATGAACGAGGACGAGTTCCAAGCCCGAGTCTTGACCGGCACGTTGACGTAACTGCCCGCGATCTCACGTCCTCCGGACAGGGGCAACGGAGCCTTCACGGCCGTGAAGGCTTTTTATTTTCTCCGGTCCACGGGAACTGAGAGAGGACCCATGTGCTGTGTGGGAGCTCCCGCCATGAAGATAGGAGTCATTGCCAAATACCGAGATTTTCTGCCGGTGACCGAACACACCCCCTTACTCACCCTGAACGAGGGGGACACGCCCCTCATTCGCTCCCACCGCCTGGCTGAGGCATGGGGCGTCTCGGAGCTCTATTTCAAATACGAAGGCACCAACCCCACCGGCTCCTTCAAGGACAGGGGGATGGTGGTGGCCGTGGCCAAGGCCCTGGAGGCAGGCAGCCGGGCGGTCATCTGTGCCAGCACGGGCAACACCAGTGCAGCGGCCGCAGCGTATGCCGCCCGGGCCGGCCTGAAAGCTGTTGTCGTCATCCCCAAGGGCAAAATCGCCGGTGGCAAGCTGGCCCAAGCGCTGGTCCACGGCGCCCACATTGTAGCTGTGGACGGTTCCTTTGACGATGCTCTCCGCATTGTGCGCGCGCTGGTCGAACGCCATCCGCTGGCCCTGGTCAACTCGATTAACCCCCACCGCATCGAGGGACAGGCCACCGCTGCCTACGAAATTGTGGACACCTTGGGCGAAGCGCCCGATGTGCTCTGCCTGCCCGTCGGCAATGCCGGCAACATTACAGCGTACTGGGAGGGGTTCACGCGTTACTACCGGGCTGGACGGGCTCGTCAACGGCCTCGGCTCTTCGGGTTTCAGGCGGCCGGCGCTGCGCCCATCGTGGCAGGACACCCTGTCGCATGTCCTCGCACTGTGGCCACGGCCATCCGCATCGGCAATCCGGCGAGCTGGCAGCGTGCCGTTCAGGCACGGGACGAGAGCGGAGGACGCATCGAGGCCGTCACGGACGAGGAGATCGTGGACGCCTACCGCCTCTTGGCCACCCACGAGGGCATTTTCTGTGAACTGGCCAGCGCGGCCAGCGTGGCTGGGCTCCGCAAGGCGTTGGCCAACGGGTGGCTCGACGGTTCGGAGCGCATTGTCTGTGTGCTCACCGGCCACGGGCTCAAAGACCCGGACACAGCGATCCGCCTAGGCGGCCAACTGAAACCGGTGCCGCCCCGTGTTGAGGCTGTGGAAGCGTATTTGGGCCCTGTAACCTCTTCACCAGCTAGCTCAGGAAGGAGTGCATACCATGAGTGCCCGGCGTTACGTGATGAAGTTTGGTGGCACCTCTGTCGGCTCTCCCGAGGCGATTCGACGCACTGTGGAACTGCTCAGACGGTGGCACGCCGGAGGAGACCAAGTGATCGCCGTGGTGAGCGCCATGCGAGGCGTGACCGACCGGCTCATTCAGGCTGCCGCCGCGGCTGCCCAAGGCGACACCGAAATTCCGGCAACGGCGCGGGAACATCTCTGGCAGCGCCACGCCGAGGCGGTCGAGGTATTGTTGGGCGCTGGCTATCACCCCGTCCTCGACTTCATTGACCGTGAACTGGAAAGCTTCTCCAACCTGTGTGCTGCCATCACCGTCCTCGGCGAAGTCACGCCACGGGCCATGGACCTCATCTCCTCCTTGGGCGAACGTTTCAGCGCCCACCTCGTCGCTGCCGTGCTGCAGGCCAATGGCACGCCAGGGGAGGCCATCATGGCCGATGAGATCGTGGTGACCGACGACACGTTCGGCGCGGCCAATCCCCAGTTGGACTTGACCACCGAGCGCGTGCGGGCGCGCGTGATCCCCTTGCTCGAGCGCGGGGGGGTGCCGGTGGTCACCGGCTTCATGGGCGCTACACCTGAGGGGTATGTCACCACGTTGGGGCGGGGTGGCTCCGATTACACTGCGGCCATCTTGGGATATGCCGTAGATGCCGACGAAGTGTGGATCTGGACCGACGTGGACGGCGTGATGACCGCTGATCCCCGCATCGTTCCCGACGCGCGCACGTTGCGTCGCATCAGCTACACTGAAGCCGCGGAAATGGCCTACTTCGGCGCCAAAGTCCTCCATCCCAAGACCGTGCGGCCGGCGGTGGAAAAGGGCATCCCCATTCGCATTGTCAACACGTTCAACCCAGATCACCCGGGCACGTTGATCGTCAAGGACTCCGTGCGTGACGGCCGGGCCGTGAAGGCGGTCACGATGATCCCCCGCTTGGCGCTGATCACGGTGGAGGGGCGTGGTATGCTGGGCGTCCCCGGCGTGGCAGCGCGCGTCTTCGAGGCAGTGGCGCACGAGGGCGTCAGCGTGCTGATGATCTCACAGAGCTCCTCTGAGCAGTCCATTTGTTTCCTGGTGGAGGAGAATGCCGGCGAGCGCGTGGTTCACGCCCTGGAACAGGCATTTGCCAAGGAGCTGGAACAGGGCCACATTGACCGCATCTGGGCCGAGCACAACGTGGTGATCATCGCGGCCGTTGGGGCCGGCATGCGCCACACCCCCGGCGTGGCCGCCACCATCTTCGGTGCCTTGGGAGAGCGGCGGATCAACGTGCTTAGCATCGCTCAGGGCAGTTCCGAGTACAACTTGTCCCTGGTCGTCTCCGACCAAGACGCCCACGAAGCAGTCCGCGCCATTCACGCGGCCTTTCAACTCGGCGACCCTGCCCGATAACGGAGGAGAACTGTGCGCGCTGTGGCCCTGGTTCAGTTTGGCGTCGGATCCGTGGGACGTGCCCTGATCGAGATGATTCTCGACGTGCAGGCGTACCTGGCCCAACAGGGCATCGCCTTTGAGTACGTGGCGCTGGCCGACCGCAACGGCGCCATCATCGCCGAGCCGGGGGGCGCCGCCCCTGGAGGAGCCCCTGTTGCGCCAAGTGTGCCGGTTCAAGGCCGAGGGTGGGCACTTAGCTGAGCACCCACGGGGTTACCTACAGGAAAACCCGGCTGCCATCGTGGACGTAGCCGGGCGGACTGAAACCGTGGTGGTGGATGTCACCGCGGCCGACATGGCCTCCATTGGGCCGGCCTTCTGGCGGGCCCACGAGTTGGGCTATGCCATTGTGTTGGCCAACAAAAAGCCGCTCACGGCCGACATGGCTTCCTTCCGCCGTCTGATGTCATGGCCTCTGGGCTATGAGGCCACTGTGGGCGCCGGCTTGCCCGTGATCCGCACGCTTCAGATGCTCCTCCACACCGGCGACGCCGTACGCGCCGTCCGGGGCGCGCTGAGCGGCACGTTGGGGTTCATCATGAGCCAAATTGGACAGTGGCATCCCCTTCTCCCAAGCCGTGCGACGGGCCAAGGAACTCGGCTACACCGAGCCCGACCCGCGCGATGACCTGAACGGGCTCGACGTGGCCCGCAAAGCCCTCATCCTGGCCCGCACCATGGGCCTCGACGTGGAATTGGACCAGGTTGAGGTAGAATCACTCGTGCCCCCGACGCCCCCCGAAGCCGACACGGAAACCGTGCTCGACGCCCTGACGGCCCTCGACGCGCCCATGGCCGGCCGGCTCCACCAGGCAGAAGTACGCGGAAACACCTTGCGGTACGTCGCCACTGTGACCCCCGATGGCCTTCGTGTCGGGCTTACCGAGGTGCCCCGCCACTCACCCCTCGGACAGCTCCGCGGGCCGGACAACTTGCTCCTCTTTGAGACCCAACGGTACACGCCCCATCCCTTGGTCATCCAAGGGCCCGGCGCCGGGGCAACAGTGACGGCAAGCGCTCTTCTGGCGGATTTGGTGGAGCTCGTGCGCAGACCTGGTTCTCAGGACTTGACACAGCGGTCGAAGAGGATATAATTGAAGTCAAGACAGGCGGGCGTAGTTCAGTGGTAGAACGTCAGCTTCCCAAGCTGAATGTCGGGGGTTCGAGTCCCCTCGCCCGCTCTTTCAGGAGACTTCGGGGCCGTCAACAGCGCAAACGGCCTGGCCGGCATGGCCGGGCTGTTTTGTTTTGGAATGATGGAGCCGACACACGCTGTCGAGCAATTTCATACCGCTGGCGGGCACGCGCATTTACCGCCTGCCCGTCGAAGTCTTCACCGACTTCGTGGGTTACTGCTATGTGGTGATCAACGCACAGTGTCGCGTGTTGGTGGATGTGGGGTCGGCCTTTCCCCACTCTGTGGAGGACTTGCTCCGTGCGCTCAGGGCTGTACGCGAGGAGTTCGGAGAACCAGTGCGCTTGGAGAACATGGATGCCGTGCTCATTTCTCACGGCCACGTGGACCACTTCAGCGGCCTCACACCCCCTGGCTGACCGGCTGCGTGCGCCCATCTTCGTCCATGAGCTGGACCGCCGCATCCTGACCAACTTCGAGGAGCGCGTGGTGGTGGCTTCCAAGGCCTTGGAAGCCTTCCTCGTTCAAGCTGGAGTGAAGCCCGAACTGCGAACCACATTGCGCGAGATGTATCTCTTCGCTAAGACATTCATCCGCTCCGTGCCCCAAGTGGAGGTGATGGAAGAGGGCGATTTCCTCTTCGACACTATCCGAGTGATTCATACGCCGGGCCATTGTCCGGGACAGGTCTGCTTGCTGGTCGACGACGTCCTCCTGGCAGGCGACCACGTGTTAGCCCGCACCACACCCCACCTGGCCCCGGAAAAGATCACGGCCTACACGGGATTGGGTCATTACCTGGAGTCCCTTGATAAAATAGCGGCCCTGCAGGACGTGCGCCTGGTGCTCGGTGGCCATGAGGCCCCCATCGAGGATGTAAGCGCCCGGGTGGAGGCCATTCGCCGCTCCCACCGTCGCAAGCTGGAACGCTTCCTCGAACTCTGCCGGGAGCCGCGCACCGTGGCAGAGCTCTCAATGGCCCACTACGGCCGGCGGGAAGGGTACGACATTCTCCTGGCCATCGAAGAGGCCGGTGCCCACGTGGAATACCTCTATCAGCGAGGCTACTTGGCGATTGCCAACTTGGACGAAGTGGAGCATTCACCACACCCCGTGTTGCGCTACCGTCGGCTGTAGCAGGGCATTTGGTCATATGGCCCACCTGGCTATACTTATCCGTGACAGGTGGCTTTTCACCCGACGGCCATGGGCCAAAGGTGGGAAACGGAAAACGGGCCCTCTTGGTGACTCCTTCGCTCTCCCCTCGTGGCCACGCGACGGTGCCCCGCTTTCGTCTGCCCACAGGATGTATCAATTAGAAAGGAGCACTTTTATGTCAACAGAACAGCAGGTTGTACGCCAGGGGAAGGTCGTGACCATCGATTACCAGTTGCGCTTGGATAGCGGTGAAGTGGTGGACACCACGGAGGGGCGTGAGCCCTTGGAATACCTTCAGGGAGGCGGGGAGATCATCCCGGCGTTGGAAGAGGCTATTGAGGGCATGGCCGTCGGCGACCACAAACAAGTAGTGCTCGAAGCCCAAGACGCCTTTGGCGAGTATGACCCCCGAGGGCGCCTCACCATTCCTCGCGCCCAATTCCCTCCGGACCTCGAGCTCATTCCCAACACGGAGCTTTACTTGCGGGATACCGAAGGCCATCCGATTCCGGCTTACATCGTGTCCGTCACCGAGGAGAATGTGGTGCTCGACCTGAACCATCCTCTGGCCGGAGAGCGCCTCACCTTCGATGTCACCGTCCAACACGTGCGCGACGCCACGCCAGAGGAGTTGGCGCATGGCCACGTCCACTCTCGGGGCACATCCTCTCACGGGTGAGTTGCTGGGCGTGGTGGCCCGGCAATGACGAAGGCCACGTCATTGACGTTGGTTCCGGTGGGCCCGGTCCGCAACAGGGCGCCCAATGCTTTGAGGGCGTGGTAGCTGTCGTTGCGGGCCAGGGCCTCTCTGATGTTGATGCCACGCTCACGGGCCAAGCGCGCGGTCTGGCCGTCTACGACGGCGCCGGCAGCATCGGTGGGCCCATCGCCGCCGTCGGTCGCCAGCGTGGCTACCACGATGTTCTCCAACCCCTCCAGTCGGAGGGCCGCGGAGAGGGCCATCTCCTGATTGCGGCCGCCCATCCCATCGCCCCGCACGGTGACGGTGGTCTCTCCTCCCAACACCGCGCAGCCAGGACGCGGCAACGGGCGGCCGAAGGCGGCCATCTCCTGTGCCAGGGCAGCCAGCACGGTGCCCACTTCCCGCGCTTCTCCTTCCAAGAAGGTGGTCAACACTAGGGCGTGGTAGCCCAAGTCGCGGGCCCGTGCGGCCGCAGCTTCGGCGGCGCGGCGGTTGTCGGCCACAATCACATTGCGTACAGCTTGAAAGACGGGATCGTCGGGCTTGGGGGTTTCAGGCACACGGCCAGCCGCGCCTGCCCGCAGGTGGCGTTGTACCGAGGGGGGCACTCGCTCCGTGAGCCCGAACCTCGCCAGCACCTGCCAAGCGTCCACAAAGGTGGTGGGGTCGGGGACTGTGGGGCCACTGGCAATCACGTCGAGCGGGTTGCCCACCACGTCGCTCACCACGAGGGTGACGAGCAAGGCCGGGGCCACATGTCGGGCCAGCCGTCCGCCCTTCACGGCCGAGAGGTGCTTGCGGACGACGTTAAGCTCGTTGATGGTGGCGCCAGCACGCAGGAGAAGGGCGGTGGTCTCCTGGAGATCGCGCAATGTGAGTCCTTCCGAAGGAGCCACAAGGAGAGCCGACCCGCCCCCTGATATGAGGGCGAGCACCAAATCGTCAGGGCCGGCTCGGGAGGCCAGGGCCATCATCTCGTGGGTGGCCCGGACGCCGGCCTCGTCAGGCACGGGGTGACCGGCCTCGCGCACGACAACGCGCCGGGTGGGACAGGTGTAACCGTACTTGGTGATCACGATCCCCCCGGCCACACGGTCCCCCACGATCTCCTCCACGGCCCGGGCCATGGTCGCACTGGCCTTGCCCGCACCGATAACGTACACATGAGCGAAGCGGCTCAGGTCGTAGACATGCCCGGCAACGTGCAGGTGGTCGCCCTTTAAGCGCACGGCACGCCGCACGGCGGCCGCCGGATCCGCCGCGCCCAACGCTGCTCGGACCAAGTGGCTGACAAGCTCCCAAGGGGGTGGGATGTCAGCTCGCTCTCTGGTTCCCATACCACCACCTGCACACCGCGCTCACCCCGTTCTCCGCGCTCCTAAAAGGCACCCGCCGGCTTTCTCTTTCATGCCGGCGGGTGTGGGGTGGGCTTTGACGCGAATTATGATGCGCGATCAGAGCAGTCGGTGCAAACGCCGAGGATTTTGTAGATGGGGCAGAAGCCCACTGCACCGGTCACCAGCAGGATCAGTCCGACCAAGGTGCCGATAATGCTGCTCACTCCTTGAAGCGAGAACAGGCTGAAAGCGATGAGGGCTAAACCGATCACGACACGAGCGATCCGATCCCACGATGCCTCGTTTCGGCTGAGCATGATTGACCTCCCCTCCTGTCATCATGTCACGCTTTCTGTTCTACCGCCTCCAACACAGCCTGGAGCATAACTGGCTCCGGCACAGCTCCCTCCACGTGGGTCTCCTCGTTGATCACGATGCGTGGTACTCCCATCACATCGTACTTGACGGCTAAATCGGGAAACTCCATCGCTTCCACCATGTCGGCGTGGACCAGCGGGCTCTCGAAGGCCATCTGGTGGGCCATGTGGACAGCCCGCGGGCAGTAGGGGCAGGTGGGAGTCACGAAGACTTGAATGTGGACTGGCACCTTCAGGTCGGCCAAGGCCTCGCGGGTGGCCGCCTGAAGGCCCGAATCCCCACGCCCTATCATGAGAATGTCTTCCACCAGCGAGGAGAACTCGTACCCCGACGGAATGCCGTAGTATCGGATGCCGTAATCGGAGGGCTCATTGTCGGCCCGAAGGAGCACTATGGCCGGTGCCTTATCCACGCCCAAGGCCTGCGCGTGCTCGGCATCGGCCTGAAGGTCAAAGATCTCGGTCTGGACGTTGTCGGACAAGGAAGTTAACTCCTCCACAATCTGGCGGGTCTCTCGGCAGAATTGGCAGTCGCTCTCGCGCGTGAAGAGCACCAGGCGAACGGGGTGCTCCATCCGGTCGAATTCATCCTGGAGGTATGTTCGGTCTTGCTCGGCGATTAGGCCCATGGTTCTTGTCCTCCCTTTGACTAGGTCTGTTCACTCTTGAGATGCGCCCAAGCGCGAAAAGGTTACACGTGGGCCGTGGGGCGCGTAGTCTGCCGTCACCATCTGCTCATTGTCGTCCCGAGCTTACAATTCTCCCTCCAGGAACGCTCGATACCATGCGGCGATGGCCTTCCACCCGCGGCGGGCCAGCTCCTCCGGGTCCACGGCGAGGGGACGAAAGGAGAGGCTCTCTTGAGCAGCCACGTGCGTCTCTGTCCCCTTGGCCCACAGACGCACTGTGGTGGCCGTCTCCTTCTCGCGCCCGTCAGCGCGCACAAGGCCCGAGTGACGCGGCAGGAGGGCGTGGTCGAAGGGGGGCGTGGCCCAGAGTTCAGGGGGCGCGTCGGCAAAGGTGGCTGCCACGATAAGATCGACGTGCCAATTGGCAGCGCGGGTCAACACCTGTTCCAGATAAACAGCTTGGGTCTCCTCCTCGTGGAGCGGCAACGCCCGTGGGGGGAGCTCAGAGTCAGTAGGGAGCCGGGCAGTTCGTGGGCCTTGGGGAGGGGCTGTGGGCAGGCCGGTGATGGCACAGGGCAACGGTCGTGCGCTCAAGGTGGCCACCAGTGCCCACATGAAGGCCACAAACTCAGCATCGTCGGGCCCTTGGGCCTCGGGACGCAGAGCCGGGTAGGTTTCCGGCACGGGCAGGAGCCCGATCTCTGCCAGTTCGGCCAGGGTGGGGAGGTTGGGCGCTGTGAGCACGTCGTCGGGAGCGCTCCACCAGACTGGGTGGCGCCCTCCATCGGCTTCTTGAACCACTTGGACGAGCTCACCGGCCCACTCCAAGAGGGCACCAGGAGCCGCTGGCGGGACCACGAGGACGAGACCATTCCCCCCCACATCCCAGGCGCGGATGGCGGAGTGAGCGGCGTAAAAGCCAATCAGTTCGTGCACCAAGTAGCGCTGAGCGTCCAACAGGGGACGGGTGGTGTACAGGGGCCGAGCTTGGCCCAAGTACTCCCGACCCCCGCTCACCGTGCGGACGGACACGTCCGGGGCCGGCGCCGGGCGGAGAAGCCAACCGGGCAAGAACCGTTGGCCGTAGAGGTGGCCCACGAAGAGCACCGGGACGACGCCTACACCGGCATCCTCGGCCGCGTCCAACAAGTGCCCGAAGGCGTCAAAGGCACGCGGGTTGATCTGATGCTCCCACGGTTGAAACGTCTCCCAGGGCAGGAACACACGCACCGTACTCCCGCCCAAGTCGGCCACATGGGCCAGCTCGTGGCGCACCTCGTGGCGGTCGAAAGTTTCCCAGAAGAAGAGCCCCTTGCGGGCTGGCCAGTACGTGACGCCCAATTGGGGCTGAGTTGTCATGACATTCCTCCCAGGGCCACTCGTGAACCTCTGCGCTTGGGGCTTCACCCGCCGAACGGATACATGACTAGGGTGCGCAGGCGGTTGAGGGCCGCGGCCAACTCCTGGGGACGAAAGGCGGCCAGATCGCCCACCATCCGGCGGTCGAGCACGTCGAGTCCCTGCTCGTCCACATCCCGCATGACCAACTCCACGATCTGGCGCAGTGAGCGTTGGCCGTCCATGTAGCGATGGCGGGCGTAGACCAGGGCAGCGGCAATGGCGCGTGTTTGGGCCGGGTGGACAAGTTGTTCCACGGCTTCCAGCTCAATGGTCGCTTGGCCGAATTGAATGGCGCGCGTGCCGTGGGCCTTGACGCGCACTTCGCGACGCCCCTTGGAGGGGTCCACGCTGCGCGGGTCGGGCGCTCGGGCGCTCATGTCGCCGAAGCGGTCACCGCCCTCGGGGCGGCGGCCCGTGGCGTACCGGGCCGCAATGGCCTTGGCCTGTGCTGTGGCATCCCAAGGACGGTAGGCGTGCAGCGCAATGACGGTGTCGGCCACGTCGAAATAATCGCCGCTGCCCCCGAGCACCACGACTGTGCTCACGCCGAGCTCATCGTGGAGCTGGCGCACTTTGTCAATGAAGGGAGTGATGGGCTCATGCTCCTTGGCAATGAGCTCCTGCATTCGGTGATCGCGGATCATGAAGTTCGTGGCCGATGTGTCCTCGTCGATGAGGAGCAGGGATGTGCCCACCTCCAATGCCTCCACAATGTTGGCCGCCTGGCTGGTGGAGCCGCTGGCGTTGGTCGTGCTGAAATGGCGCGTGCTCTGGCCGAACGGGAGGTTGTCAATAAAGGGGCTGATGTTCACACAGGTGACCGAGCGGCCATCTTCAGCCCGAATCTTCACTGCGTCCGGCACGGTGACCACGAACTCGCGCCCGTCGCCGGGACAGTGATTGTAGACGCCCCGCTCAATGGCCCGCAACAACGTGCTCTTGCCGTGATAGCCCCCGCCGACGATGAGCGTCACGCCCTTGGGAATACCCATTCCCTCAATGAGGCCACCGTTGGGCAAGTGGAAGCGCACCCGTAAGGAAGGCGGGGACTCGAAGGGCACCACAACACCTTCCGCGAGGGGGCGGTCATCCACGCCGGAGCGACGGGGCAACACGGCCCCGTCGGCCACGAAGGCCACCAGCCCATGGCGGGTTAGCTGAGCTCGAAGCCAGTCGGCATCTTCGTTGACTTCGGCGTGGCAGCGTACCACTTCGGGATCGTGGGCGCGGCAGTGGAGGGTGCGTGCCACCACGTGGGGGACATCCTCCAGGAGCAGCTCAATGGCCTGCTGCCCCAAGATCGTGCGCCCTCGGGCCGGCAGTCCCACGGTGAAGCGTGCTTCCACCCACGACTCGGTGATAGTGACCGCCGTGCGCCGGAGGACCTCCTGGCCAGGCGCGTCGATGGCAATGCGCCCGCTGTGCCCGGTGCCACGCTGGCGGTCGGTGGCGCGCGCCACAGCCGCAAACTGTCGCGCCAGGAAATTTTCCACGCCCACTGCCCGGCTGGGCGTGCTGTAGAGTTCGGGCGGGAAGCCGGCGCGCGCCTGGGGCACGCGCACGCGCAGCCGGCTGGGCGCCGCAAAAGGATCGCCCTGTACGTGGTCCACGAAGAGGACGAAGCCGGGAAAGCGATAGGCGCCGGCGATCTCCTTGTACGCCTTGTATCCCCGGCCGTCCAGCCGGGCCAACAGGCGGCGCAGCTCATCGGCCGAACGTGTGGGTGACATCGCTTCCCCACTCCTCGGCATGAGGCAATCAACGGCGCCTCAAGAACGCCGGCACGTCCAAATCGTCACGGTCAAAGCGGCGCACTGGGAACTCCTTCACCTTTTGCTGAAGCGACGGGCCACCCTGTCCGGCCGCCATGCGCAAGCGCGGCTGTCCTTTGGCCTGTGTGTCGAACCCTGTGGCGATCAGGGTGATGCGAATCTCATCTTGGAGTGTGGGGTCGATCACCGCGCCGAAGATGATGTTCGCGTTCGGGTCGGTGGTGCTGCGGATCAGCTCCGCCGCCTCGTTGACCTCAAAGAGGCTCAAGTCCTCGCCGCCGGTGACGTTGAAGAGCACGCCACGCGCGCCGTCAATCGTGATGTCCAGCAGAGGGCTACTGATGGCCTTTTGGGCCGCTTCTGTGGCACGGTTCTCACCCGAGGCCACGCCTACGGCCATAAGCGCCGCGCCACCTTCGGCCATGATGGTGCGCACGTCGGCGAAGTCCAAGTTGATGAGTCCGGGCACCGTGATGAGCTCGGAGATGCCCTGAATGCCCTGGCGCAACACATCGTCCGCTGTCCTGAAGGCCTCCTGGATGGAGGCACGCTTGTCCACGATCTGGAGCAGGCGGTCGTTGGGGATCACGATGAGGGTGTCCACTTCCTCCTGGAGGGCTTCGATGCCCTGCTCAGCGTTTTCCATGCGGCGAGACCCCTCAAAGGAGAAGGGTTTGGTGATCACGCCGATAGTGAGCGCGCCACACCCGCGGGCAATGCGGGCCACCACCGGGGCGGCGCCCGTGCCGGTGCCACCTCCCATGCCGGCCGTGATGAAGACCATGTCGGCTCCTTTGAGCACAGCCTCGATCTCGTCGGCGCTCTCCTCCGCCGCCTTGCGGCCCACTTCGGGGTTGCCGCCGGCCCCCAGCCCACGAGTAAGCTTCTCGCCGATGCGGAGCCGATGGGGGGCTTGGCTGAGCAGGAGCGCTTGAGCGTCGGTGTTGACGGCGATGAACTCCACCCCGCGGATGCCCGCCTCAATCATGCGGTTCACGGCGTTGGCCCCACCGCCTCCGATGCCGATCACTTTGATTTGGGCGAAGTTGTCCACGTCGGGTGGAAAAAGAGGAGAAGATTGAGATTCCGGCACGTCTCTGTACATGGTATGCCTCCTTCTGCTTGGATCAACAGCCTGTGTCGTTTCTATTCCGGTAACAGTGTCGTCAGCCAGCGGGTCAAGCGTTCTTTCCAGTCCGAAGAAGAGTGGCCAGTGCCGTTTTGATGCTCGCGCACCTGGTGATGGTGAGCACCCCAGCGGAGTAGCCCCACCGTGGCGGCGAAGGCCGGCGATCCCAGCGTGTCGATCAGGCCGCTCAGCCGGGCCGTGTGAGGTTGGCCTACGCGCACCGGCAATTGGAAATACTCGATGGCCAACTCTCGCAGGCCCTCCAACTGGGCACTGCCCCCGCAGAACACCACGCCGGCCGGCAGCAGGCCATCGTAGCCGGATCGCTTGATCTCGCGTCGGACCAGGTCGAACAAGTCCAGCACACGGTACTGCAGAATCTCTGCGATGTCGTGCCGTGTGACGGCGTTGGATGGCATGTCGCCGAAGGTGGCCACGTCGACCGGCTCGTTTGCCGTCACGAGGGATGTGGCTGCACACCCGTGGCGCACCTTCAACTCCTCGGCCACAGGCAGAGGACACTGAAGGCCTACGGCCAAGTCATGGCTGAGGTGGTGGCCGCCCACCGGCAAGCTCACCGTGTGCCAAGCTGCTCCCTCGATAAAGATGGCAATGTCAGTTGTGCCGCCACCAACGTCCACCAACACGACGCCCAACTCCTTCTCATCCTCGGTGAGCACCGCTTCGCCGGCCGCCAGAGGGTCCAACACGAAGGCTTGCACCTCCACGCCGGCGCCCCGACAACACGTCTCCAGTGTCTGGAGGGCTGTGGTGGAGGCGGCCACCACGTGGGCCTCAACCTCCAAGCGGTACCCGTGAAGCCCAACGGGGTTGCGCACCCCGTTCTCACTGTCGAGCCAGAATCCACGCGGAATCAAGTGAACGATCTCGTGGGAGTGGGGCAGGGCAATGGCGCGGGCGGCCTCGAGGACTCGCTGCACATCGTCCTGTTGGACAGTATGACTGCCACGCGAGATGGAGATGGTGCCCCGGCTGTTCAGGGAGACAATGTGAGCGCCGGCCATGCCCACCAGAGCACTGTGAAAAGGGAGGCCAGAGGTGTGCTCGGCCCTGGTAACGGCCGCCTCCACGGCGCGGGTGGCCGCCTCGAGATCAACGATGGCCCCTTTTCTGATGCCGGCAGAGGGGACGACCCCGATGCCGATGATGCGCAGCCGGCCATGGTCGTCCACCTCACCAACCAGGCACGCGATCTTCGATGAGCCTATGTCCAAGCCAACAACATGCCGCATCACTTTTCACCTGCCTCGACCTTCACAGCACGCTTGGCGTTCCACCATTGCCTTTTCCCTCCGCGTTTTTCATTCCTCCCCAGAAGCCACGCGATAGTACGGCCGCTCCGGCACCGAGAGGTCCAAAAGTGTCACGTTGCGCGCCGGCGCTACCTGGACCTGAAACTGACGGTAGATGAGCACCTTGAGCATTAAGTTCTGGTGGTCGCCGATCTGAACTCGCCATCCCTCCTCGGTGACAAAGCTCAGGCCGGCGCCGGGGCGCCACTCGAACTCCCGCCGCTCTGGCATGATCTGGTTGAGTTCCAGTGCTGTGACGATGGCCTCCGGGTCTACCCTGTCGCCTGGGCGAAGCGGCTCGTTCCGCACGTCCCGCACGAGCACAGCGTTGGACGGGTCGCCACGCACCTCGAAGAGCACGCCCTCGGCGTCCACCAAGAAGAGTTGATCGCCAGCCTGCCACGCGGCCACCGGCTGACGTTCCACAACGCGGATCACCAGCCGGTTGGGCAGGTCAAGCTTGACATCCACATCCTTGATGATAGCCAGCGTGCGAATGCGCTCCTCGACAGTCTGGGGGCGAATCCAGAAGATGTTCCACCCGTCCACGTCAGCCAAGGCGTAAATTTCATCAGGTGTGGTGAAGAGCGTGCCTTGCACGTCGGCCCTCATAGACGTAGAAGGTGTCACTCAAGAAGAGCCAATAGGCTGTGGCACCCAGGAGCACCAACACCAGAAACGTAACCAGGTGGTCCCGGAGCCAGCGCACTGTGGTGTGTTGATCCTCCAGCACCTGGCCGTGGGCGCGCAGGCCCGGCAGCGCGCTCTGGTAGACCACCAGGCGGCGGGATCGCCGGCGGCGCGGCCGCCTGCGCCTGTGGCGTCTGGGAGGGCGACGGCGACGGTAGAGCCCCTGGTGGGCGGCGGATGCTCTGCTCATCGCCCCACCCGGTTCCTGGCCACGTCGGCCGCCCGTTCGAGTGCCAGTTGAATGAGCGCTTCCACCAGTTCCCGATAGCTCATTCCCTCGGCCTCCCACAATTTCGGGTACATGCTGAAGGGGGTAAAGCCGGGAATGGTGTTGACTTCGTTGACGTACACATCGCCTGTGGCTCCGTCCATGAAAAAGTCCACTCTCGCCATGCCGCTGCCGTCAATGGCACGGAAGGCTGTGATGGCCATGTGCCGCAGAGTGTGTCGAACTGCTTCCGACACAGGGGCCGGGATCAGCAGGTCACTGCCCCCCTCTGTGTACTTGGCCTCATAGCTGTAGAACTCATGGCCGCGTGGTCGCACTTCACCGGGCAGGCTGGCACGGGGCTCATCGTTGCCCAACACCGCGACCTCCAGCTCCCGGGCGTGTTCCACGGCCCGTTCTACGATGAGTTTGCGGTCGAATTGGGCTGCCACGTCCAGGGCAGCGGCGAGCTCAGGGCGAACGCGCGCCTTGGAGACGCCCACACTGGAGCCCAAGTTGGCCGGCTTGACGAAGAGCGGATACGGCAGGTGGTGCTCTATCCGGTCCAAAGTCTGTTCTGGGGCGGTGTGCCAAGCGTTCCGCAACACCACCAGGTGGGGCACGACGGGCAGGCCGGCGGCCCTGAAGAGGGCTTTGGAGATAGCCTTGTCCATGGCCACGGCTGAGGCCGTCACGCCGCAGCCCACGTAAGGCAGCCCGAGTATCTCGAAAAGCCCCTGGATGGTGCCATCCTCGCCGTAGGGACCGTGGAGCACGGGAAACGCCACGTCAGCCCGCCGGAGCACGTCGCCGGGCGGCTCCGACGGCGAGACAAGCGCTCCGGCAACCACGCGGGCAGGATCGGCCGGCGTGGCCCTGGCCGAGGAGGTGGCGTGGCCGGCCAGGGCCTCGATCACGGCCTGTGGATCGTCACCAATGAGCCATTGGCCATCGAGGGTGATACCAATGGACACCACGTCGAAGCGCTCGCGGTCCAGAGCGTTCAACACCGCGCGGGCCGACAGGAGCGACACCTCATGTTCCCCGCTGCGGCCCCCGAAGATCACGGCCACACACAATCTCCTGCGCCGTTGGGTCACGGCCCATCCTCCCCTTCTTGACCCTGAGCGGGCGGCGTGTGGTCTTGTGCTTGGCTTTCGTCCTCCTCTTCCCATCGGCCCACCAGCTCGATTTCCAGCTCCAACGTGATCCCGAAGGCGTCGCGCACGCGCCGGCGGGCCAAGTCGATGAGCGCACGGACGTCTTCAGCCGTGGCCCCGCCCAAGTTGATGATGAAATTGGCATGTTTGGGGCTGAACTGGGCGTTGCCGATGCGGTGGCCCTTTAGGCCAACGGCCTCGATGAGCCGGCCGGCGTAGTCGCCGGGCGGGTTGCGGAAGACGCTGCCACCGCTGGGCGCCCTGGGTTGGCTGGTGGTACGGCGCATAATGTAACACCGCAGGCGGCGTTGCACCTCCGTGGGCTTGCCCCGATCCACCTGGAATTTGGCCCGCAGGATGATAGGCCGCTTCCCAGGTGGCACGTCGAGAAGCGCCGAGCGGCGGTAATCCAGCTCCAGGCGCTGAGCCGGCACTTCTTCTATCTGCCCATCTGGGGTAAGCCACTCGACGCTCACCAGCCGGTCCTTGATCTCGTGGCCCCACGCTCCCGCGTTTTGAACCACAGCCCCACCCACACTGCCCGGAATACCGATGGCCCACTCCAAGCCGCTCACGCCCCCTTGGGCCAGCTTGCCGGCTAACTTGGGGAGAGAGACGCCCGAATCGGCAACAAGCAGTAGGCCGGCAGAAGCTGGTCGTACTGTGAAGCGACGTGTTCGGTTGAGGATCACCAAGCCGTCCACGCCGTCGTCACTGACTAACACGTTGCTGCCCCGGCCTAACACGAGGTAGGGAATGTGGGCGCGCTGGGCCACCCGCACGGCTTCCCGGAGTTCCTCCACGCTTTCGGCTTTCAGGAACCACTGGGCCGGACCACCGATGCGGAAGCTGGTGTAGGGAGCCAACGGCTCGTCCGTCAGGATGCGGTCGCCGAAGGCTCCCCGCAGGATGATGCGCACCAAATCAGAGCGGCGCAGGCTATCACGTGAGGCCCAGCGGCCTCGTCGGGGCGTACTCATCGGCAGGTTCCTCCGTGTACATGTTGAGAGACGGCCGCTCCCGGTGCCACAGGGAGGGCCAGTTGTCGGGATGTGGAGCCTTCACCTCGCCAGCGTAATGGGCGAGAAGGCCGAGCAGAGATGGTGCTGGGCCCAGCCGGAAGAACAGCCAGGCTGCGATTTCGACGGCGGCTTCGGAGTTCGTCGTGGTGGTCATGGCTTGCTCCTCCCACCTGAACCCAGCATGGTGTCAATCACATGAGGCCCGGCCTGGCTACGGGCTGCCAGAGCCTGCCGCAGGCGGGGGCCCAAGGCAGTAATGTCACCGGCGCCCAGGATGAACACGGCCGCATCGTCCGGCAGTTCCCGGCCCAGGAGCTCCAGAATGACCTCCTGGGTGGGGGCATAGGTGGCTGGCGGCCCCTGGAGGCGTTCCACGAGGTCTTGAGCCGAGACGCCAAAGGTGTTCACCTCGCGGGCGGCATAGACATCGCTAACGATCACCCGGTCGGCGTTGGTGAAGGCCGCGGCAAACCGGTCCAGCATGGTGGCCAACCTGCTGAAGGTGTGGGGCTGGAAGACCACCCACACGGGTCGGTCCCCAAAGCGCTGTCGGGCGGCCTGTAGCGTGGCCTCAACTTCCGTGGGGTGGTGCGCGTAATCGTCGAAGATCTCCACGTGGCCCACCCGGCCCACCAGCTCGAAGCGGCGGGCCACGCCGGCGAAGCGCTCAAGCGTGGCCTTGGCCCGGGATAGGGCCACACCCAAATGGTCGGCCACGGCCACGGCCGCCATGGCGTTGAGCACGTTGTGATGTCCGGGCACTCGCAGGCGGATGGTCTCCACTGGCTTCCCCTGTCGAAGCACAGTGAAGTCAGTGCCCCCCAACTCGTTGGGGCACACGTCAGCGACCTGCCACACAACACCTGGCTCGGTGCCGTAGGTGAGCACAGCCTTCCCCGATGCCCTGGCCGTTAGAAGACGAGCTCCTGGATCGTCGTGACACGCCACAAGCGCTCCTCCGGGCCGGATGCGGGAGACGAAGTGGGCGAAGAGGCGCCACACGTCACGCTCGTCGGCGAACATGTCGGGATGATCGTGTTCCACGTTGGTGACCACGGCCACGAGGGGCTCCAGGCCGACGAAGGCGTAGTCGTACTCGTCCGCTTCCAGGACGAAGTAGGAGCTACGGCCCACACGTGCGTTGCCCCCCAACTGGGGCACATCCCCCCCCACGACCACCGTAGGATCGTGACCCGCATCGGCCAACACGAGGGCGATCATGGCGGTGGTCGTTGTCTTGCCGTGGGTGCCGGCCACGGCGATTACGTCGAACCCACGGGTGAGCTGTGGCAACAATTGGGTCCGCTTGTAGACGGGAATACCCCGCTCCTGGGCCGCCATCACCTCGGGATTGTCTGGGGGCACGGCGCTGGAGACGACCACCAGGTCGGCGTCGGCCACGTGGTCAGCGCTGTGGCCCACGTGAACGCGAGCACCGGCCTTGCGGAGTGCCTCCAAGCGCGGGCCGGCCTCGCGGTCCGAGCCACTCACGCGCCAGCCTTGGGCCAGCATCAAGCGCGCCAGGGCAGAGAGCCCAGCCCCGCCGATGCCCACGAAGTGCACATGTTGTCCCACAGCCGTTGATGTCATTTTCACCCGTTATGCCGAGCGCAGAATGCGGTCCAACTGGCCCACCAGGCTGAAGATGAAGCCATGCCAGAAGATAACCAACAGGGCCAGCAAGACCAAACTCTGTACACTGATGAGCTCCTCGTACACTTGGGTGGCGTCATTCACGAAGCGCACGATGAGGGTGAGTTCACCCGGCGTAGTGTTGAGAGAGACGCCCAAGTTGATACGCAATGTCCAGTTGTTCAGGTTGAGCTGGATCCATTCCCGGCTCACGTCCAGGAGCAGCACCATGAAGAAGTACCCGCTCAGCAACCCGAAGGAGCTGCCGATGAGCTTGTCGCGCCGCTCGTTGGCCGTGTTCTCGATGATCTTGTAAAACGTGACGACGACCATGACTGTGGAGCCCACGAAGAGGCTCAGGCTGAAGAACTCGGCCAGGGGGCCACTGAAGTCGAGCCCTAGCAGGATTCGCACAGCCCTAATGAGGAAGGCGGAGGCTTTCACGGCCACTCCCCAGGCGAAGAAGAGGCCGACTAGGGTGACAATGGCCCGCTTCCACCCTCCCAGGACGCCCAGAATCATGAAGAACAGGATGGAGACGAGCGTCAGGACGCGAAAGTCGACGGGCAACGTGATGACCTCTGGGATTTCGAGCGGCATGTCACGTACTCCTTGTCCTCTTGACTGCTTTGTTGGCCGCGAGTGTTCCCAGCAGCTCGTAGATGGCCAGCGCCGCTCCGGTGCGGGCCAGGGCACGCATGGCGTGGCGCATGGTGGTCAGACGAGTTTGATCGTGCAACAGACGGCGGATCTGTGGCACCAACTCGCGGTCGATCTCGGCATCCGGGACAATGACGGCAGCGCCGCGGGAGGCCAGGAACCGGGCGTTGGCCCACTGGTGGGCGCCCGAGTGGGGATAAGGAACCAGGATGGCCGGCAGGCCCACGGCGGGGAACTCCCCCAACGTGGAGGCGCCGGCGCGGGCCACCACGAGATCGGCCGCGACGAGGGCGTGGGCCATCTCCTCGTGCAAGTACTCGAAGAGATGATAGCGTGCTCGCGTGCGGTCGGGCAGGGCTGCTCGGCGGGCGCGGAGCCAGTCGCGGTCCCAGCGGCCGTGGATGTGGATCACGTGGGCTTCGGCGGTGAGCGCTTCCAGCGCGTGGCCCACGGCGGCGTTCAGGCTGTGAGCGCCTTGGCTGCCACCAAAGATGAGCACCACTCGCTCGTCAGCGGGGATGCCGAAGTTGGCACGGGCCTCCTCGCGGGGGGGGCGGTTCCTCTCGAGTGCGCCCCGCACGGGGAAACCTGTCACCACAGCCTTGCGGCCGAAGTGCTGCCGGGCCGGTTCCGCGGTGACGGCCACCTTCGTGGCCAAGGGGGCCATGAGGCGCACGGCCAGGCCGGGCTCGATGTCGGGGAGATAGACGAGCAGGGGCACGCGCTGCCACCAGGCGGCCAGGGCCACGGGAAAGGTCACGAAAGCCGCCGGTGGCCAGCACCACGTCGGGGCAGAAGCGAGCCAGCACGCCCTTCGCCTGGATGAACCCACGAGCGAGACGCCACCCGTGGCGCAATCCGGTCCGCCATCCGGCACCGCGCAGCCGGCCGGCCTCGATGCCCACGAAGGCGAGGCCGGCACGTTCAACGAGAGAGCGCTCCAGCCCTTCTTGCCACCCAACCCACACCACCTCACACTGTCGGCCGGCCTGGTGTCCGGCTTCGACAACGGCCAAAGCCGGGTAGACGTGTCCTCCTGTCCCTCCGCCCGTGATGGCAAGGCGCAGGGGAGGACGGCCCGGCGCCGGGCGCCCTTGTGCCTGAGCTCCCCTTGTGGCCGACATGGTCACCACACTCACTCCCCCTCCTCCTGCGGCCTGTGGCCACGGCTAATGCTCAGGAGTAGCCCGATTCCGACCAAGGAGGTGACCAACGAGGAGCCACCATATGAGATGAAGGGCAATGGGATGCCCGTGAAGGGCACAGTGTTGGTCACCACGGCCACGTTTAACAGGGCTTGGAAGAGCAACCAGCACGTGATGCCGGCGGCCAGAATGGTTCCAAAGGCATCCGGCGCGTTGGCGCCAATGCGAAATCCCCGGTACCCCACGAAGAGGAACAGCCCCAGCACCAGCAGGGTGAAGACGAGACCCAACTCCTGCCCCACGATGGCCAAGATCACGTCCGTGTGGCTGGCGGGAAGCACGCCCACGTTTCCCCGGCTGCTTCCCAGCCCCTGACCCACCAGGCCACCTGAGGCCAGGGCCACGAGCGTCTGGACAATCTGGTATCCGGTGGTGTCGGCCCGGGCAAAGGGGTCGAGGAATGTCTGGATGCGGGCGGCACGGTAGTCGGCCCGCGTGGCCACCGTGAGGATGGTGAAGAAGGCGATTAGGCCGGTCACCAGGAATTGGAGCAGGTCGGCCCCGGCGATGAAGAACATCACGCCGGCGGTCACGGCGATGAGCAGTGCCGTGCTGAAGTCCGGCTGGAGGAGGATGAGCCCACACACAACCCCGACTAACACGGAAAAGGGAATCAGGCCCGTGTCCACGTGGCGAATCCGTTCTCCCTTGCTGCTGGCCCAGTGGGCGATGTAGAGCACGACGGTCACCTTGGCCAATTCGGCCGGTTGAACCGAGTTGCCCAGAAGCCAGCGCTGGGCCCCGAAGATGGTGCGCCCTGTCATCAGGAGCAGCACGAGCATGAGCAGGGTGACGCCCATGAGGAAGACGGTGTACCGCTGCCAGACGTGGTAGTCCACTCGCCACAGCGCGACCATCAAGCCCATGCCCAACAGGGCCCACATGACCTGCCGGCGCACGTAATAGGTGGCATCTTGAAAGTTCAAATACCCCAAGGTGTACGTGGCGCTGTAGACCATCAGCAGCCCGATTGTCAGCAACCCCAACACGGCCAAGAAGAGCCAGTAGTCGGACTGACGCTGGAGTTCGGCCCGGCGCCTGTGACGTCGCCTGGCATAGGCAAAGGGCTTGGCACGTGATGTGGCATGTGGTACGGTCATTGTTTGCCTTCCTCACGCGTTGGCGTGCAGCTCCTCACCCGGTGGCCACCCGTAGTAACCTGCTGTTGGAAGACTCTTCCTGTCGTGAGGGCAGCAGTCGGACCAGTTCCTTGAAGCGCTCGCCCCGGGCCTCGAAGTCTTTGAAGGCGTCGAAGCTGGTACCCCCCTGGGCTGAGCAGCACGAGGTCACCGGCTTCGGCCACGTCGGCGGCCACGGCCACCGCCTCTTCGAGGGTGTGGCATCGGGTCAGGGGCGGGCGTTCTGGCGTCTGGGCTGTGGCCCTCACGGCCTGCTCGACCAGGGGGGCCATTTCGCCGAAGAGGATCACGTGTTTGACGCGGGCCACAATTTCGCGGGCCATCTCGTCAAAGGGCACGTGCTTGTCGCGCCCCCCCGGCCAACAGGATGATCTGCCCTCGATGTCGATCGAAGGCCCGGAGGGCGGCCACCGTGCGGTCGGGACTGGTGGCGATCGAGTCGTTGATCCACGTCACCCCGTCCACCTGTCGCACTACTTCGAGCCTGTGAGGCACGCCCTTGAACGTGGCCACGGCACGGGCAATGGACGAGCGGCTCACGCCGACGGCGCGGGCAACGCAGACGGCGGCCAGCACGTTTTCCACGTTGTGGGCGCCTGGCAGGGGGATTTCGGAAAGGCGACAGATGCGGGTCTCTTGTCCCTCTGCCCGGCTGACGATCCACCCGTCGGCCAGGAATGTGCCCTCCGGGATCTCTCGGCGGCGGCTGAACCAGAGCACTTGCCCCTCAGTCCGGTCGGCAAGGGCGCGCACCTGGGGATCATCCCAGTTGAGCACAGCCACGTCGTCGGCGCTCTGGTAGCGCAGAATGTTGGCTTTGGCCGCCTTGTACGCCTCGAAAGTGCCGTGACGGTCCAAGTGGTTGGGGCGCAAGTTGGTTACGACGGCCACGTGGGGGCTCTGGCGCATGGGCTCAAGCTGAAAGCTGGAGAGCTCCAGCACGACCCAGTCGGAGGGGCGAATGTCCTCGACGAACTCGATGAGGGGCTGGCCGATGTTGCCGCCCACCCAGACTTTGCGCCGCCGGCCGGCCTTGAGGATCTCGCCGATAAGGGACGTCGTGGTGGTCTTGCCACTGGAGCCGGTGATGCCAATAATAGGAGCCCGACAGAGCTCGAAGAAGAGCTCGGTGGCGCTGCTCAGGGGCACACCGCGCGCCTCGGCCTGGTGGACGATCTCCGATTGGCGGGGCACTCCAGGGCTGAGGAAGAGCACGTCGGCGTTCAGGATGTCCAGTGGGTGGCCGCGCAACACACAGGTGATGGGCAGGCCAGCCAGTTGACCCACTTCATCCGCCAGGTCGGCGAGGCCCCGGCGGTCGCTGATGAGCACGCGCGCGCCCTGGCGCACCATGAAACGGGCCAGGGCCATGCCTTCGCGGGCCATGCCGATGATGGTTACCCGACGGTTGGCAAATCCGGTCATGATGTTACCCCCTCACGTGATCCGTGCTCGTCTCTTGTCACCTGTGCGGCGATGTTGGTGTCCGACAGGCGCGCGCCCTTTGGGCCGGGGTGCCCCGGTGGGGTCTACACCAGGGCCAAGGCAACGCCCAGCATGCCGCTCAACATGCTGATGAGCCAGAAACGCTGTACCACTTGCACCTCGCTCCAGCCCAACAGCTCGAAGTGATGGTGAATGGGCGCCATCTTGAACAGCCTGCGGCCCCCCGTGTACCGGAAGTAGGCCACCTGGAGGATGACGCTCATGGCCTCGGCCATGAAGACCACGCCCACAATGGGCAACAGAAGCCATTGGCCGGTCATGAGGGCCACAGTGCCCAGCGTGGCACCTAAGGCTAAGCTGCCCGTGTCGCCCATGAAAAGCTCGGCCGGGTAGGCATTGTACCACAGGAAGGCCAAAATGCCCCCCGACATGCTGAAACAGAAGGTGACTAGGTGAGCCTGTCCCTGGCGGGCGGCAATGATGCCGTAAGCTGCAAAGGCAATGGCGGCTGTGCCCCCGGCCAACCCGTCCAGCCCGTCGGTGATGTTCACGGCATTGGCTGTGCCCGTAATAATGAAGACGGCCACGGGCACGTAGGCCAATCCAATAGGAATTTTCTGGGGCACGGTGGGGATGGCGATGGACTCCAGCTTGAAGACGAAGTGGAGCACCAACGCCGCTCCCGTGGCGATCACTGTGAGCCAAAGCATCTTGTGACGGGCGAGGATGCCCACTTTCGGCTCTCCACGCCGCTTTTGCTGGAGTTTGGTCCAATCGTCCACCATGCCCAGGATGCCGGTGGCCACGAGTACCGTCAGGGGCAGCAGCAGCGACTGGTATTGTGGCAGGATGAAGATGCTGCTGAACACCACGACAGGCACAATGATCATGATACCGCCCATGGTGGGCGTTCCTACCTTTGTTTGGTGGTGCGACGGCCCCTCCAGCCGGATCGATTCTCCAATTTGGTGCGCTTTTAGGAATCGAATCAGTGGCCGCCCCCAGACCACAGAGAACAGGAACGAGAGCGTACCCAACGTGAGTGACAGGGCCATAGGCCACCTGTAGGTTTCGGCAGGCTGCGGTGCCGTGTCGGGCATCCGGCCTGCGGTCTGTGATCTCCACGGTCACCACGGCTACTCGACATCTGCACTCAATGCACTCACCACGCGGTCTAACCGCACGGCGCGAGAGGCTTTGACTAGCACCATGTCCCCTGGCTGCAGGTTCGTCTTCAGGAAGGCGATGGCTTTCTCAGGAGTGTCAGTAGCCACCACGTGTTCGGGGGCCATGCCCGACGCCAGGGCCTCCGCGGCAATGAGCCGGCCCCGTGGTCCCACAGTGACCAGCAGGTCCACCACTTCGGCCGCGCGTCGGGCCACTCGCTTGTGGCCCTCCTCCTCGTAAGCGCCGAGCTCCAACATGTCCCCAAGCACGGCCACCTTGCGCCCGTTCAAGTCGTTGAGCAGGTTCAGCGCGGCCAACACGCTGGGCGGGCTGGCATTGTACGTGTCATCAATGATCGTGGTGCCGTTGATACCTGGCACCACGATGATGCGCAACAGTTCCATCTTTTCCAGCGCCTTCAGGCCGGCGATGATTTCCGCCCACGATTGACCCTCGATGAGCCCCACACTGGCGGCGGCCAAGGCACTGTGAACGCTGTGGCGCCCCAACAGGGGAAGGCGGGCGAAGATCGTCTCCTGGCCGTAGTGGAAGCGGAAGGCGATGCCGTCAAGCCCGTGGCTTTCGATGTGGCTGGCCCAAAGCGCGTTGTCGGGGTGGAGCCCATACGTGAACACGTGACACCGGGCCAGAGAGGCCATGGCGCGCACGCGCCGGTCGTCCCCGTTGAGCACGGCCACGCCATTCTGGGGCAAAGCTTCGATGAGTTCGGCCTTGGCGGCCGCGATGGCCTCGATGGTGCCCAACCGTTCCATGTGGACCGGTGCCACGTTGGTCACCACGCCGACGACCGGCCGGGCAATTTCGGCCAGGCGGGCGATCTCCCCCCGAGCGGTCATGGCCATTTCCAGTACGGCCCGCTCGGCGTCGAGGGGCATGGTGAGCAGTGTCAGCGGCAACCCAATGTCGCTGTTGTAATTTCCCCGGCTTTTGAAGGTGCGGAACCGCTGGCCGAGAACTGCTGCCGTGAGCTCCTTCACCGTCGTCTTGCCCACTGATCCGGTGATGCCCACAACGCGCAGGGCCGGGTTGGCACGCCGGCGCCACCAGGCGGCCAACTCCTGCACGGCCTGCACGCTCTCGTCGGTCAGGAAGAGAACCGGAGGTGTCAGCTCGCCCACTTGATAGGGGGAGCAGACGTCCACCACCGTGATCCCGGTGTAGACATCGGCCGGCACAGCGTCTCTGGAGGCAATGACGACAGTCGCGCCCCTCCGGAGCGCCTCGCCGATGAAGCGGTGGCCGTCGGTCTGTTCGCCGGGCACGGCCACGAAGGCGTATCCTGGTTCCACCAGGCGGCTGTCGGCCACAAAGCCGGCGATCTGGAGCCGGTGGGCGTGGCCCGACGGCGCGGGATGCCCGGTGAGCCCGGTGAACAGGTCGGCTAGTGTGGGCATGGCGTTCCGGTTCCCCTTTCTAGGGCCGTTGGGCCGTCTGGGAAACGTCGGGCGGCACGTTCCAGTAGGTGAGCAGCCGCCGGGCCAGGCGCTGAAACGTGGGCGCCGCGCTCTGGGAGCCCCACCGGTAGACGCCCTTGGGCTTGTCCAACTTGATCAGAATCAGCACCTTGGGGGCGTCGGCCGGAACGAAGCCAATGAAGCTGGCGATGGTGTCCGTCGGATGATATCCGCCCGGAATGGGCACCTCGGCCGTGCCGCTCTTGCCGCCGACCCGGTAGCCTTCAATGCGGGCGCTTTCAATGCCGAGCTCAACGGCGTTCACCAACAGCTCCTGCATCAAACGGGCCGTCTCCGGCGCAATGGCCCGACGCCGCTCCTGTGGGGCCGTTTCCTCCAAGTGGCCGTGGTTGACCACGGCCTTGATCAGCCGCGGTTGGACGACAACGCCATCGTTGAGGAAGGCCGTGTAGGCGTCAATCATCTGGATGGGCGTGACAGCAATGCCCTGGCCAAAGGCGTTCGTGCCCAAGTCACTGGGGTGCCACAGCCCATCTCCGGGCTCCTTGATAAACCCACTGGCCTCCTCACCCAAACCGGTGCCGGTGGACTCTCCGAAGCCAAAGCGCCGCACGTACTCGATGAAGCGCTCCACGCCGAGCTGGAGGTTGATCCACGCCACCGCCGTGTTAACCGAATACCCCAGGATTTCACTGAGGGTGATGATGCCACGGGCCCCGCCGTCCCAGTTTCCGAATGAGCCGGCCACCCACTTCGAGCACACCGGTGTCCCGGTAGATCAGGTTGGGGGAGATGGCCCCGCTGTCCAGGGCCGAGGCCACGGTAATGGCCTTGAAGACAGAGCCGGGCTCGTACTGTTTGGCCGTGGCAGGGTTGGCGAACAGGTCGGGCGGGGTGGTGGCGTATTGGTTGGGATCGTAGCTGGGCCAGTTGGCCATGGCGAGGATGTCACCGGCCTTGGGGTCCATGACGATGATGGTGCCTCCCTCGGCGTCGTAACGGGCCACGGCATCGGCCAGTTCTTGCTCGGCCATGAACTGAACATTGCGGTCGAGGGTGAGGATAACATCCACGCCCTCCCGCATGGGGGCAAAGGGGCGGGCGCCCAGCTTGATTTCCTCGGCCACGGGATCGCCGTCCTCATTCGGGGGCACTTGGCCCCCCAACCACTCGGCCATTATGCGCTCGACGCCATAACCGGTGCCGGCTTCGTTGACGAAGCCCAACACGTGGGCGGCCATGGGGCCGTTGGGGTAGGCTCGCTTGAGCACCGGCTCGATAACGAGCGCGGGGTTGTTCAAGTTGACGAGGGCCTGTCCCACCGTGTAGGGGAGGCTGGCGGCAATAGGAATATAGGCATCGTTGCGCGAGAAGAGCGCTACCAATTCGTCCTCCGGTCGGCCGAGGATGGGGGCCACCTCTTGGGCCAAGGATTCAGCATGAGCCACGAGGTTGGGCGAGACGCCCACCTTGTACTCGGTGGTATCAATGGCTAACAGGTAGCCGTTACGGTCCCGAATGGTGCCCCGGGGAGGCTGCTGTGCTGGGCGCACTTGGACGGCCGCACGGTGGCGCAGCACTTGATCACGGGCAATGAGCTGCCAGTATGTTAGGCGCCAGGCCAACACCAGGGCCATGCCCACGAAAACGGCCAACACCACGAAAATACGGCGACGGCGCCGGGCGTGGAGCCGCTGCTCGACAGCGTCTGACGACCTTGGATCCTTGTGGATGCGAGGCGTAGCCCCGTGCTTGGACATGGCCCGTGTCTTCCGCCGTCACTCGTTGGTTGTCGCGCCTCCGGGGGCGCCATCAGACGTCAACTGGATGATCACTTCGTCGGCCTCATAGGCCGGCGTGAACCCATTTTGGCGGGCAAATTCCAAGACGCGGGTCGGGCTCTCCAGTTCGGCGATTTGGCGTTCCAGTTCGCGGTTGGCTTCCTGGAGCTGCCTGTATCGGCGCTCAAGGGCCTGAATGTCGAAGGCTGTGGTGTTCATTTGGCTGACTTCGGCCAGGTACAGGAAGAGAATGAGGCCGATAAGGAAGAGCAGAATCAGCGCGCGCTGGGCTGTCGGGCCGGTCATGATCTGGGTTGGGGGCAAGACTTTCGTGCCCCGCACGCGCAGGACGGATTGGTTCATGAGCCTGCTGTCAGACGCCATGGGTGAGCTCCCCTCGTTGGGCTAGCTTCGCCGTTCGGCCACGCGCAGCTTGGCACTGCGGGCCCGCGGATTTCGTCGCACCTCCTCGGCAGAGGGCGTGACGGGTTTCCGAGTGATCACGCGCAACTGTGCCCTGTGCCCACACTGACAAGTGAGCACGTGGGGCGGGCAGAGACAATCAGCAGCCTCGCGCCTGAAAAAGTGCTTCACGAGCCGGTCCTCGAGCGAGTGGAAGCTGATCACAGCCAGCCTGCCACCCGGCCGGAGCAGGGCAACGGCCTGGGGAAGGGCTGCCTCCAGAGCGCCCAGCTCATCGTTGACGGCGATGCGCAGGGCCTGAAAAGTGCGGGTGGCCGGGTGCCGGCGTGTTCTCCGTCGACGCCCCACTGTGCGCTCGATCAGCTCACCTAGCTCCCGGGCCGTGCGGATGGGACGGTGACGCACGATAGCCCGGGCAATGCGCCGGGCAAATCGTTCCTCCCCGTACTCGGCAATCAGATAGGCCAACTCGTCCTCCGACAACCCGTTGACCAAGTCGGCAGCAGTCATGGAATCCGCAGGATCGAAACGCATGTCGAGGGGGGCGTCGGCGTGGAAGGAGAAACCTCGCCGGGCGTCCTCAAGTTGGAGGGACGAGTAGCCCAAGTCGAGCAGAATGCCGTCTACGCCTGTAAAGGTGTGTGTTCGGGCTAAACGGCCCAGTTCACGAAAGGAACCGTGGACAAGCGTGACCCGAGAGCCAAAGGGGGCCAGCCGTTCGGAAGCCACCTTCAGGGCCGCCGGGTCTCGGTCAATCCCCAGAAGCTGGCCGTTCGGCGCCGAGCGCTCCAGGATCGCCTCGGCGTGACCGCCACCGCCCACTGTGGCATCGATGTAACGTCCGCCGGCACGTGGCTCCAAGTGAGCCACGACCTCTTCACACAAAACGGGAATGTGCATCAGATGCCAAGTCGCCTAGCTCCTCGGCGATGGCCACCATGTTGGCCATTTGCTCTTCCTTGAACGCCTGCCACGCTTCGGGCGACCAGATCTCAATGCGGTCGCCCACCCCGGCGATCACCGCCTCGTTGGACAAATTGGCGTACTGGCGCAAGTTCTCAGGGATGAGCACCCGCCCCTGACGGTCGAGCGCGCCCTCGAACGCCTGGGAGAAGAAAAAGCGCGTAATCGTGCGCGCGTTGGCTGACCCGGAGGGGAGTGAGGCCAGCTTCGCCGCAAAGCGCTCCCACCCGTCCCGGGTAAATCCCCACAGGCAGTGGTCCAGCCCAACGGTGAGGATGATGCCCGCGTCAAAGGCGTGGCGCAGGCGGGCCGGGATGGTGAGACGCCCCTTATCGTCAACGCTATAGGTGTACTCGCCGACGAAGCCAATGGACACTTGAACACCTGTTCTATGCTGTTCCCCACGAAGCTGTCTTCCGGGGGGTATGTGCGGGATGAATTCCCCACTTTCCCCCACTATCCCCCACTCGCTCCCATTGTACATGACATGTTTCAGGATTGCAAGTGGTCATGGGCGGAAAACGGAAATTTTAAGATTCATGAACAGAATGCCATCTTGTGGGGGAGAGGGCTACTGGTGTTGCTCGCAGTGAGGGCACCGGGTGGGGTTGTCGAGAGGCGTGAGACTTGCTGCGCAGACGGCGAAGACGTGCACGCGAGGGAAGAGGCCGAACCGGCGAACCACTTCGCCTTCCAGGACGAGCTCGCGGCAGGTGCTCTCCTCCAGGAGCTTGGGCACCGGACACGTGCGACAGAGCTTGAGGCTCCACAGCTTCACCGTACCCACTGCGTCGAAGAAGGCGACATTCCATGCGTTCACGGCCGCGGAAGTAGTCGTAGTGGAAGAACCGACACTGAGGAAACCGGCGCTGATCTGCCGCCATGGTTGGGGGTATCCTCCTTAACCAGATTGTGCTCAGGATGTAAATATTGTAGCCCTGAGCCCTGATTTTCCCAAATGGGAGCGGACAGATGAGGATATTTGGCCGGCCTAGGCGATTTGAAGTAGAATGAAGAAAATGCCGGAGCGGAGTGTCGCCAGGCAAAGCGGACGAGCAAGGCCATGCCCTTCACCCGCCGGCAGTTGCTCAAGTTCATACCGGCCGGCACGCTGGCCGCACTGGCGTCTGCCTGTCGTCAGGGGCAGCCCAGCCCTCCGACGCCTACGGCAACGCCACCGGCGCCCTCGCCGGAGCCGGTGGCGCGGGCGTTCTTGCAGTCGTGGGAGGCCGACAATTTCGATGCCATGTATGCGCTCCTAGCCACCCCCACCCGCCAAGTCATTGAGCGCAATGCCTTCGAGGCGGTCTACCGCGCTCTCTTCCGGGAGGCCCGGGTGCATGCCTTCGAGACGGAATTGGTGGCGGCCGGCCGGCTGAGCGCGGACGAGGCCGGGGCCGACTTCGACGTGGTCTACCACACCCGCCTAACCGGTTCCTTAACGTTTCGCCCACGCCTCTGGATGCAGCTCGAGGGTGGAGAATGGCATCACGTGGACTCCAGCCGCCATCATTCCGGAGCTGGGCGAGACGAACGTGCTCAAGCTCTTCCCCCGCGTGCCCCCGCGAGGTGTCATCTACGCCCAAGACCGGGTGATCTTGGCCACCCACGGTGTGGTGGTGACAGTCGGCGTGGTGCCCGGGCAAATCGAGGACGAGGCCACTGTGTTGGCCACACTGAGCCGCCTGTTGGAGCGTTCACCTGATGAGATCGCGGCCCGATATACGCCGGCCAGCCGGCCGACTGGTTTATTCCCGTGGGACTGATCTCAGCGGAGGTGGCCCAGGCGAATTACGATCTCCTGGCACAACTTGCGGGCATCCAGATGCGCGAACAGGCTGCCCGCGCCTACCCTCAGGGGGAACGGGCCAGCCACGTGGTGGGCTACGTGGGTCCCATCAGCGCCGAGGAGCTCGCCGCTTGGGCCGACCAAGGGTACGAGGAAACGGATTTGGTGGGCAAGTTGGGCGTGGAGCGGGCGGCTGAGCCGCTCTTGGCCGGCCGGAAGGGGGGACGGCTGGTGGTGCTCTCACCAGAGGGGGCAGAGGTGAGCACGCTGGCCGACGTGCCGGCCGAGCAGAGCCGCAACGTGCACATCACGCTGGACATGGCCCTCCAGGAGCAGGCGGAAGCGCTCTTGGGCAATCGACTGGGAAGCGTGGTGGCGTTGGAAGTACCGAGCGGGCGCGCACTGGCCCTCGCCAGCTTTCCTCGATTTGACCCCAATGCCGTGGCCAACTTGTTGAGCCCTCAGGAGCGGTTGACCGTTGCCGGCAGGCCGGATCGGCCGCTGGTGAACCGGGCCACCCAAGGACTGTACCCCTGTGGCTCGGTGTTCAAGATTGTCACCATGTTGGCAGCACTGGAGACCGGTCTGTTCACCCCTCAGAGCACGTTCACGTGTACGGGAGTGTGGACACGTTTGGGCATCCCCATGTGGTGTTGGAAACGGGACGGCCACGGAGTGATCGACCTCTTCAACGGCCTGATCGAGTCGTGTGACGTGGTGTTCTACGAGGTGGGATTGGCCCTCTACAACCGTGATCCCACATTGCTCCAGAGCTTTGCCCGCCGCATGGGCTTCGGCGCGCCCACGGGCATCGAGGTGGACGAGGAGGCGGGATTGGTGCCGGACGACAAGTGGAAGCGGGCCCAAGTAGGCGTGGGGTGGACCCCGGGCGACACGGTGAACATGGCCATTGGCCAGGGATTCCTGTTGGTCACGCCTTTGCAGGTGGCCCACATGATGGTCACGGTGGCCTCTGGGGGCACGATGTACCGCCCTACCCTCTTGGCCATGGCTGAAGATGTGACCAACCAGGCCAACACGAGATCCTATCAGCCCGACATTGTGGGCACACTCGACGTGAGTTCTCGCACGATGGAGACAGTGCGGGCGGCGTTGGCCCGGGTAACACGGCCGCCTCGTGGTACAGCTAGCTTTGTGTTCCGCGATTTTCCCATACCTGTGGCCGGCAAAACAGGCACGGCCGAGGCGCCCGGGGAGAATCCCCACGCGTGGTTCGCGGCCTACGCGCCCGCCAACCGACCCGAAGTGGCAGTGGTGGCCATGTTGGAGAACGCTGGCGAGGGATCAGGTGTGGCTGCACCGGTGGTGCGCGATGTGTTGGCCGCCTACTTTGGCCTTGACGTCTCCGATGAGACGTAAGCTTATAGCCCCATCCAGGATGCAACATAGGTCTAAAGTGCCGCGTAGAAGAGGGCACATATACACTCGCCAGACGGAAAGATGAGCGAATCGGTTCAACCGCATACATCGAGGAGGAGGGTCCATGGCATCGTTGAACATCGGCAGAGCGTTCCGGTTTTCCTTTGACGACGAGAATTGGGTGGTCAAAATTCTCATCGGGGGCGTGATCTCGCTCCTCTCCGTCTTCCTTGTGCCAATTCCCCTGCTCGTGGGCTACTACGTGGAGGTCATTGAGCGCACTGCCCGGGAGGAAGATGTGCCTTTGCCCGAGTGGGGAGAGATGGGACAGCTCTTCCGACGAGGCCTGACGGTCACGGTGGGATATCTCATCTACACGTTGCCCTTGGTGCTCTTCGTGTGCTGTCTGATCTTGCTCACCACAGCGGCTGGCGACGGTGAAGGTGTATCCGGGCTCGTGGGGGTCGTCCTCTTGTGTTTCTACTGCCTGGTGATCCTCTACAGTCTCTTCATAGCGTTCTGGTTGCCTGCGGCCACAGTGCGCTATTTGGAAACTGATCAACTGAGCGGCATGTTCCAATTCGGCACGATCTGGCAATTCGTCCAGAGGAACATAGGACACTACTTGACAGTTATCTTCCTCTCCCTCGGGGCCAGCCTCGTCGCCACGGTCGCGGGAAGCATCACTTGTGGCATCTTGAGTCCGTGGACTTCCTTCTGGGCCTCCTTGGTGGGCACCCACTTATTGGGCCAGTATTGGCGCCTTTACCGTCCGCCCACGGAACCGGAGGCCGTGATTACCCCGGCACCCTAAACTGACGGTAGTTACCCCCCTTTGGTAGTGATAATGCTTGAAGGTCAAGAATTCTTCCCAACTCCAGACATGATCGGTCAAGCCGATGGCCATGGCCGGCGTCCGCCGTCGATAGCGCTGCCCATTGGGCAGGCCCTCGGCCGGCTCCCGCAACGCCGGATGCGGTCGCAGCCAGTTGTGTTCGAACAAACACAGTGTCACCGGCGCATCCCAGGTCCGGGTGTCCTTAGCAAAGGCATGTGTTTTGCGCGTCAAGGCATTCAACCGGTCGCGCCACACGCCGTTCAGCCGTTCCACATGCACCAGATACGGACATGTCACCGGTTCCCCCAACACCGTGCCTCCCTCGACGCCCACCACCCGGCCTTGACGCCGTTGCTTGACGACCTAGGTCAATCCCACCCCCCGGCGTGGGCACCAACCGCGGGCGACCACGCCGCCCGGTGCGCTGCGGATCGCGGTACGTGCGGCGGATCTCCCGCGCGTACACCGCCCGTCCATCGCTGATCCAGGGTACGCCGGCTTGCTGATGGGTGCGTTGTCGCGTCTGACGCACCACCTCTGGCGCCGCTTCCTCCTCCGAACGGGCAAAGGACCAGGCCACCACAAAACGGGTGGGCCGATCTTGACGCACACATCCCCAGCGCGGGCCCACCCTGCCCGGCGTGTCCGCGGCGTCCCCAGCATCGGGCTGCTTTTTTGACAAAGGACCAGAAGGCATCCACGTCCACCTCGCTGAGGTGGAGCTCATGCACCAGGGCCTCGGTGATCGCTTCGGCCTGTTGGGCCGCAGCACGCAGCCAACGGCCAATGGTTTCCACCTTGTGGCCGGTGATCTCCGCGGCGGCACTGAGGCTGCCGCGGCGCATCACGATCAACAGGGTGCGCGCCACTTCGGCCGGCGGGTGCGCAAGCGATCCATGGCCGTGCCGAAGGTGGGACCGAAGGAACGTCGGCACGCCAGGCAGACCCGGCGCGGTTTGCCGTCTTTACTGCCGTTGCGGTTCACTTCGGTGGCACCGCAACGGGGACAGGGAGGATTCTCCGGCGAACGTTTGCGTGGCATCCTCTCACCTCCTGTCCCAATGATACCATAACCACTACTTGATGGAGTGATTACCGTAGAGTCTGTGCTACCTTGATATGACAAGAACAGATCAATCTAAACCACGAGCATTTGTTCGGAAGATACTACTTCTACTGGCATTGCTATCTTCTCCATTTCTTTGTTTTGGATGTGCCATGTTGCTGGAGTTTATACCTCCATCCATCGTACCCCCAGCGGTGGACTTTGGGGTAAATCTGTTTGACGCCACGGCGATCGTTGAAAACAGGTCTGGAGAAACTTTGTACATTACCCCAATCACTACTACGCCTGGGCGACCAAAAGTAATCCCGCAGCTCAAGTCATTCAGGCAACGTGATATTCCGCTTGAGCCGAATCATTCGATCGTGCTAGAGTACGACGCAACGGATAGTGTTCTCGCTGGTATTGTGGTCTGCAGGGCAACTGCGGAGTGTCGATTGCTGACGGCGAAAGATTCAGGGGTATATTACGTGGAGGCATTCGACAACCTTACGGAAGTAGAGCCAAGTTGGCTTGTGGCGATTCAGTCATATCCTCGGTACAATTTCACAACCATAGTGGTTCTGGTGTTATGTTTTGTGCCGATTATGCTGTTTCTGAGCTGGCTGTATTTGGGTAGGCTGGAAAAAGCACAAGCAGGCTAACCACGGCTGCAGCGGACAGCGTCTACGCCGCTCGCGGAAGCGGGCGCGAATTGTAAAGTAAGTAGCGTGTTAGCGGTGGTGGTCTTGCAATCCCTGAGCCTTTTCGTTAGGCGCCTGTCTTGTGGCCTTTTGCGGTTACATTTCTGGCCCAAGCCGAACCGCCTTTCCAATATGAGCGATTGAGAAAAGCCCTGCCTTGGGTTTTAGCGCTTATTTTAAAACCGGCTGCACCCCTCCTACTCAGCAAGGCTTGCCTCAAGCCTACTCATTTCTGGGACATACCCGTTGCAAATGCGGGGTGCATTTTTCGGCGGTCTGTGCTAAAATTTGAGAAATCCCTTCAGTCCGTAAAGTAACTGGACTTTGGACAAACGGCCCTCAGCCGTGTCCAGGAGGAAAGAGGCGGGAAGAGGGGAGAAGGGATATAATATTGTGGCTAGGCTTCGCCGAGTCATAGTATCCTCCCCCTCTCCCCCTTCTCTCTTCTCCAAGCCACCCGACTTCGTCCAAAGTCCAGAAAGTAAGGATGCTTGATATGGAGCTATTTGAAGCAGTAGAAAGCGGGAGCATATCAAAAGTTAAAGAACTGATAGAAAAAGGGGTGGATGTGAATGCAACCAAGGGTGGGAGGTGGAGTCTCTTACACGAAGCTGCTTATTGGGGCCGTAAAAAGATCGCCGAACTTCTCGTAGCTCATGGCGTAAAGATTCATGTCAGAAATCAAGATGGTTTTACGCCCCTACATGTTGCTATCTCCAAGGACCGTATGGATATGGTGCAGTGGCTTGTAGAACAAGGAGCAAACATTCATACCAGAGATAAAATTGGGTGGACGTCTTTACACTTCGCTTCTGCAAAAGGGTATATCACCTGTTTCAGCGATACCAGCGAAAGCCGCTGGATTCCTTTATATGTTCCCCCAAAAGAGCGCATAACTATCATAAGGTTTCTGCTGGAAAAAGGAGTGAACATCAACGCGCGAAGCAACGATGGACTAACACCTTTATACATAGCAGTCCTGCACGGTCATACCGAAGTTGTAAAATATCTTATAGAGCAGGGCGCCGATATCCATATAAGCGATAAAGATGGCGATACTCTCTTACACGCCGCTTCTCGAGCAGTCTATAACAGCGATGCGGAAGCAAAAGCAACCATCGCTTTGCTGGTCGAGAAAGGCGTAGATGTCAACGCAAGGAATACCCACGGTTGGACACCCTTACATTACGCCGCCCTTCGGAGGACACAACCGAATCATAAAGCAGTTGTAGAGGAGCTTATCCAGCAAGGCGCCGATGTCAACGCAAAAGATGCCCATGGCGAAACGCCTTTGCACAAAGCAGCAGAGAATTGTGATGACGTTGTCGTGGGACTGCTCATCCAAAACGGCGCCGATGTGAATGCAAGAGATGAAAGTGGGGAGACGCCTTTGCACAAAGTGCTTAGCGTAGACGCGCGGTTCAATGCAGATTATTGGTACGACGCTCTGAGTCAAAGGGTGATCAGATTGCTCCTATCAAAAGGAGCCGATGTCAATGCCAAAAACAAAAACGGAGAGACTCCTTTGGATAGAGCGCTTTCAGAGGGCTCCGAAGAAGCAATCCTATTGATGAGCAGAGAAGGCAAGAAAGAGCCATAGAGAAAGCCCACTCGGCCAAGAAACCTCTCCCAGAGAAACATTTCTCAATGAGCACATCATCTCTGGACTTTTGACTAACTCGATTTGCCCACTACATGTGGTGATTCAGTGCCACAGTAACCACTACATGTAGGGGCCAAAGCCAGTTTGTCAAACGTCCAATCATCTAGGACTCTACTGCAAAAACGGCACCTCATCAAGCGGGAAGGACGCGGTGATTACCCATAAGTTGGTTGGGGAGGGCCAGGGGCGGGCTGAAGGCCAAGGGCGGGGCCGATAGCCAGGGCTTGCCACACTTTGGCCAATCCCCAAAGCCGCCAGTAAAGGCCGCTGCGGTCGTTTTGGCGTCCCAATTTGCCTCCCCAGCGCTAAAACCGGCGCACGATAGGCTGGGGCCAACGTCGCAGCGCCCGGAACAGGAACAGGACGGCCCAAAGCAGGCACACAAAGAGGCGTTGCATGGTCTCCAGGGAACGCACCAGCAGCGGTTCGATGTTCAGGCCGGCCTCTTGGGCCAGGCGATAACTGTGCTCGATGTGACCCCGTAAGCACCGGTCGGCATACACCTGCCGGGCCTGGCGCAGGGTCGTCACCGGACGTCGGGTCAGCAGGCCCACAAGCCGCTCTTCTTCCTCATCATCGTCCTCACCCGCACTCAAGGGCTCCACTACCACCAGGCTGAGGGGCTCGGTCCCCTCCGGGAGACGCACCCGAAACCAACCCACCCGCAGCGTGCGTTGTTCCCGGCGTCCAGCGCGCTGAAACCGGACTTCAAAGGTCCCCTGCCACCAGACCAACTGCATCAACTCCCCGATGGTAATGGGCTCCAAGCGGGAGAGCCGTTCATTCCCCACGTCCACCACCCGCTTCCGATGGGCACAGGGCGTGCTGCGGAAACAACGCCCGCGTGGTGCGGATGGCCCGCCGAAGGTACCGGTTCTGGCTGACAAAATCGGGCGTTTGAGACGAAAACCAGCGCGCATAGGTGTAGGCGGGTTGTTGGCGGTGGACGATGGCGGCGGTGATGGCCGGATAGCCCCAGGTGAGCCGGGCCTTCCCCCGCCTGTCGGGCGGCCGGCTTTTGTAGATCCGACTCGCCCCTTCCAGGCGCCGGGTATAGGGCTTCTCAAATGGCACCGGGTCGATGGCCACAATCAACACCTCGGGCTGCGCTTCCGCCACCTCCCGCCGCGCCGCCAGATACAGGCTCTTCGTGATTTGGTGGGTGGTCACCCGCCGGGAATGGAGCACCCGATACCCCCGTTTGGCCGCTGCCCAGGCCCCTTGCCGGGCCGTCGCCCACATGACGTTGGTCACGTGCGGGCTTTGCGCCGCCGGCAAACCCTGCACGAAGGCCTTGGCGCGCGCCCGCAGCCGCTTATCCGGCCAGATGCGCACCAAGGGCGCCAGAAACGCCTCCAATTCCGCTTCGGCAAATTGCACTGGGAACGCCCCTTGGGGAAACCGGCCGGTTTGTGCTATCTTCTTCATCGGCCTTGCTCCTTGTTTGGTTTTGGGTTGGGGGGAGGGGGATACCTCTTCCCCTGCTCAGGAGCAAGGCCGTCTTCTCTTCCCCTGAGTTATGGGTAATCACCGCCCTTGAACTCTTGACAACTCAGCGTCTTTTTGCTATATAATAGGAAGCGAGTGTGACAAGCACATACTTATAAAAGCGGTGAACCGGAAGAGTAACGCCTGAGCGCGCGCCAGAGAGGTGGACCTTGGCCATGTACGATGGTCGTGTGCTGCGAGTCCACTCGCAAGCGGCAGGCGTGAATGGGCCGGGGAGCTGGTGGCCCGAACAGCGTGCTTGGATCAGAGCAGCTCAGTAGGGTCATCCGGTGTCGCCGCCGTTATCGGGCGAGGGTATCGGCCGTATGCCGGGAAGGGCCGGGGCGGCCCGTACCTGAAATGAGTGAGGCTGGCTAATCTGTGGACGCGCTCACGGGCGCGTTTTTTGTTGCTAGTCTAAGTGGGGTGGCACCGCGGGAAGCGCAAGGCGCTCTCGTCCCCTTAGGGCGAGAGCGCTTTTTGTTTGTCGTCCCCGAAGAGGGCCTCTCACTGGATGGAGGTGAACCCCATGCAATGTTCTCAGGATGTGCTCAGACACCACTTGACCACAACACGGCAGTTGTTTCACGCACAAGCGCAGAAGACCGACGTCCGGTCGGTGCCGGTCTTCCGGGAATTGGCCGCTGATTTGGAGACCCCGGTGACTCTCTACTTAAAATTGCGCCACTTGGGGCCCAGTTTCCTCTTGGAAAGTGTCGAGCGTGCTGCGCAGGTGGGCCGCTATTCCATTTTGGGGTGCGCTCCCCGTGGTCAAGTCATCGTCAACGGCCGCCATGTCACCCTCATCAACACAGGAAATCGCACGGGCTTTACGTTGCGTTCTCATCAGGACCCCCTGCACGCCGTAAAAGCCGAACTCCAACGCTATCGTCCAGTAGCATCTCCCCCCTTTCCGACCGAGGATGTTCCCCGCTTCTTCGGCGGCGCCGTGGGCTACCTGGCCTATGACCTGGTACGCTTTTTCGAGCACTTGCCCAACCTGAACGTGGACCCGTTGGGGCTGCCCGAGGTCCACATGCTCATCGCCGACACCCTGGTCATCTTCGACCACGCGAAACACCGCCTGCTTATGTGCGTCGTGGTCCCCGTTCAGCCTGGCGACGACTTGGACCGTGTGTTCGACGAGGCAGTAGCGCGCTTGGACGACGTGGAGGCCCTTCTCCATCGTCCACTTCCGTCCCTGCCCCCCCCACCCGGCCGACTCATGGGACACCCTAAGCCCAGTACCACTCGAGCTCAGTTCGAGGACGCTGTCCTGCGGGCCAAGGCGTACATTGCCGCCGGCGACATCTTTCAAGTGGTACTCTCCCAACGAGCGGCGCGTCCCACGCCAGTTGATCCGTTTGCCATCTATCGGGCTCTTCGTCGGCTCAACCCTTCGCCCTACATGTTCTTCCTCGACATGGGCGGTGACCCACCGGTGCGGTTGATCGGCTCCTCGCCCGAAATGTTGGTTCGACTTCAGGTCGCACGGCTGAAACTCGACCCATTGCCGGCACACGCCCCCGAGGCCGCACCCCACAGGACGACCGCCTTCTGGAAGCTGACCTCCTAGCCGATCCCAAAGAACAGGCCGAACACGTGATGCTCGTGGACCTCGGGCGCAACGACTTGGGACGGGTATGCACCTTCGGCTCAGTACAAGTGCCCGACTTCTTCACCGTCGAGCGCTACTCCCACGTCATGCACATTGTCAGCCGAGTGGTGGGTCAACTCCAAGAAGACTTCGATGCCTTTGACTTGGTGCGAGCCACATTTCCGGCTGGGACTGTAAAGCGGGGCACCGAAGGTGCGGGCCATGGAAATCATCGAAGAGCTGGAAGACCTTCGGCGGGGCCCCTACGCGGGCGCTGTGGGCTACTTTGGCTTCAACGGCAATATGGACACCTGCATCACCATTCGTACCATCGTGATGTGCGGCGACGTGGCCTACCTTCAGGCCGGCGCCGGTATCGTGGCGGACAGTGATCCCACCCGCGAATGGGAAGAAACGTGCCACAAGGTGCGCGCGTTGGAAGTGGCCATCGAAATGGCCGAGCGAGGCATGTAACAATTCCATCACACTCAGGAGGTGAGCGCATGACGACTTCAGCCACATCCCAAACCACCCCCCATACAGCCGTCACCGATGTTCCCAAGAAACGCCTGTTGACGGGCGACCGCCCCACAGGCAAGCTTCACTTGGGCCACTACGTAGGCTCCCTGCGCAACCGTGTGGCCCTTCAAGAAGAATACGACGCCTACTTCCTCATCGCCGACCTGCACACCCTCACCACGAAACCCTCCAAAGACGATATTGCCCGCATCCCCAACCACATCCGGGAGATGGTGCTCGATTACCTAGCCGTCGGCATCGATCCCGAGAAGAGCACCATCTTCGTCCAGTCAGCCATTCCGGGCACCTATGAACTGAACTTGATCTTCGAGATGTTAGTGACCGTCCCCCGCTTGGCCCGTCTCCCCTCCATCAAAGAAATGGCACGAGCTGCCATGATCGACGAAGAAGCCATTCCCTTCGGCCTGTTGGGCTATCCTGTGCTCCAAGCGGCTGACATCCTGCTACCACGCGCCGAGATTGTGCCCGTGGGCAAGGATAATGTAGCCCACGTGGAGGTGACCCGGGAGATTGCCCGCCGCTTCAACCACCTGTACGATCGCGTCTTCCCCGAACCCCAAGCGCTCGTGGGCGAGGAGCAGACCTTGGTCGGCATTGACGGCAAGGCCAAGATGAGCAAATCCCTCAACAACGCCATCTTTCTCAGCGACGACGAACAGACTGTCAACCACAAAGTGCGCCGCATGTACACCGATCCCAAACGCATTCGGGCCGACATTCCTGGCACAGTGGAGGGCAACCCCGTCTTCATCTACCATGATCTCTTCAACCCCAACACGGAAGAAGTGGAGGATTTGAAAGAGCGCTACCGTCAAGGGCGGGTCGGAGACGTAGAAGTGAAGAAGAAACTAGCCCGCGCCATCAACACCTTCCTCGAGCCCATTCGAGAACGGCGGGCCCACTTTGCCCAACAGCCCGGCCTCATCGAGGACATCCTCCACGAGGGTAACCGCAAAATGCGCCAAGTCGCCGCTGAGACCATGGAGCTGGTGCGCGCGGCCATGGGGCTCACGTATTTTCGGACCTGAACGCTCTCCAGTGGGACGACCGAGGAACGGTTCACGACGGAGGAGGTAACACGATGGTGGTCGTCATCGACAACTACGACTCGTTTACGTACAACCTTGTCCAATACTTGGGTGAACTGGGGGCTGACGTACACGTCTTCCGCAACGATGCGATTACCCTGGATGCGCTGCAAGCCATGGCGCCCTCCCACGTGGTCATTTCGCCCGGCCCTGGTACTCCGCATGATGGGGGCATCTCCCTTGACCTCATCCGCGAGCTGCACACCCACGTGCCCATCCTGGGCGTCTGCTTGGGCCACCAGTGCATTGGTGCCGCCTTCGGGGGGCGCGTGGAGCGCGCCCCTCGGCTGATGCACGGCAAGACGAGCCGCATCTACCACGACAGACGGGGCATCTTCAGCGGTGTTCCCAGCCCTTTCCAGGCCACCCGTTACCACAGCCTCATTGTTCAGGAGCCGTTGCCCGACTGCTTGGAAGTCACCGCCTTCACTGCCGAAGGAGAAGTCATGGCCGTGCGCCACAGAGCGGCCCCACTAGTCGGCGTCCAGTTCCACCCGGAGAGCGTGTTGACCGAATACGGCAAGGAGATCCTGCGGAACTTTCTGACGAACTACTGAGGAGGAATGTGATGATCCGTGAAGCGCTGATTGCTGTGCTGGACGGAAGATCACTCACCCAAGAACAGGCTGAAGCAGCCATGAGCTCGATCATGAGCGGTGAAGCCACACCGGCCCAAATTGCCGGCTTCCTCGTCGCCCTGCGCATGAAGGGCGAGACTGTGGACGAGATCGCCGGCTTTGCTCGGGCCATGCGCCGGGCCGCCATCGCCGTCCACCCGTCCCGACCCGACGTGATCGACACATGTGGCACCGGAGGCGACCGAGCCGGCACCTTCAACATCTCCACGACCACTGCCTTTGTCGTGGCCGGAGCCGGATTGGGCGTGGCCAAACACGGCAACCGCAGCGTCAGTAGCCGTTCGGGCAGCGCCGACGTGTTGGAGGCCTTGGGCGTCAACCTGGGGCTTTCCCCCGGCCGGGTGGCCCAAGCCATTGACGAGATCGGCATCGGCTTTCTCTTCGCGCCGAACCTCCACCCGGCCATGCGATACGCCATCGGACCGCGACGAGAACTGGGCGTGCGCACCGTTTTCAACATCCTCGGCCCACTCACGAACCCGGCAGGTGCCCGTGCCCAACTGCTCGGTGTCTATGATCCGAAGCTCACAGACGTGATGGCCAATGTGCTCCACGCCCTGGGCTGTCAGGCGGCCTTTGTGGTCCACGGCGCCGGTCGGGTGGACGAGTTGACCACCTCCGGGCTGAACCGGGTCAGTTACTTCGGCGTAGCGCCGGCCAACGGCCGGGTCATCACGGAAATGCTCGACCCCCGGGAATTGGGCTTCACACCTGCCCCTCCGGAGGCCCTTCAAGGGGGTGAACCCGCCGAAAACGCTCGCATTCTGCGCGCCATCTTGGCTGGCGAGGACCGCGGCCCGCGACGTGATGTCGTGGTGCTCAACGCCGCGGCCGCCCTGGTAGCCGGCGGCAGGGCGGCTACACTTGAAGAAGGAATCGCTCGCGCGGCCGAAAGCATTGACAGTGGCGCTGCCTTGCGTACACTTAAGGCGTTCATCGCGTTCACCCAGAGCGCAGAATCAACTCGGGAGCCGTCATGAGCGTATGGGCGCCAAGACCATCCTAGAACGCATTGTCCGCTGGAAACACGGCGAGATCGAGCGCCACAAGCAGAGACGGCCGCCGGAACTGGTGCGCGCTGAGGCGGCCATCGCCCCACGACCGCGCGATCTCGAAGCCGCGCTGCAGGCACCGGGCGTGGCCCTCATCGCCGAGGTCAAACGGGCCTCGCCCAGCAAAGGGCTGTTGCGCCACCAGTTCGACCCCGTCGAGCTGGCCACGGTCTACGAGGCCAACGGCGCTGCCGCCATCAGCGTGCTCACCGACCAACACTTCTTCCAGGGCAATGTGGACCACTTGCGGGCCGTGCGCCGTGCCGTCAGCGTGCCCGTGCTTCGCAAGGACTTCATCCTGGACCCATATCAAGTCTACGAGGCACGGGCGGCCGGCGCCGACGCGGTGCTCCTCATTGTGGCTGTCCTCGGGGACACCACCTTGGCCCACCTCCACGCGCTCGCGCGCGAGTTGGGCATGGCCGTCCTCGTAGAAGTCCACAACGAGAACGAGCTGGAACGGGCCCTGAGCATCTCCCCCACGTTAATCGGCATCAACAACCGGGACCTGCGCACCTTTCACGTTGACCTGAACACCACCGCCCGCCTGTGCCCCCTCATCCCGGCCGGCACCCTTGTGGTAGCCGAAAGCGGCATTCACTCGGCCGCCGACGTGCGCCACCTGGCCGAGATGGGCGTGGACGCCATCCTGGTGGGTGAAGCCATCGTGCGGGCCAAGGACGTGGCCGCCAAAGTCCAGGAACTGGCTTCGGCGGGCAACAATTGAGGAGGAACGCTATGGAAAACAACAGCGGAGTTCTGGCCGGTATCATGGCCGGCGTGATCGCCCTGGCCGTGGGCACCTCCCTGTGCATCGTCATCCTACTGATCGCCTCACAGGCCGACCCCGTGCGGTCTCTACTGGGGCTGTAACCGCCTTCGGGGCTGGCACCTGTGGGACGACGGGAGCACGCAATGACACGTGTGAAAATCTGTGGCATCACCAACCTGGAAGACGCGATGGCTGCCGCAGCCGCCGGCGCCGATTTCGTGGGCTTTGTCTTCTACGACAAAAGCCCTCGCTTCATTGCACCAGATCGGGCTGCCACCATCGTCCGCGCACTGCGGGACGAACTCGGGTCTTCCTGTCCGTGTACTGTTGGCATCTTCGTGGACGCGCCTGTTGATGAGGTGCGTGCCCTCCTCGACGGCGTGGGGCTTGACTTGGCCCAACTCCACGGCAGTGAACCCCCGGCCGAGGTGCGTCAACTCCGGCCGCGGGCCTACAAGGCGATTCGTCCCCAAGCGCGGGAAGACGCAGAGGCAGCCCTGGCCTTGTACTACGACACCATGCCTCAGGACGAGAACGCGCCCCAGTTGCTCATGGACAGCTACCATCCCTGGCTCATCGGGGGAACGGGCATCCTGGCGGACGTGGCCGTCGCCATGCTGGTGGCCCGGCGCGTGCGTCTTATGTTGGCCGGCGGGCTCACGCCCGAAAGCGTGGGCGAAATCATCCGCCGCGTGCGCCCCTGGGGCGTGGATGTCTCCAGTGGGGTAGAGCGCACCAAGGGCATCAAAGATCACGCTCGCATACGAGCCTTTGTCGAAGCCGTGCGACGTGCGGATGCCACCCGTGGCCCAGAGGAAGCACCATGAAGAACGACTGCACCTTCTGCCGCATTATTCACGGCCTAGAACACGGTGCCTTCATCCACCAGGACGAGCTGGTCGTGGCCTTCTTGGACATCAACCAGGCGTCACCGGGCCACACGCTCATCGTGCCCCGGATCCACGTGCCCTCCTGGTGGGAGCTCCCCGATGAAGAGGCCGCCGCCGTGGCCCGGGTGGCCAAGCCCATCATGCAGGCCCTGCGCATGACGCTCGAGCCAGACGGGATCAACTTAGTCCAGAACAACGGCCGCGCGGCCGGCCAAGTGATCTTCCACGTTCACATGCATGTCATCCCCCGCTGGCAGGGTGACCGCCGCTTCGGCCGGCCGCCGGCCTACGCCGACCGCCACACATTGGACAAGCGGGCTGCTCAACTGCGCGCAGCTCTCCACAAGATCGGGTGTGCCTGAGGTGAACTGCTATGACCTCAAAGCTCTCCCTCTCCAACGGACCACGATATGGCCCCTTCGGGGGGGCCTACGTGCCCGAAACCCTGGTGCCGGCGGTGCGCGAGTTGGAAGCCGCCTACGAGGAAGCCTGTCAGGACGCCGAGTTTCACCGGGAGCTCACCCACCTGCTCCGCACCTATGCCGGCCGTCCCACGCCTCTCACGCCGGCCCATCGCCTCACGGAAGCCCTTGGTGGGGCACGTATCTACTTGAAACGCGAGGACCTCGCCCACACCGGGGCCCACAAGATCAACAACGCACTTGGCCAAGCCCTGCTGGCCAAGCGCATGGGCAAACGGCGCATTGTGGCCGAAACGGGTGCCGGCCAGCACGGTGTGGCTACGGCCACCGTCTGTGCCCTCTTGGGCCTGGAGTGCGTGATCTACATGGGCACCGTGGACATGGCACGACAGCGGCTCAACGTCTTCCGCATGAGGTTGCTCGGCGCCGAGGTGCGCGGTGTCGATGCCGGCAGCCGCACCCTCAAGGATGCCATCAACGAGGCCATTCGGGATTGGGTGACCAACGTGCGTACCACCCACTACTTGCTGGGATCGGCCCTTGGCCCCCACCCCTACCCGCGCATGGTGCGCGACTTTCAGCGTGTCATCGGCGACGAGGTGCGCGCCCAGCTCCAGGAGGCCGAGGGGCGCCTTCCCGATCTCCTGATCGCCTGCGTGGGGGGTGGCTCCAATGCCATCGGCCTCTTCTTCCCCTTCATCCAGGACGAACAGGTCGCCCTCGTGGGCGTGGAAGCCGGTGGAGAGGGCATCGAGACCGGCCGCCACGCGGCCCGCTTCGCCGACCCGCGGCGGGGGCGCTTGGGCGTGCTTCACGGCACCCAGACTTACGTGCTCCAGGACACTGATGGTCAGATCGCCCTCACCCACAGCATCTCGGCCGGCCTGGACTACGCGGCTGTCGGGCCGGAGCACGCTTGGTTGCGGGAGATCGGGCGGGCCCAATACACGTATGCCACCGACGAGGAGGCCCTCCACGCCTTTCAACGGCTCAGTGAGCTGGAGGGCATTATCCCGGCGTTGGAGAGCGCCCACGCCGTGGCTGAGGCCATGAAGCGTGCTCCCAAGATGGCACCTGACCGGCTGATTGTGGTCAACATCAGCGGACGCGGCGACAAGGATATGCCCACCGTGGCCCGTGCGCTGGGCGAACACCTGGAGGAGGTATGATCAGCATCGAGGCCACCTTCAACCGTCTGCGGGCCCAAGGGCGAGCTGCCCTGATGCCCTTCATCACCATGGGATTTCCCCGGCGGGAGAGCGCCTTCGAGTTGGTCCCGGCCCTCGTCGAGGGGGGCGCGGATTTAATAGAGTTGGGCGTTCCCTTTAGCGACCCTGTGGCCGATGGTGCCACCATTCAGGCGGCCTCCCAGCGGGCTCTGCAGAACGGCATGAGCCTGGCCCTCTGCCTCCAGCAGGCAGCTGAACTGCGCTCGCGCGGTGTCCAAGTTCCCTTCGTGCTCATGGGCTACTATAACCCCATCTTCCAAATGGGCGAGTCCACCTTTGCCCGGTGTGCTGCTGAGGCCGGGATCCAAGGCGTCATTGTGCCGGACTTGCCCCCCGAGGAAGCCGACAGCCTGCAGGCTGCCCTGCGGGCGCATGGGCTTCACCTCATCTTCCTGCTCGCCCCTACGTCGGACGGGACGCGCGTAAAGTTGGTCACTCATCGGGCATCGGGCTTCATCTATTTAGTCTCCCTCACCGGCGTTACGGGCCCGCGTGACCGGCTTCCTCCAGACCTGGAACAGTTCGTGGCCCGCGTGCGCCGGGCCACGTCCCTGCCATTGGCCGTGGGCTTCGGCATTGCCCGGCCGGAACACGCCGCCCACGTGGCCCGCATTGCCGACGGCGTGATCGTGGGCAGCGCGCTGCTGAAAGCCATCGACAGGGGCGACGATCCCGTTGCTGCCGCACGTCAATTTGTGGCCGACTTGCGCGCCGGCATCGAGGCCGCCCGTGCTGCCCGGCCGGGAGAGGCGCCCCAGGGAGTTGACAACCTGTGATATCATAGTGGTAAAAAGCTTCTCGTTGTGACCTCTTCGCCCCTTCATCCTGGGAAAGCGTTTTCTATGTACCCGGTATCGTGCACGCACGTCGACCTTCGGGAGGTGTGGTATGGTCAAGCGTTTGTCTGTACTTCTCCTGCCCCTCCTGATCTCAACCTCCATTCTCCTCCTCATGTGGGGCACGATCACCTACGCTCAGGGCACCGTGGTGGACGAGGACACGGCACTGCGCACAGAGCCCACAGGGGCTCCGGGCGCCGATCTCAACACCTCCTTCCTTATCCTTCCCCTCCCTTGGCTCGACGGGGTGCGGCCTGACGATCAACCTTTCCGGTTCGAGGCCATGCTCTCCCGAGCGGTCCAGCCCGTTTTGGAGGAGCTGGTCAGGCTTCAGGCTGAAGGGCTCATCGCTGACTTCACCCTGTTGCCGCACGAGTACGCCATCCGCGTGACCCCGGCCACGCCGGAGGGGATGCGCGCTGTGAACGAGATGAAAGGTGCCCTCGTCTTCGTGTCCTCAGCCCAAGAAGAGGGCAACAACCCGGCCTGTGCGGCCAAGGCGATCCTCAGGGCCATGGAAGATACCCTGTGGGCCCAGCAGGCCCGGACCGCAATGGGTGAGCTGGCGCTGTTGCGCACCAAGAACGTCACGCTGACCTTGCAAATCTACGTTCGGCAGGGTTACCAGTACAGCAGCGTGAGCGGAAGCACGCTGCCCAACACGCGGGTTACCATGACGTTGAGAGGCCCAGACGGCACCGTCAAGGTGACTGAAACCACCACGAGTACAGCGAGTGGATTCTATGCCTTCAGGCCAACGTGGCAGCCGTGCGAATACACGTGGGTGGCCGTTCCAGGTGACACCGTGGAGGTCACCGCGGCCGGCAAGACCATCAAGAGCACGGTGGCGCCGATCTCCGTCTTCGCCGATCCCACCGAGAACACCGTGAGCGGCGTGACCGCTCCCAACCGCGACATTTTCGTCGTTGTCTTCCAAACAGATGCTGTCTGCCAGGTGACGTGGAGCACGGCCACATCCACAAGTGACGGCAGCGGTACGTTCTCGACCGCCATTCCCGGCGGATTCGACCGCAGCGGTTCCGTGATCATCTGGGTAAACGATCCCAACGGCAACGCGAGAACCGAAACCGTTGTTCAACCACCGCAGGTGAGCGTCGGATACGACGGCATGAACATCTACGGGGTCTTGCGGCCCCGCACCGGGTTCGTGGCCACGCTCAAGCGTGGGGACACCGCCATCTCCCAAGTCGGCGGGTCCACCAATAGCTTGAGCCAGTTCTGGGCCGAGTTCACTCAGACGGCCCAGACCGGCGACATCATCCAAGTGGTCGGAGGCGATGTGGTCATCACCACCACCTTCGTCTCACCGCGCGACCTCACGTTCGACCCCGACCACGACCTCATTACCGGCACCCTGGACACAGATGGTGCCGGCCGGCGCATTCGCTTCGGCCTTACTGACAGGTTCGCCCCCTCGTGGGAAAACGGCTGTGCCGATACCACCGTGAACGCAGACGGCAGCTTTGTGCTGAACTTCGCGGCCAGCGGATACGACATGCAACCGGGTGACTCAATCTTCTGGTATAGAGTGTCCATGTACGACACCCAAGGCAACGCTCAGCAGCTCACCCGCCAGGGGGCCGTCCCGTACATCGAGGTGTATCCTGGCCAGCACACTGTCGGAGGCTACTGGCGGAAGCCAGGCCCCATTACCTTGACCTTGTGGAGCTCAGGGGGCGTGCTCAAGTCCAAGGTGAACGGTTCGGCCTCTATGTGGAACTCCTCCTTCCAAGAACAGTTCACCAGCCCCGTCGAGCCTGGCGACCGAGTGGCCGTAAGCGACGGGGTTGTGACCATGACTCGTCTCTTCTGTGCCCACCCTGACGGCGTTGTTCGACGTAAAGGCGAAGACCATCTCGGGGGCCGCACCCACCGGTAGCTCCTTGGTCGTTCTCGTCACCTCCTCGGACGTAGGACTCAATGGGCGCACCACCACCTCCTCCATCTACACGCCCACTGTCTCGGGCAATCGGTATTCAGTGGACCTGAGTGATGAGGGGAACGTGAACTCCCAGAGCGAAGTAGACGTTTTCTTCCGGGAGCCAGGTGGCCACATCGTGAGGGCCTACAGCCACGCTCTGGACCTCAGTGTTGAGATCGAAGAAGGCACCACCATGTTCTCCGGGTACACGCCGACGCCCGGATCTCCGGTGACCTTGACGCTGCGGCGAGGCGGCACCGTAGAGGAGACCACCACGCTCACCGCAAGTCGGGAGGGGTTCTTCGCATGGTCATTCCCCGAGCAAGTCCTTCCCGGCGACGTGATTGACATCAGGCCAGTGGGAGTGCCCTCTGACAGCGTGTCCATTCCCGACTTGACCCTCCAAGATGATCCGGTCAATAACCGGGTTACAGGCAAAGCGCCCGCTAACGGCCTATTGGAAGTCTCCTTGGGCACGTATAATCGGTACATGTGGTGGGAGTGGACTACCTTTCTCAAGGCCGATGCCAATGGCACGTACGCGGCCAACTTCGACGGCATCATCTCCTGGTGGAAGTGCCGCGAAGCGCAGGTGGGGCAGTGTACGCGGTCGAAAGTGACCTACTACACGGACGAGGGATACACCATCTCGCGCTTAGGGGCACCACCCCCCGACGTGGGCCCCGACGCCTACGAGAATGACGACACGTTCACCTCCGCCGCGCCCTACACGGGGCTCCAGTCCCGCACCCTGCACGCGGTGACGGATACGGACTGGATCTCCTTTACCGTGGGCGCCCAAGATGTGGGCGTCACCCTGACATTGATGACGGTCAACTTGGGCCCCAACGCCAACACAACCCTCTACCTCTACGACACGGACGGCACCACATTGTTAGCCAAGGACACTTCAGAAACGCCGAGCTCACAGATTGTGTGGAGGCCCACAGCACCCGGCACCTATTATGTAAAAATCGACCCGTACAGCAGCCGCTACACGCAACTGTGCGGGGCCACATATGACTTCTTCATCGCCCGATACCGGGTGCACCTGCCATTGGTCGCCCAGCAGAGATAGGGACCCAGCAGCAAGCAGCACGCTCACCTTCCTCGGAACGCGTTTCGGGGAGGGTGACCATCTCCCCAACATCCAGGAAACCACACACTGTGTCCGCCTGACGCTGCTGTCGCGCAGTCACACACCATCACATCCTCAGACGAGTGTTGGCCATTGACAGCGTGAGACGGCTTGGTCTCACGAGGGCGGGAATTCTGCTCGAGGCATATCGTTGCCGGCGGGGCAACCAATGCTTTCCCGTCCCTGTGACCCTCGAGAGGAGGTCGTCATGAACATCCGCCACCCCTTGCGCTTGATGTTGCCGGCCACCACCACATCCCCCAGCGGTAAGGCTGCCCATCCTCCCCCTGCCATTGAGCGGCTACCCTCCGAGTGGATTGAAGCGATCGAACATCTTTTAGGGGAGGGAGCTGTGATGCCCTCTGTAAGGCCACATCCTGTGCTCCACCACGGGATTCCCCTCTGGCGGGTGCCTGTGCGCTGGCCGGTGCCAAACGGCACACTCACACTCCTCCTGCACGCTACCACTGATGGCTCTCCGGACTATGTCATCGCACGCCACGCAACCCGCCATCGTGTGCCCATCATGCCCCGCCTCTACCACGTCCACCGGTGCACCGGCACACAGGTGATCTTGCTCCTCGAGGACCCCGGCGACCACGAGCTGCCCGCCGACTGGCTTCACCACACGCGCCTGCGTGACGCCGTCGCCACATGGCTAGGACATGCAGCCGGTCAACACGTGCGCGCCCTGCGCGCGAATTCGTGGCGCAACGGGGTGATTGTCCGGCAGCGAGTTGAACGGTGGGGCCACACCATTTGCCAAGCCGTTCGCCAAGGGGCACCATGGCTGTGCGAGCTAACGTTGGAAGCTGTGCGCTTTCTCTCCCGCCAGCACGCAGCGCTGGTGCGTCGCCTCGCCCCTCACAGCCTGTGGCTCGTACACGGTGACCTGCGGCCAGAGCACATGCGGCTCACGCCATCGGGAGTGGTGGCCTTTCACTGGCACCGGGCCGGATACGGCCCACTACCACTGGACGTGTGGGATTTGGTGTGGCACCTGCCCGACCGCGAGGCGTGGGAAGGGATGGTGCTCTTCTCCTCGTTGTTGTCCCCTGACCTGCGCCGCAGCTTCACGCGGCCGCTCATTCAGTTGACCGGGGCCATCAAGGCGCTGGAACGGCTAGCCCGAGCTGCTCGCCTGTGGACCACCGGTGTTGGCGCCATCCGTGGCGAGGCCACGCACGAGGGAGAACGGGCAGCCCACCGCCTAGTGGCATGGGCCGAACAGCGGCCACCATGAGGCCTTTCCCATCCATCCTGATCGGGGAACACTTGGACCTGCCGGGGTGAGACCGGCCGGGATGAACGGAGATCGGCACTGCGCTGCCGTGACGCGCGAGGATATCATCCCGTCACGGCAGCGCGGCATTGGGAGAAGCGGGCACAGTTCACTGCCCCTTGAAGAGTTCGCGCACAATAATGTTGCGCTGAATTTCGCTGGTGCCCTCGTAAATCTGGAACACCTTGCAGTCACGCATGAGCTTTTCCACCGGGTACTCGCGCATATACCCGTAGCCGCCGAACACTTGGACAGCATCAGTGGTGACCTTCATGGCCATATCAGCGGCGAACGCCTTGGCAAATGAGGCGAACATGGTGTTCGGACGGCCCTGGTCAATCAGCCATGCAGCTCGCCAGGCGAGCAGGCGGGCGGCCTCAATCTGCATGGCCATGTCGGCAACCTTGTGACCGATGGCCTGGAACTTGTAAATGGGTTGTCCAAAGGCTTCTCGCTCGGCCGCGTAGGCAATCGCCTCCTCCATGGCACGCCGTGCCAAGCCCACGGCAGCAGCAGCCACGCCCGGCCGGCTGAAGTCAAAGACGCGCATGGCGATCAGAAATCCTGCCCCCTCCGGGCCGATGCGGTTCTCCTCGGGCACCACCACCTCGTTGAGGCTAATCTCGGCCGTGTCGCTGGCCCGTTGGCCCATTTTGTCGAACTTCTTGCTCACCGTGAACCCCTCACGGTCCCGCTCCACTACGAAGCAGCTCATGCCCATGTAACGCTGGGACTTGTCCGTGTAGGCGAAGACAACACAGAAATCACACACACTGGCGTTGGAGATGAACGTCTTCGTGCCGTTCAACACGTACTCGTCGCCCACCTTGCGGGCCGTTGTCTGAATGCCGGCCACATCTGAACCGGCTCCCGGTTCGGTCACGGCGTAGCCGGCCAACGCGCCGTCCACCATGGCGCCGAGCCACTTGCGCTTCTGCTCGTCACTTCCGGCCACGATGATCGGAATGGCCGCCAAGTTGTTGATCAGCAGTGAGGTGCTGATACCAGTGCATCCCCAGGCCAGCTCCTCGCCGATCAGGATCTCATCAAAGGCGTGGAGCCCCCCACCCCCATATTCTGCGGGGATATTCGTGTTGATGAGCCCAACCTCCCGGGCCTTCTTGATGATTTCCCACGGGAACTCCGCCGTCTCGTCGTAGTGGGCGGCCACGGGCACAATTTCGTTGGCCGCGAAGTCGTGGGCCATTTCCCGCAACATACGCTGTTCTTCCGTCAGTTCAAAGCTGATCATTCCATTCCTCCCTGACTTTTGCAGAACACCCCTCTTCTTCTGCGCTGCGAATGGGGCTTCGTTGCCGGCTCACTTTTCCGGGCGCTCGAGCACCCCCTGCAACACCACGTTGGCAAAGATGGCGCCAATCTCCTCGGCCGAGCGGGGGCCGTCCGGGGAATACCACTGATATACCCAGTTCACCATGCCCAACAGGGCGAAGGAGACCACCCGAACGTCCACGGGGCGAAAGACGCCGCATTCCACCCCTTCCACCAGGATACGGCGCACCAGGTGATCATACTCCTGGCGGTAGGCCAAAATGCGCTCCCTGCGGGGCGGTGAGAGGGACTTCAGCTCGTGCAGGAAGACGGCCATGAAGTCGGGATAGCTGGCGATGGTGACCGTGTGTTGCTGAATCAAGCGTGCCAGCTTCTCATCGGGCGGCAGATCAGATTCCACGATGGGGCGCACGCGCTCCATCAACGTTTGGATGCCCAGTTCCATGAGCTCATACAGAAGTCCCTCTTTGCTCTCAATGTAGTGATAGAGGCTGCCGCGCAGGATGTTGAGCTCATCGGCAATATCCTGCATGGATGTGGCATGATATCCCTTGCGGCTGAAGAGGCGCGCGGCCACCACAAGCAGTTCTTCTCGTCGGGTTGTCTCGTTTCCCATCAAGCCCACCAATCAAACGGTTGTTTGGTTCTCACGAGTGTAACACACTTCCGGCGTTCCCGCAAATCCCCTTCGGGGATCGCGCGCCCGCAAGAACGCGCCCGGACCACACCGCCACCGAAGGCGGCCTGGCCCATGGGCTCGTCAGCGTGGCGGAGGGAAAATTGGCACCCTCATGGGAGAAGAGCTTACCACAATCCACTGTGGTTGAGCACCAAGAACGCTGTCGCGCCGGCGGACGTTTGCCAGAACCAAACCTCGGTGGTACCATCTGCTGGAGACGCTGTAAGACGAAGGACGGCGTTCTTCGCCTGGAGATGGGGGAAACCATGCGCGTTCTCATCACCGGCGGCGGAGGCCAGGTCGGATGTGCGCTCCAAGCCGCGCTCACTCACCACGATGTCCTTGCCCCGACTCGTACCCAACTTGATGTGACCAACTTGAAGGCGGTGTTGGACGTGGCCACGTGGTCGCCGGATGTGATCGTCCACACAGCCGCCATGACCAACGTGGACGGTTGCGAGCAACAGCCCGAGCGTGCCTACCTAGTCAACGCCTTGGGCACGCGGAATGTGGCCTTGTTGGCCCAGAAATGTGGAGCAACCCTCTGCTACGTGAGCACGGACTACGTGTTCGACGGCCAGAAGGGAGCCCCGTACTGGGAATGGGACCTTCCCAACCCGCTGAACGTCTACGGGGCCAGCAAGCTGGCCGGCGAATGGTTTGTCCAGCACTTGCTGGATTGCTTTTACATCGCCCGCACGGCGTGGGTGTACGGTCCTGGTGGGCGTAACTTTCCCCGCAAGGTGGTTGAACTGGCGGCCCAGCGTCCTTCGCTCGGCATGGTGGTGACCGAGGCAGGCCATCCCACCTATGCGCCCCATCTGGCCCAAGCCATTGCCCGCCTGATCGAGACAGGCGCTTATGGCCTCTATCACGTAGTCAACGAAGGATGTGCCACCCGCTACGAGTTGGCCCGTGCCGTGCTCAAGGCCATCGGCCGCCCCGATTATCCGCTGGAGCCGCTGACAGCGTACCCGCGCCCGGCCAAGGTGCCGCCGCGCGTCGAACTTCACACCGTGGCCCTGAGGTCTTTGGACATTGCCCTTCCACACTGGACCGAGGGCGTCACAGCGTGGGCCCAGGAGGAAGGCATCTGACATTGCTCCGGCCGGCACATTCCTCTTCTTCCCGGAGGACAACGGGGACAGACAAACAACTCCACCCACAGGAGCACACACATGCGAGTCTTGGTGGACGGTGTGGACGAGGCCATTTTCGCCCGCTTTCCCGAGTACGTGCGCGCCGTCGTGATAGCGTGGAACGTGGACAACACTTCATCTGACCCGGAAATCGGCAAGCGGCTTTCGGAGGCCACGATGCGAGCCCAACAGATCGTGGCTCAGCAGGGGTTGACCATGCATCCTCACATTGTGGCCTGGCGGAAGGCGTACAAGGCGTTCGGCATGTGGGATGGCCGCAGCTACTCGGCCGTGGAAGCGCTGGCCAGGCGCGCCCGTAGCGGCAAGCCCGTGCGTCGCATCAGCCCGCTGGTGGATCTCATGAACACACTTTCCCTCCTCCACTTCGTGCCCGTGGGCGGCGATGACGTGGAACAGATACAAGGCAATGTCACGCTGCGGCCGGCCACGGGTGCAGAGGTCTTCGTTCCCTTCAACAGCGAGGAGCACGTCTTTCCGCCGGCCGGGGAAGTCGTCTACGTTGACGATGCTGGACGGATCATGTGTCGCAAGTGGAATTGGCGCCAAGGTCGTTTCACGGCCATCACCCCCCAGACCAGCGTGGCCCTGTGCAACGTGGACGTTCTGCCACCGCTCTCACGAGCAGATGGAGCCCTCTTCGCCGCCCAACTTGCGGAGTGGATCGAGGTCTTCCTGGGCGGTCAAACTGCGACGGCCCTGATCACGGCCTCAACACCCCAGGTGGAGCTCACATGTCCTCTGTGAACCCACTCGTCAGCGTGGTCATTCCGTCTTGGAATGGACGACATCACCTGGAAACCTGCCTGCCAGCGCTCTTCCGCCAAACCTACACGCCCTTCGAAGTCATCGTGGTGGACAACGGCAGTCAGGATGGGACGCTCACGTGGCTGAGCACCAAGTGGCCCCACGTTCGCCTCGTGGCGCTGCGCCACAACTACGGCGTGGCCAGGGCCTTCAACGAAGGGCTCAAAGCTGCCCGGGGAGCACTTGTAGCCCTGCTCAACAACGACACCGAGCCCGAGCCGGGTTGGTTGGCTGCCCTAGTCGCTGCCCTCCAGCGCCACAGCGGCGCGGGCATGGTTGCCTGTAAAATTCGTGTCTGGGACGACCGCGTCCGCCTGCACGCCGCCGGTGACTTCTACACCCTGAGCGGGCGTCCGGGCAATCGGGGCGTCTGGGAAGTAGATCGAGGCCAGTACGATCAGGAGGAAGATGTCTTCGGCCCGTGCGGCGCGGCTGCCCTGTACCGGCGGGAGCTCTTCGACGATATTGGCCTCTTCGACGAACGCTTCGGCTCGTATCTCGAAGATGTGGACGTAGCCTGGCGGGCACAGCGAGCCGGGTGGCGTTGTGTGTACACGCCACAGGCTATCGTGTACCACAAGGTGAGTGCCACCGGAGGCGGGCCACTGGCTAGCTTCTACACCGGGCGCAATTGGCTCTACGTCCTGGCCAAGGATTATCCCTACGCCCTCTGGCGACGCCACTGGCGCACCATCGTGCGCGAACAGTGGCGCGTGACCACGGACGCCCTGCGCGCCTGGCGGGGTGAGGCGGCCCGCGCGCGCCTCAAAGGGCAACTGGCCGGCTTCCTGGGCATGCCCCGCATGGCGTGGGCCCATCGCCATGTGTCGGCTCAGACTCGCGTGGACGCCGACACGCTCGAGCGCCTGTTGCGGGCATGAACCGAATCTCCCCCCTTGTCCTCCTCACTCAATTCGCAGCACACGACCACGCTGTTTGTCAAACGGAGAAGCGGCCGAGCACGCCGCAACACTGCACCCCAGTGGTTGACCGAACCCTCAAAAGGGGGTATCATAGACCGCGTCAGCCAGGAGCACAGGCTGGCGTGCGCGGAAATCCCCGGCAAGGAGGTCTCCGATTTCCGAACAGCGACCGTTTCTCTCAGTCGTCATACCCGCCTACAACGAGGAACGACGGCTGCCCGATAACCTGCGGCACATTCTGGCCTACCTAGACCGTCAGCCCTACACGGCCGAAGTGATCGTCGTGGACGACGGCTCGACGGATGCCACGGTTGAGAGTGTGCGGGCAGTTGCTGAAGGCGATCCCAGGGTGCGCATCATCGAGAACCCCCATTTCGGCAAGGGGTACACGGTCCGCACGGGCATGTTGGCCGCTCAAGGGAAGATCGCCCTCTTCACGGACGCCGACCTCTCCACCCCCATTGAAGAAATCGAGCGGTTGTTGCCCTACTTCGAGCAGGGATATGATCTCGTGATAGGCTCCCGTGAGGGGGGAGGCCAAAACCAGCGCATCGGCGAACCCTTCTACCGCCACCTCATGGGCCGAGTCTTAACATGATTGTGCAGCTCGTGGCCGTGCGGGGCGTACAGGACACCCAATGTGGCTTCAAGGCCATGCGGCGTGAGGTCGCCCACGATCTCTTCGCCCGCCTGCGCCTCCACGCCGGCCGTAGCAAACCCGTCCGGGGGAGCATGGTAACTGCCTTTGACGTGGAGCTGCTCTTCTTGGCCTTGAAGCGGGGGTATCGCATTAAAGAGGTGCCCGTCGAGTGGCACTACAGCAATGAGAGCAAAGTGAATCCTCTCAAAGATTCCTGGCGCAACTTGCGGGACGTGTTGCTCGTCCGGTGGAACGACTTGTTAGGGCGCTACGACGAGGAGGAACACACCGTCACCGAGGCCCACAAAAGGCCGGTCTCGCCCTCAAACGAGTGAAACCAAGGGAATGCACAACAGGCGCACCTCAATAGGTGCGCCTGTTGATTTCTGCCCCTCAGGTCCTGTCTCCTCAAGATTAGGCCAGCGGCAACATGGCCAAAAACTGCCGTCCCAAGTTGGCCAAATCGAGGAAAGGCTGGGGATAAATGCCGATGAGTAAGGTGCCCACCAGAGAAACTGTCAAGGCCAATCCCATCGCCTGCGGATAGCTGATCCGTCCGTCGCCTTCTGCGGGGGGCGGCATGAAGAACATCTGGCGCACGACGTTGAAATAGTAGTAAACGCTGATCACGCTGTTGAGCACACCGATGATGGCCAGATAATAGAGCTGGGCGTTGATGGCCGCGCCGAAAACGGCCAGTTTGCCCACAAATCCAGCAGTGGGAGGGATGCCGGCTAGGCTGAGGAAGAAGACAACCAGTGCGGCAGCCAGCCACGGTGCTCGTCGCACCATGCCGGCGTAATCGGCGATGGCCACAGAGCCGGTGGCCTGCTCGTAGGCGATCACGGCAATAAAAGCCCCCAGATTGGTAAACAAATACGCCACCAAGTAGAGCAACACGCCGGCAACGCCGTTCAACGTGCTCGTGTCGGTGGCCACATAGGCAGCCAGCCCCATCAGAATATAGCCCGCCTGGGCAACAGACGAGTACGCCAACAGGCGCTTCATGTTCGTCTGGACAAGGGCCACCAAGTTCCCCAACGTCATGGTCAGGATGCTGAAGGCCACCAGCACGGCCGCCCAGTCCACCTGGAACATGGGCAAGGCCATCAAGAGCACGCGAATTAGGACGGCGAAGCCGGCCGCCTTGGAACCGACTGAGAGGAAGGCGGTCACGGGCGTGGGGGCACCCTCATAGGCATCAGGGGCCCACTGGTGAAAGGGTACCAACGAGGTCTTGAAGCCAAAGCCGGCCAACATGAGCACCACGGCCGGCAACACCAACTCGTCCAAGGTGCCCACCTGTACAGCCGGGTTACTGAATGTGCGTGCGATGTCCTCCAGCCGCGTGCTCCCCGCCGCGCCGTAGAGGAGGGACATGCCATAGAGCATCACGGCCGAGCTAATGGCCCCGTAGAGCAGGTACTTCATAGCTGCCTCGTTGCTGCGGGCTTCATCGCGCAGCCACCCCACCAGAATGTAGCTGGTAATGCTCAAGAGCTCGAAGGAGAGGTACAACAAGATCAAGTCTGAGGAGGCCGCCACCAGAATGACTGCCAATGTCACCCACAGCAACAGGCTGTAGAACTCGCCGGCGTGCCGGCTACGGCTCCGCACGTAATCGACGGAGACGAGCAAGATGAGCACGCTGGTCCCCGTGGCCAGCAGGCGGAAAAACGTCGTCAGGTTATCCACCTCGAACATGAACAGGGCCGTGCGGTCCAGACCCAAGTACATAAAGCTGAGCAAAAAGGCGCCCCCAAGTGCGATCAAGGTAAGGCCAGGGAGAAGAGGGCCTCGGTCATCCTCACGCACGAAATCCAACACGAGCACCACCAGGGCACCCACGGTCAGGATGAGTTCTGGACCCAGCAGCCAGATCGTTTCAGCCCAGTTGATCTGTGCCATAGTGCCTCACTGCTCCTTCAAGGCCGTTATTGTCGCCCACACGGCTAGCTAGCTCATCATCTCCAAAAGCCGGACAACGCCAGCGTTGATGTAATTCAACACTGGCGCGGGGTAGACGCCCAGCAACGTGAAGAGGACCACCAGCGGGACCATTGTGGCAATCTCCCACCCGTACATGTCGGGCAAGTCCTTCCAGCGCTCGTTGAGCGGGCCCAAGAAGACCATCTGGATGAGCTTCCAGAGGAACATCGCTGCCGTGGCCACAATGCCAATCACGCCGATAGCCGCGATGTAGGGAATGATGTGGAACGCTCCCCGGAAGACCATGAACTCGCTGACGAACCCGGCGAGGCCGGGCAAGCCCAAGCTGGCAAAGGCGGTAATGGCAAAGAACCCGTACAGGATGGGCAAGATGGCCCCCAAGCCACCGAAGGCCTTCAAATCTCGCGTGTGGGCGCGCTCGTAGACAACGCCCACCATGAAGAAGAGTCCACCGGTGATCAAGCCGTGGGCAATGAACTGGAAGAGGGCTCCGTTCAGGGCAATGGCCCGGCTGGTGAAGATGGCCTCAGACTTGTCCAATGTAGCCGCCGCGGCCGCGATGCCCAACATGGCATACCCCATGTGGTTCACCGACGAGTAGGCAATCATGCGCTTGAGGTCCCACTGGGCCATGGCCACAAGGGCGCCGTAGACGATGCTGATCACGGCCAAAACAGCCACCACCAGCCAGTAGGCGTTGAAAATGTCGGGGAAGATGGGCATGAGGATGCGGAGGAATCCATACCCACCGAGTTTCAACAGGATGCCGGCCAGGATCACGGAACCGGCCGTGGGCGCCTCAGTGTGGGCATCGGGCAGCCACGTGTGGAAGGGCCACACAGGCACTTTGATGGCAAAAGCCAGGAAAATACCCCAGAAGGCCAGGCTCTTCAGAATGAAGTTGCCGCCGAAGAGCTCCTTGCCCGGCAGAGCCGTGATGTCAAAGGTGCCTGTGCTGAAGTAGAGGCCCAAAATCGCCAGGAGCATGAGCACCGAGCCCGCCAACGTGTAGATGAAGAACTTGATGGCCGCGTACTCGCGCCGGTCACTTCCCCAGACGCCGATCAGGAAGTACATGGGGACCAGCCCGATCTCCCAGAAGACGTAGAAGAGGAAGAAATCCAGGGCCACAAAGACGCCGAACATGCCCACAGCCAGGAAGAAGAAGAGGAAAAAGTACTCCTTGACCCGGTAATGGATCACGTAGGTGCTGTAGAAGATGCTTAGGAAAGTCAACAGCCCGGTCAGCGTGATGAGAGGCACGCTCAGGCCATCCACTCCTACCCGGTAGAAGACGTTGATCGCCGGAATCCAAGGGTATTCTTCCACGAAGGCGTAGCCTCCCCAAGCGGGGTCGTAGATCACCCAGAGCCAGGCGGTCAACAGGAAAATGATGAAGCTGGCCACCACCGACCAACGCTTGATCGCCTGCTCCTTCTCCCCCGGAATGAGGAGAATAACGAGCGCAGCCACCAACGGGGCAAAGGTGATAATCGAGAGAATGGGTATCATGTCGCCCAACGCCTCCCTTGAGTGAGTCTCTTGTGCTCTCCCTTTCCGAGCCTAGGCTATCTCAACATGAGACCGACAAGGGCCAATACACCAGCCACGAGGATGGCCAAATAGTTGGGCAATCGCCCGGTTTGAATGAGCCGCAAGCCACTCGCCAACTCGTCGAGGAGATAGCCGATGTAGTTGACAATACCGTCCACGATGTAGGTGTCAATCCAGCGGCCCACCGCCGAGAGCCCTCGTGCAGCCTTGCCAACTCCATCCACCAGAGGGTCAATGATCCAGCGATCGTCGAAGTTATTGAGGAAGGCCGAGAGGGCCAACACCGGGCGGATGACCACCACGCTGTAGATCTCGTCCACGTAGTACTTGTTCTCAAGCAGCAACCAGAGCTGGCGCCCCACCAGCGGGATCCGGGCAAACGCTCTGGCCACCGGGTCTCGCTCGAAGGGGGAGACAGTCGCGTCACCCGTCACGCCGCGGTAGCACCACCACCCCAGCGCCAGCCCACCCAAGGCCAGCACGCTCGAGAGGGCGGCCACCGAGAAGACAAAAGGCACCTTCTCGTACGGTTCATGGAGCGCCCCGATGTGGTTCTCGGCCAGAAAGCCAAACAGCCATCCGTTGCCCACCAGCGGGACGTTCTTGGGTATGTTCACCCACCCGAACCCGATGGCGAAAAGGGCCAGGATCATGAGCGGCACAGTCATTGTGCGGGGGGACTCGTGGGCGTGGCGGGCAGCCTCGGTACGCTCCCGTCCGCCGAAGACGAGGCCAAGCTGGCGCCCCATGTAGAAAGCCGTCAGTGCAGCGCCCACAGTCAAGAGAAGCCACACGACGAAGGGGATGGAGACGACACCCTTGTGAGTCCACTTCTCAAATGCCTCGGCCAGGATCTCGTCCTTGGACCAGAAGCCGGCCGTTATGAGGGGGACACCCGCCAGGGCGAAGGCCCCCACCACATAGGTCCAAAAGGTGGTCGGCATGTGTTGGCGCAAGTTGCCCATGTTCCACATGTCCTGCGGGTCCACGTGGCCATCGTGGCCGTGACCGTGCTCCTCCACGTGGTGGACGCCGTGCTCCATGCCGTGAATTACCGAGCCGGAGCCCAAGAAGAGCAACGCCTTGAAGAAGGCATGGGTGAGCATGTGGAAGACTCCAGCGATGAATCCGCCAATGCCCAGGGCGGCAATCATGTAGCCGAGCTGGGAGATGGTGGAATAGGCCAACACCCGCTTGATGTCATTTTGAGCCACGGCGATCGAGGCGGCGAAAACGGCCGTAAAGGCGCCAATCAGGGCCACGACACCCAACCACCACGAGCCCTCAATGGGCTCGAAGAGGGGCAACATGCGGGCCACTAGGAAGACGCCAGCCGCCACCATCGTGGCCGCGTGGATCATGGCGCTGACGGGCGTGGGGCCCTCCATGGCGTCCGGCAACCAGACGTGGAGCGGGAATTGGGCGCTTTTGCCCACAGCCCCCCCGAAGATAAGGAGGGCGATGGTGGGCAGGGCCGGCAGGTTGAAGAGACCGGCCACGGAGATTGAGCTCTCCTTCATGAACTCGATGTGCTCGGCCGAGAGCACCTCGTACAAGTTCAGCGACCCAGTAAAGCTGTAGAGCAACACCAAGCCCACGAAGAGCAACACGTCGCCCACGCGGGTGGTCAGGAATGCTTTCTTGGCCGCGTTGGCCGCCGACGGCTTGTAGAACCAGAAGCCGATGAGGAGGTACGAACAGAGCCCCATGATCTCCCAAGCGATGAAGAAGAGCAGCATGTTGCCGCTCACCACCAGCGCCAACATGCCAGCGGCGAAGAGGGAGATATAGGCGAAGAAACGGGAGAAACGCGGCTCCTCGTTGGGCTGTCCCAAGTTGTGGTAGCCCACACTGTAGATGAAGATCAGGAGGGCCACAAAGGGGACCATGAAGAGCATGACAGCTCCCAAGGGATCGAGCATCACGCTCATCACGAAGAGCCGGCGGCCGGTCGGCATCCAAGGCAGCTCAACCACATAGGGCTGCTCGGCCAGCCCGGCGCCAATGCTGCTGAAGAAAATTGCCCAGCCCAACAGCCAAGAAAGCCCCACCGCGCCGATGGCCACGGCCGCGCTCAGCCGCTTATTGGGGTTGAGCACCAACACAATGGCCAAGAACGCCAACAGCGGGAAGAGGGGCACAAGCGGTGTGAGGCTTAACAGGGTTTCCATAGGCGTGCCCTCACCACTTCAGCAGGTCGATCTCTTCCACATTGACCGTGTCACGTGTTCGGTAGATGGCCAGAATCAAGGCCAAGGCCACGGCCGCCTCGGCTGCCGCCACGGTGATCACGATGACGGCGAAGAGCTGGCCGGCCAATCCTGTCACTTCGATGTACCGCCAGAATGCCACTAGGTTGATGTTGACCGCGTTGAGCATCAACTCGATGCCCATCAGGATGCCGATGGCATTGCGCCGGGCCAAGGCGCCATACGCCCCAATGGAGAACAACAGCGCGGCCACAATGAGATACCAACTCAGTGGAACACTCGACATAGCTCATCACCTCACGGGCGCTCGCTCATCGTTCTGAATTATTCCTCCCTCGCGATGACAATGGCTCCGATGAGCGCCACCAGCAGCAACACCGAGGCCACCTCGAAGGGTAAAATGTAGGTGGTCATGAACCCCTTGCCCAGCTCCACAGCAAACCCCGCGATCGTGGGCGTTCCCTCCTGGGCCACGGGCCAATCAGTGCGCAGCACGAGGGCAACCAACAGGGAGGCCAATGCCGAGGCCATCACAGCCACCAGAGGCCACTGGCGGTTGTAGCGGGGAGCCTGAGGATCGCCCATCACGCGCGGCGTGAGCATGATGGCGAAGAGAATCAGAACGGCGATGGCACCGATGTAGACCAGGATTTGCACGATGCCCAGGAATCCAGCGCCTAACAGGATAAACAGCGCCGCCACGCCCCCGAAGACCGCGACCATCCAGAGGGCGCCCACGAAGACACTGCGCGTCGTCACCATGCCCAACGCCGAGCCAAGCGTGACTATCGCTGCGAGAATGAACACAACCTGCTCGGCGGTCATGCTGTCTGCACCTCCCGGGACAACCCACGCCCGGCGGGCTGTCCCACCTGAATTTGCTGCATGGCCTGGAGCGTGGGCCGACGGTAGAGCCACGCCACCACTAGGGCGAAGAGCACATTGACGGCCAAGTAGACCGCTGTAACGGTGATCCACCCTCCAACACCTCGCACGACAAGCTCTCCATTTCTGACCAGCGGGAAGAACGTCACCACCACGCCCGTAACAATCACATTCACCAGGGTAACGGGCACCAAGAACTTCCAACAAAACGCCTGCAACTGGTCTATGCGCAGGCGCGGAAACGTGCCCCGGAACCAGATGAAGACGAAGAGCACCAAATACGTCTTGATCAGGAACCAGAGCCAACTCGGCAGGGGGACGATCCAAGGCCGCCAACCGCCCAAGAACACCGTTGTGACCAGGGCAGCCATGCCAAAGGCCGCAATGAACTCCGCCATCATGAAGAGGCCGAACTTCATGCCGCCGTATTCCGTGTGGTAACCAGCCACCAGTTCGGACTCCGCTTCGGGAATATCAAAGGGCGTGCGGTTCAACTCGGCCGCGGCGGCGACAACGAAGATCACAAAGGCCACTGGCTGCAACAGGGCGAAGGGAACTCCTTGTACGGCCACGATGTCGGCAAGACGCATGGACCCGGCCATGAGCACCAGGGTCAACAGAATGAGCACCAGGGGCACCTCGTAGGAAAGCATCTGGGCCACAGCCCGCATGGCACCCAAGAGGGAGAACTTGTTGCGGCTGGCCCAGCCGGCCATGAGAATGGCCACCTCCGTGGCCGAGCTCAGAGCAATCAAGTAGAGCACGCCCACGTCCAAGTCAGCCGCCACCATATCACGGCCAAAGGGAATGACCGCAAAAATCATTAAGGCCGGCGCCACAACTAGAATAGGGGCCAAGTTGTAGACCACTTTGTGTGCGCCGGCCGGGGTGATGAGCTCTTTCGTGAACATCTTGATCGCATCGGCAATAGGCTGGAGCAAACCGAAGGGGCCAACTCGGTTGGGCCCGATGCGGTCTTGCATACGGCCGACGAACTTGCGCTCCAACCACGTCAACAACATGAACGTGAGCGCCGCAAAGGTAGAGATGATGATGGCGCTCAAGAACATGCCAATCACCGTTACGGCCGGCCCAGGAAGGTATTGCGCCAAGAAGGCACTGAAGGCTTCTCCAATGCGGATGAAAATCCGGTCGAGTGCTTCCATAATCGTTACACCCCCGTCCACTTCACATCAACCCGTGAACTCGCTCCCTGGAAGCTGTCCACACCTGGCGTCTACACCCAGGAAAGCACCCCCTTGCGCCACGCGTACAGGAGACCGGCCAACAGAATCCCGGCGAAGATCAACATCTCGACCAACGCGAAGAGGCCAAGCTGGTTGTAAGCCACGGCCCACGGGTAGAGAAAGACCACCTCGATGTCGAAGATCACAAAAATGAGGGCGTAGATGTAGTACTGCACCTTGAACTGCACCCACGTTTCGCCCACTGTCTTCAGACCACACTCGTAGATGTCCTGCTTGATGGGATTGGGCTTGCGGGGACTCAAGAGAGTGGCCGCCATGACCGTCATTAGCGGAAGGAGCAAACCGATGACCAGGAAGGCCCCAATCACCGCATACGGTTTCATCTGTGGTCCTCCTTAACCCTTCGCCTTCGCTCAGACGGAAATGCCGTGCACGGGGAAAGCCGTACACCTAGGTGAAAGGCACGGCTTCAGGTGGGGGCCGGGGAAGCTTTTCCCGGCAAGCACAGGCGCTTCTCCTTTGGTGGAGAACATCTGCCCGCCCTGGCTGCCTTCCCCACGCCCCGCATACACCTTGAGCCGAGCTCCGGGGCGGGGCGAGACGGGGTCCAAGCCTCCTCCTGAACGGGCACACTTGTCCTTGCCGTTAGGACATCACGGCCCGGCCACAGCGATTGTGGATTGTATCACAAACGGGGGGAGTCCGCAAATTTCAGAAACGGGGCTAGTCCACGTCGAGTTCCTCCAACATGATCTCGTCCAAGTTCAAGTCATCCAACAGGCGTTCTTCCTGGGGCGGTGCTTTTGTGCGCTTTTTCGACCGCGATTTGCGCTTCTTCGGTGCATCGGCCGGCACATCGAGGCGGTCAGCAGCAGGCGCTGTCGCCTTTGGAGGCAAACCACAGACTTCCCGGACGCGCGCGTCCAGCTCTTCCAGGATCTCGGGGTTGTCGCGCAGGAACTGCTTGGCATTCTCCCGCCCTTGGCCGAGCCGAATCTCGCCGTAGCTGTAGTAGGCTCCCCGTTTTTCCACGAGCTCGAGGGCCGTGGCCACGTCGAGCACATCACCCTCCCGGCTGATGCCCTCATTGTAGAGGATGTCAAACTCGGCTTCACGGAAAGGAGGGGCCACCTTGTTCTTCTTCACCTTCACCTTTGTGCGGTTGCCAATGATTTCACCGCCGTGCTTGATGGCTTGGCTGCGGCGAATGTCGAGCCGCACCGAAGCGTAGAACTTGAGCGCATAGCCTCCGGTTGTCGTCTCCGGGTTGCCGAAGAGCACGCCAATCTTCATGCGAATTTGGTTGGTGAAGATGACCGCCGTGTTGGATTTCTTGATGGCTCCGGCCAACTTGCGGAGCGCTTGGCTCATCAGGCGAGCTTGTAACCCCACGTGGGCATCGCCCATGTCGCCCTCGATCTCAGCCCGTGGTACCAAGGCGGCTACCGAGTCCACCACCACCACGTCCACAGCCCCACTGCGCACCAATGCTTCGGCAATTTCGAGGGCTTGTTCTCCTGTGTCCGGCTGAGAAATGTAAAGATTCTCCACATCAACGCCACATTTGGCCGCGTAGACCGGGTCCAAAGCGTGCTCCACGTCGATGAAGGCGGCTACGCCCCCCAAGCGCTGAGCCTCGGCGATGATGTGCTGACACAAGGTGGTCTTACCGCTGGCCTCCGGGCCGTAGATTTCCGTGATCCGTCCTCGGGGTACACCGCCTATGCCCAAGGCCAGATCAAGCGCGATGGAACCTGTGGGAATGGCCTCCACGGCCATGTTGGGGGCTTCACCTAATTTCATGATGGCCCCATCCCCGTACCGCTTGCGCAATTGGGCCAGCGTGGCTTCCAAGGCTTTGTCCCGCTGCTCTCGGTCCGCGTTCATGGCTCACTCCTTCACGTTGTTTGTGGCCACCTGCCGGCTGATCATTGCAAGGGCGATGACTCACCATCGGCCGTCCAACATCGAGGGTTTCACAATTGTTTAACCAACTGCCCCAAGTATAGCACACGGGCACGACAGATCACAAACGCCTTGCCCAGAAGAGGAGCACACGGGCGGAATTTACTCCGCAGAGGCCTCATCCGCCAGCCCCTCCTCGGCGAGCAACCGGGCTAGGTTCAGCGGGAGCCCCTCCAGCACCTCCACCTCGTCATCCCACGTCGTCAGATACCACCGCTGGCCCACTTCGGCCACCAACACACGCCGGTCCCGCGTCGTGTACCAAATCACCCGCTTCACCCCTGCTCCCAACAGGTCCTCCGTCTTCTCTCTCATGTAGAGCTCCGCGTCCCCCTCGAACGCGCGCAGGTCCGCCTTCGTGTCCACTTCGATCACCACCAGCGGCGGCGTGCTCACGTACTCGTTGTCCAGCCCCTCCGCCAACACCGCGTCCCGCTCGAAAATCGCCACGTCCAGGCTCCGCCAACTCCCAGGCCCCACACGAAATCCTACTTCATTAAATGCGACCTTGTACCGCTTACGATCTAAGTGGGCAAACAAAAAGGCCACAATAACCTCCAAGATCCACCACTGGAGCTTTCCGCTGCCCATGACCTCCTCCAGGCTCCTCTCGCCCCGCATGACGGCATCGTAGGCCCGGTAGTAAATGGGCTCCCCGCCGCGCATCTCGTACACGAGGGCGTCGGGCACCTGCTCCACCTCCCCTTTCACCTTGAGCTCCTCCGACGACATGCGCCTCATGGCGATCCTCCCGGCGTTCACCGTCTTCCTTTGCCTTCTTCCTCGGCGAGCAACTGGGCCAGGTTGAGCGGGAGCCCCTCCAGCACCTCCACCTCGTCATCCCACGTCGTCAGGTACCACCGCTGGCCCACTTCGGCCACCAACACACGCCGGTCCCGCGTCGTGTACCAAATCACCCGCTTCACCCCTGCTCCCAACAGGTCCTCCGTCTTCTCTCTCATGTAGAGCTCCGCGTCCCCCTCGAACGCGCGCAGGTCCGCCTTCGTGTCCACTTCAATCACCACCAGCGGCGGCGTGCTCACGTACTCGTTGTCCAGCCCCTCCGCCAACACCGCGTCCCGCTCGAAAATCGCCACGTCCAGGCTCCGCCAACTCCCAGGCCCCACACGAAATCCTACTTCATTTGTGGCCACCGTGTACTTTGTCATCTCCACGTGCTGGAAGAGAAAGCGCAGCACTGTCTGAATGATCCACCACTGGAGCTTTCCGCTGCCCATGACTTCCTCCAGACTCCTCTCGCCCCGCATGACGGCATCGTAGGCCCGGTAGTAAATGGGCTCCCCGCCGCGCATCTCGTACACGAGGGCGTCGGGCACCTGCTCCACCTCCCCTTTCACCTTGAGCTCCTCCGACGACATGCGCCTCATGGCGATCCTCCCACCTGTTTCCACTCCTCGTGTATAGCCTGCGGGAATTGTAGTCGAGGGGAAAGGAGAAAGCAACGGGAGTACTCGGCTCGTGTCCGCCTCCCATCAGTGTGGGCAAGGCACAACCAGCACGCGTCCTGGAGCGCCCTCGTCTCCCTCGACGTGAACCTCGGCGGACAGGAGGCGGGTGACCAAGCGGGCATTGGTGACCAAGTGAGTCGTGATGCACTCAGTACTGAACGTCGAAGGAGCCTCAGCCAGGGCCAAGGGCAGGAGGAGTTGGTCAGCCAGATAGCGGTCCACGGCAGCCCGGCTCTCCACGTAGGAGTTGAGGAGCTCCACGGCTTCCTGAGCCACCACTTCTGCGCGCTTGCCCCGTTCGCCGAGGGCGGTGTAACATCCGCGTCCGTGGGCCTTGTGGGCTTCGACCAGGGTGAGTGTTCCTGGGGAGGGCGCCTCCAAGCGCCGGACGATCACCCTGGCATCCCAGTCGTAGGAGCGCAGGGCGTTCAGAGCGGTGAGCTTCTGGCGGCGGGCCACATGGTCTGGCAGGTGAGCGATGTAGACAGCACCCTCAACGCGGCACAGGATGCCACCATCAGGAGTGTTGAGCGAGCGCAACGGACGTGTCGTCGGCCGGATGGCAACGTGCACTTCACCGCCGCCTTGGGGATAAAAGCCTGCCCGCTTGAGCCTCAGGCGCATGGAGAGGCCCAGCTCTTCCATGTAGGGAGCCCACTGGCGCTCCACGTAGGCCCACGTGGGGCTCCACGGCACGTGAGTGCCCCCGCGGATGACCACGTGGGACGGCCCGTCAGCAAAGGCCAGGGGGAGCACCACTGTCTGGAGCACCAACGTGACGGCGCCGGCCGTGCGGATGTCCCACCGGTAGCGCCCAGGGCGCACGTTCCCGGGGCAGAACGTGAGTTCCTGGCTGCCGACGGCATCGCCATCCACGCGGGCATGACTGATGTCGGCTGCCGCGCGCACAGCGGCCACGTGTTGGGGACGCAACCCGGGGCGAGGGCGCTTGGCGCGAATGTTGACCACCCGCACCGGCGTGCCGGTGAGCAGCGCACAGGTGAGACTCGTGCGCACCACTTGACCGCCTCCCTCACCCAAGGCCCCATCCACTGTGACCCAAGGCATACGCCCTCTTCCCCCACACGCTATCGCCAGACAGGATCGCCGCAGAACCGCAAGCGCCAGACCATCCACATGGCCCTGTAGATTTCCTGTCTGGAAATTTTGGACGCTCCACGCCGTCGGTCGGCAAAGATAATGGGGACTTCACCAATGCGCCACCCTTGGCGCTCACACCGGTAGACTACCTCCACCAAGAACGAGTAGCCGTTGGAGCGGATGGTGTGGGGTTCAATGGCCTCCACCACTTCGCGCCGGTAACAGCGGAAGCCTGCGGTACAATCATGCGTGTGCAAGTTCAACATGAAACGGACAAAGGTGTTTGCCCCCCAGCTCAGGAGCACGCGGTACCAGGGCCAGTGACGGGTTCCCCCTCCTGGCACATATCGGGAGCCGATGACCACATCGTATTCCTCGCTGGCCTCCAGGAGGGGCGGAATGTAGCGGGGATGGTGGGAAAAGTCAGCGTCCATGGTGATAATGCGTTCGGCGCCGTTGGCTAAGGCCAGCCGAAAGCCATCCACGTAGGCTGTACCCAAGCCTAATTTTTCCGGGCGATGAAGCACGCGAACCCAATCACGGCAACGTGCCAGCTCTTCGGCCACAGTGCCGGTCCCATCCGGGCTGTTGTCGTCCACGATGAGCACGTTCAAAGAACTGGACACTCGTTCCAGTTCGGCGATGAGGCCGGGAATGTTCTCGCGTTCGTTGTAGGTGGGAATGATGATCGTGGCTCGCATCTCCGTGCGCTCCTGTGACGAATAGCCCAATTGTAAGCCAAAACGGCAAAGCTCCAACTTGCTCCGGTTGGTAGAGGTGAACGGGCCATCCAGGTGCACACGGAAAAACGAGGGGGCCACGATGCTCCCCGTGTATCATGCCCGCCCGTCATGCAGGTGAGGAGGGTGGAATATCGGGTTCGGGCATCACCGCCAGACCAATGACGCCGGGCCCGCCGTGGGCGCCCACGACTGGCCCCACAACGGTCTTCAAGAGATATTGGATGTTGAACCGGTGCTCCAGCAAGGCTCCCAGCTCATGGAACTCCTCCTCCGCGTCCCCGTGGGCCAATCCCACCCAGACAGGCCGATCCCCATACCGATCGGTCACCGCCTCGATCATGCGCTCGAGCGCTCGCTGGCGCCGGCGCACGCGGTCGAAGGGCTCCACCACGCCTTGGATGCGCAAGATGGGTTTGATGCGCAACATGGTGCCCACAAAGGCACTAGCACGGCCAATCCGGCCTCCCCGCTGCAGGTACTCCAGCGTGTCGAGGGTGAAGAGGAGCAACAGCTCCTGACGAAGAGCACGCACCACCTCGGCCGCCTCCGCGCGCGTGGCTCCTGCTCGGGTGGCACGGGCGGCCGCCACCACCAGCAGGGCCTGGCCGGCTGAAGCAGACTGTGAGTCCACGACCGTGATGGGGGCACCCGAGAGCATGGCTTGAGCCTGAACGGCTGAGTTATAGGTGCCGCTCAATTCTCTGGAGATCGTGACGCAAAGCACTTCCTCTCCCCGGTCCAAAATCGGACGAAACACGTCCACGAAATCTTGAGGAGAAGGCTGAGACGTGCTGGGAAAGACCGGACTCGTGCGCAGCAGGTTGTAGAACTGTTCGGGAGTGATGTCCACACCTTCGCGGTAGCTTTGGTCCCCAAAGATGACGGTTAAGGGCACCACAGTGATGTCCAGCTCCCGGACTACCGGGGCCGGCAAGTTAGCAGCGCTATCTGTTACAATCGTTACCATCAAAACCTCCTCTCTCGCCGCATTCCTTTTCAGGATGTCCCTCCCCTGGAGGTGGCATCCTTATAGTTGATTTCTTGCTTCGCCCATCACGGGGTGCCGACCTTCCCCGCTCTGGTGCTGGGCTGGAAGGAAGCTAACAGGTTAAAACCCGCTGTAACCCGAAAAGCAACGGCGATATCGCTTCCTGCGCCAGGTCGTCTCACACAAAATACTCGGGCGCCACGTGAGGACCGCGGGCACTGTGACGGAAAAAGTGCGCTGTTGGGAGCCGCGCGACCGGACAGACGAGCAGACCCAGACGCTTGCTGAAAAGGGAGTCCACGGTCATAATGTGCTTGTGCTCTGTACAATGCTGTGCTTGCTTCGAGACAACTCACGTATATCTTATTTTTGGAGGATGATGAACATGAGCCCAAGACACCGTCAGATCATACCGCCTCACGGCGGTGTCCTGGTAGACCGCCGGCTCCGGGGCACGCTGCGCGAAGCGGCCTTGGAGCGGGCCCCTTCGTTGCCCAAAGTGGAGCTCAACCCGGTCAACATCTCCGACGTGGAGCTGCTGGCTGTGGGCGCCTACAGTCCGCTCACCGGCTTCATGGGACGCGCCGACTACGATTCGGTCATCGAACACATGCGCTTGGCCAACGGGCTGCCGTGGACCATCCCCATCACCCTGGCCGTGACCGAGGAAGAAGCCGCGCGCCTGAAGGAAGGCCAAGAGGTGGCGCTGGTGGAGCCCGGTGGCCGCATCTTGGCTCTCCTGGAGCTGGAGGAAAAGTTCACGCGCGACAAGGAACGGGAAGCGGCCCACGTGTACCGCACAACCGACCTGAGCCACCCTGGCGTTGCCCGCCTGTACCGCCAAGGAAGTGTGGTGTTGGGAGGCACCATTTGGCTGCTCAACATGCCCAGCCGGTACGACTTCCCAGAATTTCGCCACACACCGGCCGAAACACGACGGCTCTTCGCCGCGCGGGGGTGGCGCCGGGTGGTGGCCTTTCAAACCCGCAACCCCATTCACCGGGCTCATGAGTACATCCAGAAGACGGCCCTGGAGGTGGTGGACGGGCTCTTCGTGCACCCTCTCGTGGGGGAAACCAAGCCAGACGACATCCCGCCAGACGTGCGCATGGAAAGCTACCAAGCCATCCTGCGGGACTATTACCCGGCAGAGCGGGTATTGCTCGGGGTGTTTCCGGCAGCCATGCGGTATGCCGGGCCGCGCGAAGCCGTGTTTCATGCTCTCTGCCGGAAGAACTACGGCTGCACGCACATGATTATCGGCCGTGATCACGCAGGGGTGGGTCATTTCTACGGCCCTTATGATGCCCACACCATCTTCGATGCCTTCGACCCTGACGAGTTGGGCATTGTGCCCCTCTTCTTCGACCGCGCCTTCTACTGCCGCGCCTGTGGTGGCATCGTTACGGCCAAAACGTGTCCTCACGACGCCTCACACCACATCGTGCTGAGCGGCACGGAAGTGCGACGTCGCATCGAGCGAGGCGAGCTGCTTCCCCCTGAGTTCACCCGGCCAGCCGTTAGCCGTGTGCTCATCGAGGGCATGCGCCGCCATCGTACCGTCCAGGCGGCCCAAGGAGAGGCCCATCCCCCGGCTCGGGGTTCAGAAGATCAACAGGAGGTGACCCTCATGGTGCACAGCTCTGAAGGGCGACGGTTGTTGGTGATTGGGCTCGACTGCGCTGAGCCCAGCCTCGTGTTCGAGCGCTGGCGGAACCAGTTGCCCACGCTTGCCGGCCTCATGGGACAAGGCACCTACGGTACCCTGGAGAGCTGCCACCCCCCCATCACCGTGCCGGCGTGGAGCTGTATGCTCAGCGGCCGAGATCCCGGCCAACTCGGCATCTACGGCTTCCGCAACCGGGCCGACTTCTCCTACCACGCCATGTTCATTGCCACCTCCAACGCCGTGAAGGTGGACCGTGTGTGGGACATTTTGGGGCGAGCCGGCAAGCGCAGCATTCTGGTAGGCGTGCCCCAAACCTATCCGGTGCGTCCCGTGCACGGCCACCTGATCTCTTCCTTCCTAACGCCCTCCACCTCGCGACAGTACACCTATCCCGCCTCCCTCAAGGAGGAAATCGGCACCCTGTTAGGCAGCCCCGACGCTTACGAGTTCGACGTGCGCCAGTTCCGCACCGAGAACAAACGGTGGTTGCTCGACCAGATTTACACTATGACTGAAAAGCGCTTGACAGTCATCCGGTGGCTGTTGCAACACAAGCCGTGGGACTTCTTCATGTGGGTGGAAATGGGCACGGACCGCATTCACCACGGTTTCTGGAAGTTCATGGACCCCGAACACCGCAAGCACGAGCCGGGCAACGAGTTCGAGCAGGCCATTCTGGACTACTACCGGTTCTTGGACAACGCCATCGGCGAGGTGTTGGAGCTGGTCCCGGACGACACCGCCATCATGGTGGTGAGCGACCACGGGGCCAAGCGCATGGACGGAGGCATCTGCGTCAACGAGTGGCTGCGCCAGAACGGATGGCTGGTGTTGAAGGAGGAGCCTCACGGCATGGTGCCCCTTGAAAAGTGCGAGGTGGACTGGAGCCGTACACGGGCGTGGAGCGCTGGGGGATACTATGCCCGCATCTTTCTGAACGTGGAGGGACGTGAGCCCCAGGGCACTATTCCCCAACGGCGTTACCAGGCCGTGCGGGACGAGTTGGCCGAGGCACTGGCCACCATTCCCGACGATGAGGGGCGCCCAATGACCAACCGCGTGCTCAAGCCGGAGGAGGTGTACGCCGAGGTCACCGGCATCGCCCCTGACTTGATCGTCTACTTCGGCGACCTGCACTGGCGCAGCGTAGGCAGCTTGGGACTCAACCGTATCCACACGTTGGAAAACGACACCGGCCCCGATGATGCCAATCACGCCCAACACGGGCTCTACATCTTCTACGATCCGGCTCAGCCGGGGCACGGCCGCCGCGTGGACGGACGCCACATTATGGACATCGCCCCAACCATCCTGACGACCTTGGGCGTGGAGCCCCCGCCGGGCATGCGAGGTGCCGCTATGGCCCCTGACGCCGATCCGAGCGGCTACACCCCCGACGAAGAGCAGGCCATCCTTGACCACCTGGAATCTTTGGGGTATCTATAGAGCTCTGAGGGCCCACCCGGAAACTCTCCATCACTCTCCTGTCGAGGTGAAATGCGTATGTGCCAAGAGGGATTCGTCCTGTGGTTCACCGGCCTCTCCGGGGCTGGTAAAACAACCGTTGCCCGGGCGCTGGAGCCCATCCTGCGCGGGCGAGGGCTGCGCGTCGAACGGCTCGACGGCGACGTGGTTCGCCAGAGCCTCACCCGCGATCTCGGCTTCTCCAAGGAAGACCGGTACGCCAACATCGAACGGGTGGCCTTCGTGGCCAAGTTGCTGAGCCGCAACGGGGTGGCCGTATTGGCCAGCTTCATCTCGCCCTACCGGGACATGCGTGACCACGTGCGCCGGGAGGTGACCAACTTCATCGAGGTCTACGTCAGCGCGCCCGTGGATGTCTGTGCTCAGCGGGACGTGAAGGGGCTATACGCCAAGGCCATAGCCGGCGAGATCACCAACTTCACCGGCATCAGCGACCTCTACGAGCCGCCGGAACACCCGGAGATTGTCCTGCCGACCCACGAGCAGAGCGTGGAGGAGAGCGTGGCCACCGTACTGGCCTACTTGGAAGCGCGCGGCCTCGTGCCACGCCGAGAGCCGGCTTCGGCCTCGAGTACCAAGCCCGCTTAACATCCCGCCCATGATTGGGAGAACGGAGCCTCCCAGGGCTACTCGGGAGGCTCCTCCACAGGTGGAGGTGAAGGATGCCTTTTCTGCGCCGCTTGCGCCGTCGCCAACGTCGGGTTGTCGTTGTGGGCCTTGACGGCACGCCCTACTCCTTCCTGCAGGAGGCCCTCCGCGCCGGGCGACTGCCCAACCTCGGCCACCTTGTGAAAGAGGGCTCACTGCTCCGCATGACGTCGGTTTACCCGTGGGTCTCCTCGGTGGCTTGGGCCACCTTCATGACCGGCGTCAACCCGGCCAAACACGGTATATTCGGCTTTATTGACCGGGACCCGCGCACGTACCGCACGTTCATCCCAGTGGCCTCCCACATGCGGGCTCCTACCCTGTGGGAACGGCTCAGCCAGGCCGGCAAGCGCGTCCTCGTGATGAACGTTCCGGTCACCTTTCCGCCAAAGCCGGTCAACGGTGTGCTCGTCGCCGGTTTCCTCAGCCCCTCGGTCGAGAAAGCTGTCTTTCCGCCCGACGTGGCCAGTACGCTCAAGGGCCTCGGCTACCGTGTCGACGCCGATCCCCGGCTGGCCCGCCAATCCTTGGAGGCGATGATGGAGACCATCCAAGAAGCGCTGGAGCGCCGCTTGGCCGCCTTCTGGCATTTTTGGGAGCAGGAAGCGTGGGACTTCGCCATGCTCGTCATCATGGAGACCGACCGGCTCCATCACTTCTACTGGGCCCACATGGAAGCTGATCACCCGCGTTGGGCGCCCGCCTTCTTCGAAGTCTACGAGCGCATTGACGCCTTCATCGGCCGACTGGCCGAACGGCTGGACGACCGCACCAGCCTCATGCTCCTCAGTGACCACGGGTTCTGTAGCATCAAGCAAGAAGTTTATTATAACCATTGGCTCCACCAGGCCGGCTACCTGCGCTACCGGGAGATGCGCCAGGCCAGTGCCCGCGAAATGTTCAGCGTGATGGCTCCCTCCTCGCGGGCCTACTCCATGGACCCTGGACGTGTATTCATCCACCTGAAAGGGCGCGAACGAGACGGTTCCGTGGCCCCAGAGGAGTATGAACGGCTCCGTGAGGAGGTGATAGAGGCGGCCGAGTGCCTGGAGCTTCCCGAGACAGGCGAAAAGCCGGTGCTCAAGGCGTATCGCCGGGAAGAGCTCTATCACGGCCCGTACCTGGAGCAGGCTGCTGACATCATCCTGGCGCCTGCCAACGGATACGACCCCAAAGGTGCCATCTACAAGGATGTGCTTGCCCGCCGAGATCCGGTCATGGTAGGGATGCACACCTACGACGACGCCTTCGTCTACGTGAGAGGTGCGCGCGTTGCCCGCGCCGAAGCCAACATTCTGGACGTGAAGCCCACCGTGTTGGACCTGCTCAACCTGGACGTGCCGGCAGAGCTGGATGGCACTTCACTGCTCCGGTGAAGCGGAATCGGCCGGCACACTGTTAGTGCGGCAAATATGGGCGTACACCTCGGCGCTCTGGCGGAGTAGGCGTTCTTGCGTGAACGGGTTGAGGGCCAGAAGCCCGAAGCGGGCTGACCATCCCTCAGCCCACTCGAAATTGTCCACCAGCGACCAGTGAAAGTAGCCGCGCACGTCAGCGCCAGCCTGTATAGCACGGTGGACAGCTCGCACGTGCTCGACGAGAAAGTGTGGGCGCACGGTGTCATGGGCATCACACACGCCATTTTCGGTAACGTAGAGGGGAACACCCAACGGGCGCAGCCGCAGCAGGTGCTTGGTCAGCCCTGCAGGGGCAACTTGGCCCCAATCGGTCCCTCCCAAGCGCACTGTCGGCTCTTGGACATGGCGTCCGAACAGGGAACCAGGGGCCTCAGCAGCAAAGCGAACCAGATAACGCCCGTAGTAGTTGAGGCCTACGAAGTCGCACGCTTCCCGCAAACCAACCACCTCGCGGGCAGGCCAAGCCAGAGGCCAAACCAAGCGCCCCTCGCGCAGGGCCCGCACTTTCACCTCGTTGAAGACCCAATCCTGCAAAAACGCGACCAAGCGGTCCAAGGGATGCCCGGGGCGAGCTGGCTCTACCAGGGGCATGTTGAACACCATGCCGACCTGTGCCTCTGGCTGTACGTCGTGAATGGCATGATACGCCGCCGCGTGAGCGCGAAGGAGGTGGCGCAGAGCGCGCAGGCCCACATCAAAGCGGCCTGTGCCCGGCGGCCACTGGCGGCCAGCGTAGGCGTTGTACACCAGGACAACCGGCTCGTTGATCGTACACCACATCGTGACGAGATCGCCGAGCCGGCGAGCACATTGGGCTGCCAGCGCCGAAAAGCGCTGCACCACCACCCGGTTGGTCCAGCCTCCTACTTTGGCCGCCCAGCGGGGCAGCGTGAAATGGTGCAAGGTCACCATCGGCTCCACGCCCAAGGCGCGCATGTGCTCGAAGAGACGGCGGTAGCGGGCAAACGCCTCGGGGTCGTAGACCCCAAAAGCCGGCTCGAGCCGGCTCCACTCCACACTGAGGCGGTGGGCGTTCTGGCCAAGCCGGGCAGCCAGCGCCACGTCCTCCTCGGCACGGCCACACCACCACTCACACGCGGCTCCCGAACGGCTGTGGTCGTGAATGTGCCCGGGATCGTGCTCCCACAGCCACCAATCGTTGTTGACGTTCCCACCCTCCACCTGGTGAGACGAGGTGGCTGTTCCCCAGAGAAACCCCTCAGGAAAGTGCAACTCCGGTGAAGTCATTTCTGTCTCCGTGCTCTCCTCGCACGCTATCAGGCACGTGCTCCACGGCGCCATCCCTCCTCGGTTGTTGCCTGCGCGGCGCTCGCCTCTGGCAGTAGTATAGGGAGGGAAGAGGCGCCGTCAAACCTCCAAGGCGGAACGAGTTGCACGCCTTGCACAGCGGTGTATACTCGTCTATTGGGCTCCTGTTGGGGCCAAACACTTGGGTATCACGCTGATCCGAGGAGGCACAATGTCCCGAAGTGACAAGGATCGAGAAGCGTATCGTCAGAAGGGCCTCTACCGCCGTGATCTGGCTGCCAATCCGTTTGAGCAATTTCGCCGCTGGTTTGCCGAGGCCCAAGTAGCGGAGCTGCCAGAGCCAAACGCGATGACCTTGTCCACGGCCTCACGTGACGGTCGTCCCTCTGGCCGTATGGTGTTGCTGAAGGAGGTGGACGAACGAGGATTCGTCTTCTACACCAACTACGAGAGCCGCAAGGGCCACGAGCTGGCCAAGAACCCTTGGGCTGCGCTTACCTTCTGGTGGCCCCACATGGCCCGCCAAGTGCGCGTCGAGGGGCGGGTGGAAAAAGTCTCACCTGCCGAATCAGACGCGTACTTCCGGACGCGTCCCCGAGGCAGTCAGATCGGGGCTTGGGCCTCTCCACAAAGCGCCGTGCTCTCGAGCCGGGCCGAGTTGGAGGCACGCTACCGGGATTTCGAGGCCCGCTTCGCGAAGCGCGACGTGCCCAGGCCTCCCCACTGGGGTGGGTACCGCCTGATTCCCGACGCCTTTGAGTTCTGGCAAGGCCGGCTCAACCGCCTGCACGACCGCTTTCGCTACCGGCGGGGGTCAGGGGGAACGTGGGTGATCGAGCGCTTGGCCCCGTAGCTGTGCAGGATACCGACGTGGGTGGGACACCAGGGCCCCACCCACCCAACCCCCACACCCTCATCAAACGCGAAACATGGCGGCCGGCAGCGAGTCCTCAACGGCCCCCTTATCGGCATCCGCGTACGTGTAGTAGGCCTCACCCGCACATCCTCGGCAGAGGAGGTGACCGTCAACGAAGACCTCACGTTCATTGATGATTTCTTCGCCACAGTGCTCACAGAGCACCCGGTACCGGTCCCGGCTGATCAACTTTTCCAGGGAAAAGCGCAACTGGACTAGGCGCACCACGAACAACTCCTCGTCGGGCATGTGCTTGTAGCCCACCAAGTAGCCCATCCACCGGTCCTCCACACCCGGTGCGTAGCGCTGGGCACGTTGTCGACTCTCCGGATGGGGCACAATGCGGACGGCCCGCCCCCTCTGTGTGTCCACGAACGTGGCCGCCACTTTGCCGAAGTCAATCACCCGCATCGTGCGGCGCCCCACCCAACACCCGGTGGCCACTGCCAGGCCGTCGGTGAAACATCCGTCCGTTTCCACAATCACCAGGAGACGCTTGTTCTCCTGGGGCACGGGGAGACCCAAGGTGGCCCCCCCCAGGAGCCCCATGCGCACGCCGAGCACCTGGCGCGGGCACAGGTGTCGGTGGCGCTCGGCCGAACGTTCCAGCAAGGTTTCCAACAGGGTCACGCTCATGGGTTCACCTCGTTCATCGTCAAGCGTTCTCGTTTCGGACGCCACTCGTGAAATGGCAATCTTTGTGATACAATTCACATACCAACAGCGTACACCGGGCGGACCACAGGCAAACCGGAGGCTACCATGAAACGCACAGGGATGCTGTTGGGCATCAGTATCGTTCTCGCCTTGGTCTTGCTGGCGTGTCAGTCCTCGTCGCCAACCGGAAGCGGTACGTCCCCCCAGATGATCGTGTACAAGTCTCCCACATGTGGCTGCTGCACGGCTTGGGGCGAGATCATGCAGCGCAGCGGTTTCCGGGTACAGATGCGCAATGTGAGCGACCTGATGGCCATCAAGGCGAAGTACAACGTGCCTGAAGGGCTGATGGCCTGCCACACCGCCGTTGTGGACGGGTATGTCGTTGAGGGACACGTGCCCGTGCAAGATGTGGTGAGGCTCCTGCGCGAGCGACCCAACGCGCTCGGCATTGCCGTGCCCGGGATGCCGCGCGGGGCACCGGGCATGGACGCGCCCGTCACCGACCCGTATACAGTGTACCTCTTTGGCGAAGGGGGACAAACGAGCATCTTCGCCAGCTACGAGTAGGGACTGTCGCCGCTGGCAACCGCACATTGGCTGTGGTATACTCTCGCCGGAAAGGTGGGCTAGTAGTTTTTTTCCGCGCAATGTGACAGGGGCAAGACCATGCAACGCACAGCAGATCCGGTAACCCGGTGGCTCTTTCTCGTCTGTGGTCTGGTCATGCTGATGGTCGTGGTGGGCGGTTACGTGCGGCTGGCCCGCGCGGCTCTCCATCGGG
>JAUZRY010000003.1 GCA_030949995.1 Ardenticatenia bacterium
CGCGCCTAAACACTTTGCTCACGTTCACGAGCCGCAGGGCCACATCGTGGTCCTTGACCGGTAGCGGTAGCATGGCTTTCCTCCTCCCGATTCGACTTGGCGTGCAACGGGACCAAAGAAAAAGCCGTGGGCTCTTCTCCGGCCCACGGCCTTTGCCGTGCAGGAAAGGGCGAGTACGCCGAAAAAAGCCGTGGACCTCACCAGGGGGAGTGCCCACGGCGCTTCCGGCGTCACATCGCCATTATGGGGTGGAAGCAGGCACACCTCCCCCTGGGAAGAGGGGTTGATCGAGTCGGCGTGTTCGGTTACGGTCCATGCCTGCTTCCTCCGTTTGTACCGTTTTGGCGGTTAGCCGTGCCTGTGGAGTTTACCACACGTGGGAGGAGGCGTCAAGGGCCCTAGCCGGCGGCGGCCAGCGTTGGGTAGAGGCGCTCCAGCTCCTCGAGCCCCTCCTGTTGGGAGAGCTCCTGCCAGCGTGCTTCTCGCTCGGTCCGTCGGCGCCACCACTCCCAGATCATCTGGCCTGCCTGGCGGTAGCGCGCCAGGGGCCGGAAACCCAGCATCAGCTCCATCACCCGGAGCACGTCCGGGAGGTCTTCGGGCATGGAGAGGCGCACGTACTTGGCCGGCTCCCACTCCAACGTCCAGCGCCGGTCGTACCAGTAGACTACGGCCCGGTACGGCGGCGTTTCCCGCTCGACCTCCACCCACGCCATGCCGAGCCCCATGCGCCACAGGGCTTGGCGCAAGTGTTCCTGAATAACGAATCGGCTTGAGGGTTCCTGTTCGTAAAACCACTCGTTGCGCACGCTTTGCCTCCTGGAACGTGGATTTCCTCGGCGATTACTGGGCGGCAGCCACCTGCCGGAGGAGGGTGACTGCCTTCTGGACAAAGTTCTGGGCGCGCTCAACGGCCGTGTCGGGCGGCCCCACCAGTTGTTGGGCTTGGCGGAAGGCGGTCATATCTGCCTCCTCCAGCCCCTGGCCGACGTAGTGGGCCCAGAGGACGATCTCCAAGCAGCGGAGGCCGTCCACGTCGTAGCCGGCCGCGTAGGCCAACGCGCGGCCGGCGCGGAACATGGCGCCCCATGCCTGTTTCAAGCCGGTGGCCTCATCGTCTTCTTCAAAGGAGAGGCGAGCGAGCGCCAACAGCTCATGGGCGCCTTCCAGCTCCCGGTCCACGTCATTGCGCTTGGTCTCATCTCGCCGGAGATACGGGCTGCGCAGGCATCGTTCCAGATCAGCCTGAATTGTCATGGGCATTCCTCCACAAGAAAGCTCACCGGCGGTTCCGGGGGGCGAATGTCAAGCCCTGCAAACAGGTCGTCGTCCAGCGGTCCGCCGGATGCCGAACGGGTGACTTCATGGTACCACTCGTAGGGCCCCTGTGCGCGTTGGTAGGCGTCGTAGAGGGGCCTGTCGCCCCGCTGGGTGCGGTGGGCAAAGAAGGCAGCACGCTTGACGGGCAGTGCTGCGCTAATGTCCACCCGCGCTGTGGCGGGCCTGTAGGGCACCTCCGAGGTCGCGGCCGGGTTGAGCGTGCTGAAAAAGAGCTTCGGCGGCTGCCAGGGGGCAAGCCCTGGGGTGACAACGGTGCTCTTGCCGGCCCGGTGCCAGGCGGCCAATGTGAATCGGCTGATGGCCTGGTGGTCGGGGTGGCGGTTGCCGCCGCCCTCTGGCCCAAAGGTGAGCACCACGTGGGGGCGCACGGCTCGCATGGCCCGCACGAGGCGGGGCACGATTTCCTCCTCCGGCACGTCGGCCAAGGTGCTGTCCGGGTAGTCCCAGTGGAATAGCGTCTCCACGCCCAGGATAAAGGCTGCGGCCTTGAGTTCCTGGTGCCGGCGTTCGGCCAGGGCCTCAGGGGGCACGAGGCCGCCGGTCTGGCCGGCAGCGCCGTCGGTGGCTACAATGACCACTGTGTGGACACGTTGCCACCCATAGCGAGCCAACGTGCCGCCGAAGCCGAAGGATTCGTCGTCGGGATGCGCCACGACTGCTAACACCGTTGGGCGCATGGCCTGTCTCCCTTCTATGGGGAAGCATAACACAGGAGCTTTCGGCCGTCAAACCCCTTGGGGTGGCTGGGGCTCATCACATGCCCAGCCAGATCAAAATGCCGATGCCCACTAAGGAGAGCAGGGCCACGGCAATGAGGCAGCCGGCGGGGTCGAACAGGGAGACGACCTGCATGCCAACACTGCTCACGCTGCCGTGGAGGGGTTCTGTGAGCGCCACGAGGAGCACAAGGGTGAGCACGATCAGCCCCACCGGGGAGAAAAGCCATTCCACGAGGCGTGGAGCTGTCCGGCTCACCGCAGGCATCACTGTGGTGTTCCACTCCAACACCAGAAACCCCGCGCAATAGCAAGGTATGGTCAACAGAATGACGTGGGGCGCACATCCCCGAAGCCAGGCACCCCGTTTTGTCTGGCGGGCCGAAAGGCCATTCATGGCGATCCCCCGTGCGGTGATGCGGTCTCACGGTCCCATTGCACGGCCGGGAAGCTCACGGGCACAGTCACGTGGACCACGCGTTCGCCCTCCGGTGCCACGCTGATGGGCACACGCACGTTCATTCGCCGGAAGACACACAGGGCCCGCCGGCCCTCGGCACAGGCATACACGTGTACTGTCATGTGTACTTCGGTGTGGCCAGGTCGGGCTTCGAAGCGGACTTGGCCCTCGCCGGACGGGGAGAAAGTACAGCGATTTTGCAGGGGGCGGATGACAGTTTCGTCCTTGGCGGCCACGTCGGCCCACGGGCGTGTCTCAGCAACCGGACGCATGCCCTGGGGCCACATCAAATGGATGGCCAGCGTGCTCGTGCCCTCGGCCACGCGGACCGGTGGGAGGACGTGTTCCTCCACTGGCGTGGGTGGTGCCAGGCGCTCCACGCCGCGGATGAGGAACGTGGCCACCTCACCGGTGTGGCGGTCGGCCACGCGCACGGCGTGGTTGTTGGTGTCGGCGATGTAGAGGAGGGAGCCGGCGACCTTCACGTCGCCCGGTTCGTAGAAGCGGGCCTTGCCCCTTGGGCCGTCACGCCATCCTGGTTGGCCGTCTCCAAGCCACGAGCGCACGTTCAAGGTGGACAGGTCGAGCACTTTGATCTTGTGGTTGTACGTGTCGGCAAGGTAGAGCTGGTTGTCGGCGTGTGCCACGCCTAAGGGGTGTTGGAGGCGGACTATTTGGCCACGGCCGTCCACGTCGCCAAAGTCGAACAGCCCTGTGCCCACGAGCGTATCCACCCGTCCGCGCCGGAGGTCCACCCGGCGCACGCTGCTGGTCTCGCTGTCGGCCACGAAGAGGTGGTGGCCGTCAGAGGCTAATCCGCTTGGCTGGGCGAAGCAGGCGCGGTGGAGGGGGCCGTCCATCAGCTCCTCGCGCCCGCTGCCGGCAAAGGGAGCTACCTGGCCGGAGCTCGGGTCGAACACCCAGATCTGGTGGCGTCCGGCCATGGCGATGAAGAGTTTGCCCTGGGCCACGGTCAAGTCCCAAGGGGAGTTGAGGTCCACCTGCACGCCGGGGCCTCGTTGGGGGCTCCACCCCAAGCGTCCTGTGCCGACCACCCGACGGACGGTGCGCGAGGGCAGGTGGAGTGCCCTGATGGCGTGGTTCTCGGTGTCAGCCACGTAGAGGGTGTCGTCCAACAGGGCGAGCCCCTGTGGATGGTTGAACGTGGCCACCTCGAAGGGGCCGTCGTCCATGCCGGCCCCCCCACGGCCGATGACTTCTTCCACCTCACCGGCCCGGCCATCGGCGTCGAGCTGTACGACGATGATGCGGTGGTGGTTGGTGTCGGCGATGAAGAGGCGTTGCCCGTCGACCAGGAGTTTGCCGGGGTAGGCCAGCAGGGTGGCGGGCGGGGGCTCCAAAGCAAGCTCAAGCGCCCCGCGGACGAGCGTCCCGCGTGCCTCGAACTCGCCAACAAGGCGTTCGATCGCGGGGGTGAGTTGCTCGGCCGTTGCTTCTCCGGCGTGGTGGCCCACGTACCGACCTTCGGGATCAATGAGCACCAACGTGGGCCAGGCGTAGACGCCGTACATGCGCCACACCACCATGTCAGCGTCGTTTACCACCGGGTGACTCACCCCGTGGCGCCGGATGGCTTCCCGGACGTTGGCCGTCATGCGTTCTTCGGGAAACTTGGCCGAGTGGACGCCGATCACGACCAACTCGTCGGCAAAACGTGTTTCCAACTTCCGCAACTGCGGAAGCATGTGCAGGCAATTCATTCAACAGTAGGTCCAGAAGTCAAGCAGCACGACTTTGCCGCGCAGCTCCCGCAGGGTGAGGGGCCGCGATACGTTGAGCCACTCCAGTCCGGCCGGGAACTCGGGGGCCGGCACCGTGCCGGCCAATGGCCGTGTGGACATTGTGCTTCCTCCTCAGCATTGTCTGACAGCCCCACATAGGGCTCTCTGAGCTCTGCTTACATTATATCACATCTCTGGGTCAACCCCACTTTTGCCAACTTCACAGAGCGGGTCTATAATGCAGACCACCGATTGCGCCTGGATTCACAAGAGGTGTTATATGTAGGTTCGGCACTCACCACAAGGAGGAATCCCATGGCTCAAGGGGCACTTCAACTGGCACGGGAAGGTCTCCGCTACCGGGGGCGTGAAGGGCAGTGGTCATGGCTCTTGCACCGCGTGACGGGCATCGGTGTTTTCCTCTTCCTGGCCCTCCACATTGTGGACATTTTCCTCATGTCATTTGGCGAGGAGGTGTTCAACGAATTGCTCTTCATTTACAAACAGCCGTGGGCTCGAATCGGTCATATTTTCCTGTTCTTCGGCGTGCTCTTCCACGCCGTGAACGGCATCCGGGTCACGGTGTTGGACTTCTGGCCGTCAGCGTGGCGCTACCAGCGCCAGGCCGTCTGGATCCAAGTGGCCATCTTCCTCGTCCTGTTCGTGCCGTCAGCCATTGCGATCCTTATCAGTATGCTGAGCTGAGTGTGGATGGGGAGGAGAACCCATGTTTGAATCACTGGCAGCCCGAACTGCCCATCAAGTCGAACGGTCGGGGAACTTCGAGCTGTGGGCCTGGTTCTTCATGCGCGTGAGCGGGGTGGTGTTGCTCTTCATGGTGCTCTTCCACCTCTTCTGGATGCACTTCGTGGTCGGGGTGGAGAACATTAACTTCGCCGTGGTGGCGAAGCGGTGGGAGAACCCCCTCTGGCGTATCTACGACTTGTTCCTCCTGATCTTCGCCTGGACTCATGGCGCCAACGGCATGCGGTACATCATCGAGGACTACGTCCACGTGCCTGGGTGGCGTGTGACGCTGAAGACAGTGCTCCTCCTGGTCTACTTCGCGCTGATCAGCATGGGCGCTTACATCATTTTCACCTTCCGCTCGCCCTAGGCGTAGACAGGGGCACTGCCGTACCGCACACCACAGGAGGAGAATCCAACATACAGGTGGAGGGGTAACGATGGCCTACTTCCAATACGATTGTGTTGTCGTGGGTGCCGGCGGCGCCGGCCTGATGGCCGCCCTCTACGCCTCTCGATCGGCACACACGGCTGTGCTCAGCAAGCTCTACCCCACGCGCTCCCACACGGGCGCGGCCCAAGGGGGAATCGGCGCGGCCTTGGGCAACGTCGAGGAGGACCACTGGGAATGGCACATGTACGACACCATCAAGGGCTCGGACTACTTGGGCGACCAAGATGCCATTGAGGTGCTCTGCCGGGAAGCCATTGATGTGGTCATCGAGCTCGAACACATGGGGTTGCCCTTTGACCGCACGCCGGAGGGCAAAATTGCCCAGCGCAACTTCGGCGGCCACACGCGCAACTACGGCGAGGCGCCCGTGAAGCGGGCCTGTCACGCGGCCGACCGCACCGGCCACATGATCCTCCAGACGCTCTACCAGCAGTGCATCAAGAATCACGTGAACTTCTTCGACGAGTTTCAGGTGTTGGACTTGATTGTCGAAGACGGGGTGTGCAAGGGTTGCATAGCCTACGAGATCGCCACGGGCGAGATTCACACCTTCCACGCCAAGGCCGTGATGCTGGCCACCGGCGGCTGGGGCAAGTGTTGGTCCGTCACCAGTAACGCCTTCACTCTCACGGGCGACGGGGCCGCCATCTGCCTGCGCAACGGCATTCCCCTTGAGGACTTGGAATTCTACCAGTTTCACCCCACAGGCATTTACAAGCTGGGCATCCTGATTACCGAAGGCGTGCGCGGCGAGGGAGGGGTCCTGCGCAACAGTCTGGGCGAGCGCTTCATGGAACGCTATGCCCCCACGCTGAAGGATTTGGCCAGCCGCGATGTGGTCTCCAGGGCCATCTACTTGGAGATCCGTGAAGGGCGTGGCATTGATGGCAAGGGAGCATGTCCACTGATGCTACTACTTGGGCTGAGGGAAGCGCGGTGGGGCAGGAACGCCGGAACGTCAGCGTGCCGTCCTGATACCACTTAATGTAGTGGAGCGCGTCCAACACGCGGTCTGTCTCATCGACTTCCACTGTGTACTCGCCCCACCACGGTTCACCGTCCTTCTCAGGGTCGTACCGTTTGATGCGCACCGTCACTTCCATGGCTCCGCTCCTGGTTGTAGTCTCCTTCACCGTCAGGCCCCGCACCAGCGCCAAACACCCACCGGTGACCAGCCTGACTAATACTTCCGCTCGGCCGGCTGGAACTTCGTGATGACGACCGGCTTGTAGTCGAAGCAATAGGCCCCATCGTCTTGGCGGCGAATTAACGTGTGTTTGAGCCAGTTCTCATCGTCCCGCTTGGGATAATCCTCACGGCTGTGGGCGCCCCGGCTCTCCGTGCGGTTGAGGGCCGAGAGGGCCGTGGCCTCGGCAATGTCGAGCAGATTGCCCAGCTCCACTGCTTCCATGAGGTCCTGGTTGAACTGCTTGCCCTTGTCCTCGACGGAAATGTGCTGGTACCGCTCCTTGAGCTCGCGCAGCTTGTCCACCGCCTCCTGCAGGCCCTCGCCCGTGCGGAAGACGCTCACGTTGTCCATCATGACCTTCTGCATCTCCTTGCGGAGCGTGGCCACCTTTTCCTCGCCCGTGCCGGTCAACAGGCGATCGAGCTGATCCCGCACGCGCTGCTCGCGATCTCGGTCCTGGATGGGCTGGAAGTCAATTTCATTGGCAAAAGCGGCCATGTGGCGTCCACCCCGCCGGCCGAAGACGACCAAGTCCACCAGGGAGTTGGTGCCCAAACGGTTGGCACCGTGCACCGAGACGCAGGCCACCTCACCGGCCGCGTAGAGGCCGTAGAGGGGCGTGTGCTCCGCGTCCACGATCACACGGGCGTCCACGTCCGTGGGAATGCCGCCCATCGCGTAGTGGGCGGTGGGCTGAACCGGCATGGGCTGGGTGACCGGGCCG
>JAUZRY010000004.1 GCA_030949995.1 Ardenticatenia bacterium
CCCCGACACCTTCTTCCACAAGGTGCGAAGCATTCGCCGCCAGAGTCACTCCACGCCCATGCCGGTGATCTTCGTCTCCACCCGGGATGACCTGACCATTCGCCTCGAAGCAGTGCGGGCCGGAGGCGACGCTTTCCTGGCCAAGCCGGTGGACATCGGCCTGCTCGTCGAACGCCTGGAAGCCCTCATCAAGCCACGGGAACCAGACCCATACCGCATTCTCATCGTTGAAGATGAGCCGGCCGTGGCCGAGTTCTACGCCTACGTCCTCAAGGAAGCGGGCATGGTCACCCGAATCGTGACCAAGCCATTGGAGATCATGCCCGTGTTGGTTGACTTCAACCCCGACCTGATCCTGATGGACATCTACATGCCAGAGTGTTCCGGGGTGGAGCTGGCCAAGGTCATTCGCCAGATGGAGGCCTTCGTCACCGTACCCATCGTCTTCCTGTCGGGCGAAAGTGACGTGGAGCGCCAGCTTGACGCCATGAGCTTGGCCGGCGATGACTTCCTGATGAAGCCCATCCTGCCGCAACACCTGGTGAAATCAGTACGCCTCCGCGTGGAGCGTTCCAGGATTCTGCGCCAGCTCACCCTCATGGACGGGCTCACCGGGCTCTTCAACCACACGGCCATCGAAGAACGCCTGCACAAGGAAATGGAACGCGCGCGCCGCCAGAGGACAGGCCTCGCCTTCGCCATGATTGACCTTGATCACTTCAGGGAAGTCAACGACACATACGGCCACCCTGTGGGTGACCGTGTGTTGCGCACGCTTTCGCGGGTGTTGCTCCAGAACCTTCGCAGGACAGATATCATCGGCCGGTACGGGGGCGAGGAATTCGCCGTCATCCTCTTGGACACGAACGGCCACTACGCAGCACGCGCCCTGGACAACGTGCGCCGGAAATTTTCCCGCATCAAACACCGCACCGGCCACCTGGCCTTCCAGATCACCTTTAGCTGTGGCGTGGCCGCCTTCCCCGAACACCAGGAACTGGCCGAGCTCCATACAGCCGCCGATCAGGCCCTCTACGAGGCCAAACAACGTGGCCGCAACCAGACGATCTTAGCCGAGCAAGGCCAGTTCACCCCTGTTGTCCCGTAACCCCCACCGTGCGCTCTCATTCCACCTGGATTTCGACCTCCTGGCCCAAGAAGTGGTTGAGCGGGCCGTGTCCCTTGCCGATGTGCAGGTCAACAGCAGTGTTCAGGGCCGCGAGCAAGTAGGCCCTGGCCCGGCGCACGGCCTCCAGAGGTTGGTACCCCTTGGCCAACTCGGCCGCGATGGCCGAAGCAAACGTGCAGCCCGTGCCGTGCGTATTGCGGGTGTGCACCCGTGGGGCCGGCAGTTCAGCCCACTCTCGACCGTCAAAGAAGACGTCCACGGCCACCCCGCGAGCCTCCGCCTCGGGCAGATGTCCTCCCTTGACCACCACGTGACGGGCTCCCATCGCGTGAATTCGGCGGGCGGCCTCCCGCGCGTCGGCCACAGTGCGAATTTCCATGCCGGTCAGCATTTGAGCTTCGTAGTGGTTGGGCGTGATCACGTGCGCCAAGGGCACCAACGCCTCCACGAGCGCCTGACGCGCCTCCGGCCGCAGCAGGGGATCACCACTCTTGGCCACCATAACGGGGTCCACCACCAACTGCTCCACACCGTAGTGGCGAACACGGTCGGCCACCACACGGATGATCTCCGCGTTGGACAACATGCCCGTTTTCCAAGCGTCGGCGCCGATGTCTTCCATGACCGAATCAATCTGCCTGGCCACAAAGTCCGCCGGCAGCTCGAAAACCCCCTGAACGCCCACCGTGTTTTGAGCCGTAATGGCCGTCAGCGCGCTCATGCCGTACACCCCGCGCGCCGCAAAGGCCTTGAGATCGGCCTGAATACCGGCGCCCCCCCCAGAGTCAGAGCCAGCAATAGTCAACACGCGCTTCATGGGCCCCCTCCACTATCTGTTAGTTGTCCCCAGATGGCCGCCGGCAGAACCCATTAGGGAGTTCCTGCGGCCAGCCTGTTATAGTAGCGCGAAGGGACCTCGGCGACAAGTGCGCCGCGCATTGCCGGCCAAGGTCACCCTCTGCCCGTTTCTGGAAACGCCCCTTGTCGTGTATAATACTCCTGTGGGCCTGCTCCCAGGACAACGCGGGCCCCACAGAACATGATGCCGAGTCAACGCGACAAAGACGTTCGTGAGGAGGGAAGACCGATGTTTCCGGAAGCACTGCAAGAGGCGTTGAACGAGCAAATTCAGCGTGAGTTCTATGCCGCGTACTTGTACCTGTCCATGGCCGCGTACTTCGAGGCCATCAACCTGCCAGGCTTTGCGAGCTGGATGCGCCACCAGAGCGAGGAGGAAGTGGGCCACGCCATGCGCCTGTTCAACTTCGTCAACGACCGGGGAGGCCGCGTCATTCTCCAGGCCATCGAGCAGCCACCGGCCGAGTTCGAGTCGCCCCTGGCCGCCTTCGAGGCCGCCTTGGCCCACGAACAGCGCGTCACCCGCCACATCAACGACATCTACGAGCTGGCCGTCCGCGAGAACGACTACCCCACCCAGGTGGAGCTCCACTGGTTCATCACCGAACAGGTGGAGGAAGAACACATGGCCTCCCAGATTGTGGAACAGTTGCGCATGGTGGGCGACCAGCCGGTTGGCCTGCTCATGATGGACAAGATGTTGGGCGAGCGCGAAGGCGAGGAGGAATAGATAGAGCACCTCGATCCGGCAGGCAGCCCCGTGGTTCCCGGCCACGTGACCGGGCCACGGGGCCCATTTTCCCGGGAGGGTACAGGGCACCATGTTTGACGAGCTCAGCCAGAAATTGCAGCACACCTTCGACCGCTTGGCCGGACGGGGCCGGCTGACTGAGAAGGACGTGGACACGGCCATGCGCGAGGTGAAACTCGCGCTCTTGGAGGCCGACGTCAACTTCAAAGTCGTGCGCGAATTTGTCCAACGGGTGAAGGAAAAAGCCATCGGCGAGGAGATTCTCAAAAGCCTCACGCCTGCCCAAGTGGTGGTCAAGATTGTCCACGACGAGCTGATCGAACTCTTAGGCGAACCTTCCCGCCTGAACGTGGACGGCCCCCCGCCCGCTGTCATCATGTTGGTGGGCCTTCAGGGCTCAGGCAAGACCACTACGGCCGGCAAGCTGGCTAACTGGCTGCGCCAGCAGGGGCGTCGCCCCTTGCTCGTCGCCGCCGACACCTACCGCCCGGCGGCCGTCCGCCAGCTCCAAGTCCTGGGCGAACAACTGGGCATCCCCGTCCATGCTGAGGGCATTGAGCCCCCGCCGCCGGAAATCGCCGAGCGCGCCGTGCACCAGGCCAAGCGCCTGGGCCACGACGTGGTCATCATTGACACGGCCGGTCGCCTCCAAGTGAACGAAGCGCTCATGGAAGAGCTGGAGGAGATCAAGCGCCGCGTAGCCCCCCGCGAGATCCTACTGGTGGCCGACGCCATGACCGGCCAAGAGGCTGTCAACGTGGCCCGCACCTTTCACGAGCGGGTGGGCCTCACGGGCGTGATTTTCACCAAGGTGGACGGCGACGCTCGTGGCGGTGCAGCGCTCTCCATCCGCAAGGTCACAGGCGTTCCCATTAAGTTCCTCGGCGTGGGCGAAAAGCTAGATGCCCTGGAGCCCTTCCACCCCGACCGTTTGGCCTCGCGCATCCTGGGCATGGGCGACGTGTTAACTCTGGTTGAAAAAGCCCAGCAGACTATCGACGTGGAGAAGGCTCAACAGCTAGAACAGCGGCTTATGGAGGGTAAGTTCGACCTGGAAGACTTTCTCGAACAGCTCCAACAGCTCAAGAAGATGGGGCCGATCACCCAGTTGTTGGACTTGATCCCTGGCTTCTCGGGTCTCAAACATCAAATTCCCCTCGACGTGACCGAAAGGGAACTCAGGAAGATCGAGGCCATCATCAACTCCATGACCCGTGAAGAACGTCGCCATCCGCAAATCATCAACGCCAGCCGCAAGCGGCGCATCGCCCGCGGCAGCGGAACAACCGTCCAAGAGGTGAACCAACTTCTGAAACAGTTCCGCATGATGCAGCGCATGATTCGGGAGATGACAGGCAAAGGGCGTGGTCGAAAGCCCCGCCTGCCTTTCCAACTTCCCCCCGGCTTCGGCCTGTAAACGGGACATGCGCCCAGGTCGAGGCCGCCATCCGGGCCAATCCCCCGCAGGAGGGGGGCAGAGAGGAGGTGGACCACGATGAGCACATGGGTCCCCGTGGCCGACGTGCCCAAACACGAGGGCCATGAGATCACCATCAAAGGGTGGCTCTACCACCGTACGGACAAGGGCAAGCTCAAGTTCCTCATGATCCGCGATGGCACGGGCCTCATTCAAGGGGTCATGTTTAAAAAAGTCGTGCCCGAGGCCGCGTGGACAGCAGCCGAGCACCTGACCCAGGAGTCTGCCATCGTCGTGACCGGGCGCGTGCGGGCCGACGAGCGGGCGCCGGGCGGCTACGAGCTTGACGTCACCAACGTGGAGGTTATCCACCATGCTGAGCCCGATTATCCCATCCAGCCCAAGGAGCACGGCGTGGGCTTCCTCCTCCAGCATCGCCACCTCTGGATTCGCAGTCCCCGTCAGGCAACGATTCTGCGCGTCCGCGCCACGGTGAAACGGGCCATCTGTGACTGGCTCGACGGCCACGGGTTCGTCAACGTGGACACGCCCATCCTCACCCCCGCGGCTGTGGAGGGCACCACCACGCTTTTCGAAGTGGACTACTTCGGCGAACCGGCCTACCTGACTCAGAGCGGTCAACTTTACAATGAGGCCAACATCTTTGCCCTGGGCAAGGTGTACTGCTTCGGCCCCACGTTCCGCGCTGAGAAGTCCAAAACACGCCGCCACCTGACGGAATTCTGGATGGTGGAGCCGGAAATGGCT
>JAUZRY010000005.1 GCA_030949995.1 Ardenticatenia bacterium
CCCGCCTCTTTTTTCTTCATCAGCGCTTCCAAGGAGATGGGAGCCTGTCTGCTCTGGGTGTCTTACAGTAGCCACACTTGACATTCTGCCACATTTTTCGGGTTCAAGTTCCTCCCCCACATCTCAAACACCTCTGCCAGCCCGCTATGCCCTCGCTATAGCCGCCTGTGCAGGCAAAGTCATTCTCCCCACAACAGGGCCCGCGCTCTATGCACTCCCCCTGCCCGCAGACAACCCAGTCCCACGTGAGCACGCAGTTAACCGGCGTGGGCGTGGGCTGGCCCGCTGGGGCTGTGGGCTGGGGCTGCGCGCCGTAGGGCGTGGGCGTGGGCGCCGGCTGGCTGCTGCCCCCACCTGATCCGCTGCCGCCGGAGGAAGGCGGTGGAGAAGGAGGCTCTGGGTCCTTTTGTGGACACCCCTGAGTACACGAGGTGTCAGGACTAACAACTCCCATCCATATGTATCCATCTACATCATAACAACAACCTAAGTCTTACATATCATTAACACAACCACAATCTATATCTTCATTGCTTCCACAGCACCACCTATTATAGTGAGTATCATAATTCGCCTTTACAACAACATTAAACGAATAGATGAACCGAAAGTATAAGTATAGACAGTATAAATATTTTCCTTAAACCCATTATATTTTTATATTGTTATTCATATTCTAATATAAATGTCAATAACAATGTATCCATTAGAGTGGTCACGTGCGAATGTTGTGATCACAGCAAAGAAAACAGCACGGGAATACAAAGATTTATTTCGTGTTTATAATTTCGTGGCTGTTTAGGATTTAGAATTTCGAGTTTAGAGATTTTGCCACTTTTATTGGTCTCTGCTGTTGATCTTTGATCCCAGAGGCTTGCCAGAAGCTGGCTGTATCACTGGTACACAAACCCGCCCGGATACAAAGCAGGATTCCCAGCTTGCTCACCAGCACCTGGCACAGCCGGCGACACAGCAGGCAGCAGGCCTGGATAGAGCGCTCCTGCCCCTCCTAAAAGCTCGGAGCGCGCCATAAACTCCCTGAGCCTGGCTATGATATCCTCGCTTACAGCCTGAGCATAGCCTATAATCTCAGGATCTATGGTATACCCCTTTTCTCTGTAGCCTTCTTTATTAATAATAGCACCCCATATCCCATCTCTGCCCCTAAAAGGCATCATGCGGAAAAACTGCTCCTCATAGCCCTGCACAAGCTCAACACTCCTAAAAGTAGCTTCCTTATAATTAGGCCAAAAATCAGGCCGATACCCTTCGTGAAAGACGGTATACTCCGAACTATCAACACTTTGGGCTATTAGTATATCTTCAGGTGCTATTTTGAAAAGGTTAATATGCACAAGGCTGCTGCCTTCCTCAGCGCTTTCAGCAAAAACAAAGGTGCCAGGATATCGCAAGGCAAATGCTTCTGGGTACACATCAGAGGAGACATACGCGAGGTTGATATTCTGCCCAACCCCAAAGGCTTGGTTGACCAGCCCTGTCAGCAGCCCATATTCGGGCGAGGAGTATACATTTTCAAACGCAGTTTTGAGCATATTCCACTCGTTCTGGCCCAAACGCTGCTCAGCCTCTTTGTCCACGCCTGTGAGCAGCACTGCTACATTGCTCACCTCCCCTGTGCGCGGATCAGTGGCGTGGTAGAAGGAAGCATAAGGAATTATTTCTACCACAGTCTGTAAGCAGACAAACAAGATCCACTATTGCCATCGTTCATCTTATTACAACAACAGGGTTCACAAAAGCACCCTTTCCCACATCAGATGAAAACATAGGATTGGTTCAGCCTCAATTCCATCTAGCGTTATATACGGCTGAACTTCAATGCCCTTAAAAGGAATTCCAACAGAAGCAAAGATCACATTCATTTTTGACATCACATCCTGCACCAACTTACTTTCAGTGGAAAACAAACAACCTGCTAGACCTTTGTTCTCGTCAAAGCATAAAACGGGTACGATCCTTCCTTCGTCATCAACATACATTTTTATCCCACTAAACAACCTGTAGTCCTCATATAATGAAAGAAATGTTTTCGTTTGAGGGGCATTAAAGTAGGCAAATACTGCATCTATCGCCATTGAGGTGGAATAGACTGATAGAAAATCTTTGTCCAACTATTAGCACGTGGATATCTTTATAAATGAAGTGCACCATTGTGTGCAAATAACCATGCGGTGGAATCTCCCATAACCAAAATTCCCGTATCATTTTGAAAATCTATAGGTCTTACCTGGCTTTTCGACCCCAAATACTCATACCCCCCGTAACGATATATCAATAATTTCAGGAATTCGCCCTGTGATTTATCTGCTGCATTCGCCAACTTGGCTTCGAACAAATATGGAGAGGTGGATAACACTACAAGCGTATTGTTGTAAAAATAATATCTTAACTCTTCAAGCATTTCTTTCCCATCACCTTCTACTGTCAACGCTTGCGTCAATTCTAACGGAGAGATACGCCCTTGACCACGTACAGCCTGTTGCATAAGCTCACTTGCCCGCGGGTTGAAACTGAAAAGCCGAAAAGCTGCTGGTAAAGCTCAGGCGCTTGTTCGTGGAGGGCCTCGAGGGTGGTGGGGGCAAGCTGGAGGCCGCGCTCGGCGAGGGCTTGGGCTAGGGGGTCGGGCACGGGGGTGGGCGTGGGCACAGGCGTGGAGGTGGGCAGAGGGGTGGCCGTGGCCGTGGGCGCGGGCGTGGCCGTGGGCGCGGGCGTGGCCGTCGGCGACGGCGCGGCCGGCACCCCGCAGGCCACCAACAACACCCCCCCAGCTCAGGAGAACCAAGCGTCGGACTCGGCGGACGATCACACACGACAACATCTCATGTCCCTCCCCGGTTCTCAGCGTTTACCCGAGGGCAGCGGTCTTGCCACGTTTTGAAATTACGTGCTCCGGTGGCCGTTGGGGACGTCTATTATCCCACATCCTCGCCCATTGGGCAACACTGTCTGCTCCACATAATCACCGTGAGCCATACATCGATAGTGCACGAACTCGCCTCTTCAGCTTGGACCACACCTGCAGGGCGACACCGTCATCACTGGACCAGGCCTCACAGCAACCGATTGTCACATCGTCCCAATTATGCTATGCTCTTACTTGAATGAAGTGATGAGCACAGAGAGGGCGAAACGCTCATAAAACACGTGCAGGAAGGGATGTCGTGTCACGAGTCAAGTTGCTCATGACGTGGGACATTCAGCAGGGTCGCGAGACAGCGTACCTGGATTTCGTCACCTCCGAGTTCGCTCCTGCCCTAATTCGCCTGGGCATTGAACTGGTTGAGGGGTGGTACACTGTCTACGGTGACGGCCCCCAAATTCTCATGGGGGCTGTGGCCGAAGATGTGGAGACGATCCAGAAGGCCCTCGCGAGCCAGGAGTGGCAGGAGCTGAAGGAACGTCTGCTCGAGTACGTTACCAATTTCTCCTACAAAGTCGTGCCCGCAACAGGGCGCTTTCAACTCTGAGATGGCGGGAGCGACCTATGGAAATCAAATGGTACGGCCATGCCTGTTTCCGCGTTCGAGAAAAATCAGCCGTTGTCATCACCGATCCATTTCCCCCCTCTCTCGGCTACTATCGCCCACGAATGAGAGCTGATATTGTCACGATTAGTCACTATCACAAAAATCATTGCGCTCTAAAAGGATTCCAGGGATCGCCATTTGTAATTGATGCCCCCGGCGAGTATGAGGTGAAGGGAGTTTTTGTAACGGGCATCCGCACCTACCATGACCGCCAACAGGGGCGGGTGCGCGGATACAACACTGTCTACTTGTTTCGCTTTGATGGGCTCACGGTCTGTCACCTCGGCGACTTGGGACACATTCCCAACCAGGAACAAGTCGAGGAGCTCAGCGAAGTGGACATCCTGCTGATCCCCGTCGGCGGTGCGGGCACTCTTAATGCGGCCATGGCCGCGGAGGTGATCAGCCTCATCGAGCCCCGCGTCGTTGTACCCATGCACTACCGCACCGAGGCATACGCCAACGGGCTGGACCCGGTGGAACCTTTTCTGAAGGCCATGGGCGCCAAAGAAGTGCCCCGCCACAACCGCCTGACCGTCTCATCCCGTGCCAGCCTGCCCGAGGAAACACAGATTGTCCTGCTCACCTTTGAGACCAAATGAGCGCTCAGCAGGTTCAAGCCGTCCGAGTCCGCGCCATTAGCTCCTACATCCCTGAGGATTGGCACACCGAGTTTCGAGCACACGGCCACCGCGCGCCAACCATGTTGTTGCCCTGTGGGCCAGGGATCGCGTGGGAGCTCGGTCCTGTGCCGCCGTCCACAGTCCACCACCTGAAGGCGGCTGTGGAAGCATATGGGGGCCATGTGTGGCTCTCCGGCCAAACCCGCCTGTTGGCCTTACTCCCACCCTGGCACCTCGAGGAGCTTCTCAGCGCGCTGGCCACCCATGCAGACCCTGAGGTCACCTCATGCGCGCACGCCTGGCGCACAGCATGGCAGCGTCTCCACACCTCTCCTCGCCCGCTGACCATTGGTCCCTTGACCTGTGAGTGGGGCACACGAACTTACATTATGGGGATTCTCAACGTGACGCCTGACAGCTTCAGCGGCGATGGGCTCCTCCGGGGCAACGGGCCATGGCTGGAGACGCTGGTCAAACGAGCCCGTCAGCTTGTAGCCTGGGGAGCAGACCTCCTCGATATCGGTGGCGAGAGCACACGTCCTGGGGCTCCTCCCATCTCCCTTGACGAGGAGTTGCGCCGAGTCATTCCCGCTGTACGAGCAGTGGTTCAGGCGGTCAACGTGCCCATCTCCGTTGACACGTACAAGGCAGAAGTGGCCCGCCAGGCCATCGAGGCCGGCGCCCACCTGGTGAACGACGTGTGGGGCCTGCGCATGGATCCCGACATGGCCAGAGTCGTCGCCGACTACGGCGTGCCGGTGGTGATCATGCACAACCGGAGCCGGCCGAAGGAAGCCGTCCAGGAACCGCGCCTTGGAGGACGCTATGTGGGTGTCCACTACACCCACCTGATGCGCGATATCCTTGAGGAATTAGGTGCCTCCATCGACATCGCGCTTCGACATGGTGTGCCCGAAGAACACATCATTGTGGACCCCGGCATTGGGTTCGGCAAGAGTGTGGAACACAATGTGGAGTTGCTCCGCCGCTTGGACGAGCTGCGCGTGTTGGGCCGCCCCATCTTGGTCGGTCCATCTCGCAAGAGTTTCATCGGATACACGTTAGACCTCCCCCCGGAGGAGCGCGTGGAGGGCACGGCCGCGGCCGTAGTCCTCAGCGTGTCCAGAGGAGCCGACATCGTGCGCGTCCACGACGTGCTCGTGATGAAGCGCGTTGCCCAGATGACTGATGCGATGGTGCGGGGCACTCCGAGAACACACCAACAGGATTATCGAGAAGAGCACAGGTGAAATCATGCCCAAAGACCGCTCCCCCCAACCCACAGTGAGCGTCTCCACCAGGGCCCTCCAGGCCGACACTGACACGCTGTCGGCACACCAGTACACCGTGGACAACGGCCTCCGCATCGTCACCGTGCCCATGTCGGGCGTCTACTCCGCCAGCGCACTGCTCTACGTGGGCGTGGGCTCCCGGCACGAACCAGACGAACTCGCCGGCATTTGCCACCTTGTCGAACACCTGGCATTCAAGGGAACACCCAGATACCCTTCCCCGACCGACATCGCACTTGCTATTGAAGGGATCGGCGGCGTTTTCAACGCCAGCACCAGCCGGGAATTGACCATGTACTGGGCCAAAGCAGCCAGCCACCACGTCCTTCACATTGTGGACGTGTTGTTTGAGATCACACGCCATAGCCTCTTTCGCCCCGAAGATATCGCCAAAGAAAAGCACATCATCGTTGAAGAGATCAACGAAGCCTTGGACATTCCCCAGGAAGTTGCTGCTTTGGCCTGTATGCGCCTCCTGTTTCCCGACCATCCTTTGGGCCGAGACGTGGCCGGTTCTCGGGAAAGCGTGCTCAACATAACCCGAGAGCAGATCATGACCTTCGTGGAAACCATGTACCGGCCCAACACGATGGTGTTGAGTGTAGCCGGCGCTGTCTGCCACGACGAGATCGTGGAGCACGTGGCCTCACTCGTGGCCGGATGGTCAGCCGGGAGCCCCCCGACATGCGACGCAGCTCCTCCCCTGACCGACGGCCCACACCTCTCTGTTATCTCACGTCCCGCAGAACAAGTGCAGCTCTGCGTGGGTATACGAGGCTTTGGGCGGCACGATGAGGACCGCTATGCCTTGACACTGCTCAACACCCTGCTGGGCGAGGGCATGAGCTCCCGCCTCTTCACGCGGCTGCGCGAGGAACTGGGTCTCGCCTACGCGGTGGGCTCTTCCGTGGGCTTTTACTCGGACACAGGCGACGTGATCATCGACGTCGGCGTGGATGCCCAACACGTAGGCCTTGCCATTGAAGCCATCTGCGAGGAATTGGCACGTCTCGTTGCTCACCCAGTACCGGAGGCTGAACTCAACGCGGCCCGGGAATTCCTGAAAGGGCGCTTCCTGCTCTCCTTGGAAGACACATACGCCAACGCCAACTGGTACGGTTACCAAGTGGCCCTGAGCCAAGAGACCATCTCGCCCGAGGAGGCCATCGCCCATATAGACGCCCTCACCCCCGAGGACATGCAACGCGTGGCCGGAAGACTCTTCAAGCGCGAGCAGATGGCGCTCAGCATCGTTGGCCCGGTGCAAGAGGGCTACGACTGGACACGTCACATCCACCTGTGACAGACATGCCCTCTCGCCGAAAATCGTGTATAATACTATCTACCACCTCCACCCATCGAGTTCATGCTTCCAGCCCAACCACGAGGAGAAGATGGTGGAACGACAGGAAGTCAAGCAACTCATCCTAGAAGAGCTTCCCCGTCTCCTCACACAGGACCGTGAGGTGCGTGAGTTCGTGCGACGCCTCGTGGAGGAATACGCAGCCGGGCGTGAGGAGACCGAAAGCCGCTTTGAACGCCTCCTGGAGGCCCTCCAGCGAGATCGAGAGACGTTTGAGCGCATGTGGGCCGAGAGCCGGGAACATTGGCAAGAGCACCAACGCCGCTGGGAGCAGCTCGAACGCGAACGCCAGCAGGCGTGGGAGGCCCTCGAACGCCGGTGGGAGGAGTCCGACCGCCGCTGGGAGGAGCTTGAACGCCGCTGGCAGAAGCTCGACCAGGCTTGGGAGGAGAACCGCCGCCGGTGGGAGGCCCTCGATCGCCGCTGGGAAGAGCTCGACCAGAAGCGTGAGCAGGCGTGGGAGGAGAACCAGCGCCGCTGGGAAGAGCTCGACCAGAAGCGTGGCAGGCGTGGGGAGGACGCCCGAATCGAACGCCGCTGGGAAGAGCTCGACCAGAAGCGCGAGCGGGCGGGGGGAGAACCAGCGCCGCTGGGAAAAGCCGAACGCCGCTGGGAAGAACCTCCGACCAGAAGCGCGAGCGGGCGTGGGAGGAGAACCGCCGCCAGTGGGAGGAACTCGAACGCCGCTGGGAAGAGCTCGACCAGAAGCGTGAGCGGGCGTGGGAGGAGAACCAGCGCCGCTGGGAAGAGCTCGATCGCCGCTGGGAAGAGCTCGACCAGAAGCGTGAGCGGGCGTGGGAGGAGAACCAGCGCCGCTGGGAAGAGCTCGAACGCCGCTGGGAAGAGCTCGACCAGAAGCGTGAGCAGGCGTGGGAGGAGAACCGCCGCCAGTGGGAGGAACTCGAACGCCGCTGGGAAGAGCTCGACCAGAAGCGTGAGCGGGCGTGGGAGGAACTCGAACGCCGCTGGGAAGAGCTCGACCAGAAGCGCGAGCGGGCGTGGGAGGAGAACCAGCGCCGCTGGGAAGAGCTCGATCGCCGCTGGGAAGAGCTCGACCAGAAGCGTGAGCGGGCGTGGGAGGAGAACCGCCGCCAGTGGGAAATTTGGGAGAAAAAGTGGCAGGAAGCTTGGGAGAGATCTGATCGCCGGTTCGAAGAGCAGATGGAAGCTATACGCGCTCTGGCTCGCCGGCATGACCAGAGCATCGGCGCGCTAGGAGCACGGTGGGGCATCCAGGCCGAAGAAGCGTTCCGCAACGCACTGGCCGGCATTTTGGGCGACTTGTTCGGACTTCAGGTCACCCGCGTGGTCGAATACGACCATACGGGCGAAGTCTTCGATCGGCCCGAACAAGTCGAGTTGGACTTGATCGTCCAGAACAGCCAC
>JAUZRY010000006.1 GCA_030949995.1 Ardenticatenia bacterium
AACTCGAAATTTTCCGGGCCGTGCTGTTGGAGTTGGGGCTGCTGACCGTACTCATCGTTACCTTGGTCGTCTCCGTCTACTTGATTCGCCGTACCGGCGAGCCGGGCACAGTATCCCCGCCGGGTGAAAAGCCCGGTGGAGCTACTGTGGAACCAAAGCCATGAGGCACATCCTGCTGTCGGTTCACGGTAGTCCCCATTCGGAGTCGACCAATAGCCCCCACACATCCTCCAACACGTTCTTGGGGTCCCAACAGCGCTTGAGCGCCCGCATCAACTCGAGGGTGTCGGGCATATACCCTCGCCGCCAGCGCGCCAGGGACCATGCCGGCGGGGCATCCACCACCCACGTGTAACCGTCCAAGGCGGTCACGCGGGCCGTCAACGCCTTCAGCCACGCTTGGGCGGACGCGTCGTCATCGTGCTCGGCATGGACATAGATCAGGCCGTGGGGCACGTCGACCAAGAGCGGCCCTCGTTCCAGCCACCGGCCATGCGTCTGCCAAAAAGCCTCCACGTGCCTGGGAGGCAGGCCAACGCGCACCACTGCAGCCGTGTTGGCAGGGGGTACGCGCTCCAACAGACGGACCCACCGCTCTAGGCCCGGGGAACCGTCTACCTCCAGGGGCACAGGTGCGCCCATCTGGCGCAGGCGTCTCTTGACCTCCTCCATCTCGGCCTCCACGATCACTACTGGGGCATTCCTTGTCGGCGGGTGGATAGACCAATCGTGTAGGGGGCTGCCAGTGAGCGGATGCCACGCCGCTCCACAGAGGCGACCGTCGGAGGCCACCAAGGGCAGCGTCTTCACCGCGCGTGTGCCACCACGCCAACCACTCGGGACTTGCTTGTTCGGCCGGCTCGAAGGGAGCGAAGCGTCAGTTTGCTCGTCGGCACTCTTGGGATCAGCTTGAGGGTCACATCGGTGAGCACGCCCAGAGTGCCACAGGAGCCCACAAAAACTTTGGGCAAGTCATACCCGGCCACGTTCTTCACCACCGGTCGGCCCGCACGGATCACCCGGCCATCGGCCAAGGCCACGGTAGCACAGAGCACATTGTCCCGGATGGCGCCGTAGCGGAGCCGCAGGGGCGCGTTGAGGTTGGCCGCCACCAGACCTCCCACCGTGGCGTCAGGCCAAGGAGAGGCCAAGGCCACCTGCATTCCGACCTCGGCCAGACGTTGTTGGAGCACGAGCAAGGGGGGTGCCAGCGCCCACCGTTACGTACAAGTCATCACGGGCCAACTTCACAACGCCGCTGAAGGCCGCCGTGGAGAGCCATACGCCTCCGCTCGACGGCGGAGGTTCCAAGCGCTCAGGACGCTCTCCCGTTACCCTTGCCGTGCGGCCAACTGTGGCCAAGGCGGCCAGCGTCTGGGCCACCTCCTCTGCCGTTGTGGGCACCAGGAGTGACTCAGACGGGATAGACACCACGGGCCACCCTGGCAGGGGCGGAGGGGGCTCGGGCAGGATTTTGCCCGGGTTGAGGAGCTCTTCGGGATCGAACACCTCCTTCACGTCCCACATGGCCCGCAGTTCGGCCTCGGTGTACATGAGAGGCATGTAGTGGCGTTTCTCAATGCCCACGCCGTGTTCCCCGGTGATGCTCCCGTTGCGGGCGAGTGCCCGCTCGATGATTTCCCGTCCGGCTTCCAGTACTTTTTGGATGAACTTTTGGTCGGCGGGATCGGGGATGAGCAGCAGGGGATGTAAGTTTCCGTCTCCGGCGTGAAACACGTGGGCGACTTGGAGCTCGTAGCGCTCGCAGATGTCGTCCACCTCGGCCAGCATGCGGGCCAAGTGGCTGCGCGGCACGGTGACGTCCACCAGATAATACGTGGGCGCCAGACGGGAAATGGCGCCGGCTGCGCTCTTGCGGGCATACCAAATTTGTGCCCGCTCGGCCTCGGTTCTGGCCACACGCATGTCGTGGCCCCGGTGTGCCCGCATGATCTCGGCAATCTCCTCGATCTGGGCGTCCAAGCTCGCCGGATAGCCGTCCACCTCCACAATGAGCACCGCTTCCGCGTCTGTGGGGAGCCCGGCGTGGGCGAACTCCTCGACAATGCGGATCATCTTGCGGTCCATCATCTCCAGCGTGGCGGGGACGAGGCCCGAGGCAATGACCGCCGAAACGGCGGCACCAGCGTCTTCCAGGGTGTCAAAGGCCACCATCATCGTCTTGACGGCCGGGGGTCGGCGAATGAGGCGCAAGTAGGCGGCCGTGATGAGGGCCAAGGTGCCCTCGCTCCCGGTCACCAGGCCGGTGAAATCGTATTCGGGGTAATCGTATGCCGGCCCGCCCACCCGCACTGTCCGCCCGTCGGCCAACACCAACTCCAAGCCCATCACGTAATTGGTGGTCACGCCGTACTTGAAGCAATGAGGTCCGCCGGCGTTCTCGGCAATGTTGCCACCAATAGTAGAGGCCCGTTGGCTGGAGGGATCGGGAGGGTAATAGAGCCCCAAGGGGGCCAACAGCGTGTCCAAGTCCAAGTTGACCGCACCCGGCTCGACGTGGGCACTCCGCTCGTGCACTTGGACGTCGAGTACGCGGTTCATGCGGGCGAACTCCACAATGAGCCCACCCCGCTCGGCCACGGCGCCGCCGGAGAGACCTGTGCCGGCTCCTCGGGCCACCAGGGGCACCTTGTGCTCTTGGGCCCAGCGCACAAGGGCCATCACTTCGGCCGCCGATGCCGGCAGCACCAAACCTTCAGGCTGGCCTCGATCCAATCCGGCATCGCCTGCGTATGTGAGCAGTTGTGCCGGATCCGTGTAGACCTGGTCGGGACGCAGGAAGGTGAGCAGTGAATGACGCAGCGCTTGGGGGTTCATGAGGCTTTCCTCCCTGCTCCATAGGCCATGTCGAGCAGTTCTACGACGTGAACCACACGAGCGTCCAATGCCCAGCGCCGGACTCCGTAGAGGACCTGCAAATAGCAGCCGGTGTTGGTGGTGGCCACGAACGTGGCCTGTGTTTGGGCCACATCAGCCATCTTGGCGTCCAGGATGATCTCGGCCGTCTCAGGGTGAAGGAGGTTGTAGACTCCTGCGCTGCCACAACAATGGTCTGGCCGGCTCAGCTCGACCAGCTCCAGTCCGGGAATAGCTGCCAACAAGCGGCGTGGCGGCCCCACCACGCGTTGGGCGTGGCGCAAGTGGCACGAATCCACGTAGGTCACCCGGCCAGGCACGGGATTCGTGGGGGCGTGGTGCAATCGTTCGGCCAGAAACTCGGTGACATCCTGCACGCGGGCAACGAACTCGCGGGCGCGGCCGTCACCGAGGAGCGCGGCGTACTCCTTGAGCATGGCCCCACATCCCCCGGCGTTGTTGATGATGGCCTCGTAGTCACCGGCGAAGGCGGCCACGTTGTGCTTGGCCAGTTCCACAGCCGTTGCCTCGTCGCCCAAGTGGTAGGCCACGGCACCACAACACGTCTGGCCGGGCACCACGTGCACTTCGTACCCATTGTGCTGGAGCACGCGCACGGTGGCCGCGTTCACGTGGGCCAGCAGCGCCTCTTGGACACAGCCCATGAAGAAGGCCACTCGCCCCCGCCGTTCCCCCACAGGCGGGTATACGCCCGGCCGGGTGAACTCGGTCGAGATCTCGGGTGGAAGCAAGGCCGCCATGCGCTTGATCCGGTCCAAGCTGAGCGGCAGATGATCGGCGAGCTTGAACAAGCCCACCTGTTGAAGTCCTCGGGTGACGAGGGCCAGCCGGCGCAGACGGTCCACACGAGGGAGCAATTCGTGGAGTGCCAGGCGGCGGACAAGACGTTCTGCCGTTGATGGGGTGCGCTCTGCCTCGATGGCCAGGCGGGCCGTTTCCAGGAGAGCCCCGTAAGGCACGCCTGATGGACAGACCGTCTCACACGCCCGGCAGCCCAGACACCGGTCGAGGTGGAGGCGCAGGGCTCCGTCGAGGGGAACGCGGCCCTCAGACGCCGCCGCCATCAGGGCCAAACGCCCTCTGGGGGCATCCATCTCCGTGTGAAAAACGTGATATGTGGGACAGGCCGGCAAACAGAGCCCACAGTGGACACACTGCTGGAGGCCGCTTACAAACGTTGCATCGCGCAATCGGTCGTTGGCTGTCATGGCCATCTCCCCACGGCCGGGTGCAACGCCAAATAGCGTGCCCCGTTGTTCTTCAGTACCCACCCCACAGAACCTGACCCGACACACGACCAAGCCAGATCATGATCAGCCCCAACCCAACGTGAACGCCGATGTTCATGAGGGCAAAAGCCTCCTCACCGCGGCGCCACAGGTCCAAGCTTTCATTGCTGAACGTGGAGAATGTGGTGAAACTCCCCAAGACGCCGACAAAGAGCAGAGCTCGGGAGTCCGAGGTGAAGATCCCCCGGTACTCGACCGCTTGTGAGAGCAGACCGATCACAAAGCACCCCATCACGTTCACGGCAAGCGTCCCGTAGGGGAGGGGAGCACTCCTGGTCATCTGCTGCACGTAACCGCTCACAATGTAGCGCAAGACCGCACCAATAGCTCCTCCAAGAGCAACCATGAAAACGGTGCGCACGCCCTCATGTCCTCCTCGTGCGGGGTTCACCCGTAAGTCTGACCGAAAAGCTCATTTTCGGCAAATGGGCGCCCCTGACAACGCTGTTGCCCTCCGGGAAGGACCAGCACCTGTGGGCCCCATTGGTTGAAGAAAATAGGAAAAAAGCCACCTTGCCACTGCCTACAAGTTGATGTAGTATAACACACGGCGGTCCACATGGCCGAAGATGGTAACGTGCGGGCGGAATATGGGACAAGTCGACCAACATACCGGAGGAGCAGCAGAGCGCAAAAGGGGGAATGCTCGCAGCGAGCGCCTTCGCCATCTCCTGCCCTCAAGCATTGGGGGCTACGTGCTGGGCACCTACCTGCTCCTAGTTCTCTTCATCGGAGCTGCCATATGGGGCATTCAGTACCAAGCCCAGCGCCTCACCCGTGAAGCCACTCAGATGTTGTCCTCCTCATTCCAGGAGTACCGCCTCGTCAAGGAGCTTCACTCTTGGGCGGTGGAGAGCGAGGCAGCGCTCTTGGACTTCCTTGTCACCGGAGACCCTGCCTCCCGTAACGAGTACGAGCTGTATCGTGATCGCTTCTTTCAACTCCTGAACGAAGCCGAGGAGAATCCCAGCATCTCGCCGGAAACCCGTGCCGCGCTGGAGCAAATCGAGGCCCTAGGCATCCGTTGGTTCCGCGACGTCGCCGATCCGGTCGTGGCTGCCCACCACGTCGGCGAGGACGGGGCCAGCTCGGTGGTGGAAGAGCCCCTGTTGCAGAATGTGCTGGAGAACCGAAACCCGATGCTCAAGGGGCTGTACGCCGAGACGTACGCGCTGGCCACGCGCGTCCAAGCGCAAATCGAACGCTACGAGATGACGATTGCCGAAGAGCAAGAACGCTTTGGCCTCGTCACCATAGGATTAGCCACCCTGCTCTTCTCCATCATCGTGTTGGCCGGCTGGCAGTTGGCCACTACCATTACCCACCCCATTGCCCGGCTGACGGAGAGCGCCCGTCAGAGCGGCGGGGGCAAATTCCAGCCCGTCCACCTGGAACGTGCTCCCCACGAGCTCCATGTGCTGGCGGACGCCTTTAACCACATGGTCAGTTCCCTCAACCGCAACGAGGACGAGTTAGTGGCCCTCAACCGTCAGCTCGAGCAGCGTCTCCGAGAGCTCAACGCCCTGCTCGAGATCAGCCGCTCAGTGACCGGCTCCCTCGACTTCGACGAAGTGTTGCGCCGCATCCTGCGCGAAAGCGTGGAGGCCTTTCCCAAGGCCCGCAAGGCCATCGTCCACCTGGTGGACGAAACCACCAACCGGCTCTACCCCGTGGCCCTCTCCGAAGGACGAGAGCCGGTCCAGGACAACATGGGAATGCCCATTGGCCACGGCGTGGCCGGCCGTGCTGTGTTGGAACGGCGCAGCTTTTGCATCCCCGACACCAGCCAAGATCCGGCCTATCTCGACTTCGGCACCGAGGTCAACGCCCTCTTGGTGGCACCGCTGATCATCGGCGACCGGGTCATCGGAGCCCTGAGCATCGACAGCGATCAGCGCGCCGCCTTCTCACCCGATCAGCTTCCGGTTCTGGAGTCATTGGCCTCCCACGTGGCCATTGCCATTGAAAATGCACGCCCGTCCAACGAAAGCCAACACCGCCTCTCGCGAGCTGACCTCGCCTGTACCAGGCGGCCATCAAGCTCACCGGCAGTTAGCACCGTGCGGCGCCGTACAACCGGCTCATCGTCG
>JAUZRY010000007.1 GCA_030949995.1 Ardenticatenia bacterium
TATATAATATAATAGATATATATATAATATAAAATATATATGTGTATAATATGTGTGCACTATATAAAATTGTAAACAAAAAATAAAAAAAAAAAAAATAAAATAAATAAAATAACACAATAAAATAATAATAATAAAATAATAATGTTTACATACAACAATATCAGACAATAATGTGTCAACGGTATTTTCTAATCTCACACGTAGAGTAGCCTTCAAGTGAGAGAGCAGGGAGAAGACAGATCTCGGAGGCGCGAATGGCGCCAATGGCCATCTGGTCGTTGCTGGCGACTACGGCTGTGGGCGGAACCGGGAGTTGGAGCAGGCGTCGCATGCCCTGGTACCCGCCATCCTCGGTGAGCGGCTGGTGGACAATCCACCCCTGTTCAACGGTCAGCCCGTGCGCCTGCAAGGCGTGACGATATCCTCGTTCCCGGAACAGGGCGAACATGAAGGGCAGATCCGGCTGGAGCATGGCAATGTGACGGTGGCCGGCCGCGATGAGGCGCTCGACAACCAGGCGAACGCCCTGTTCACCATCTACATCCACCCACGAGAGGTGATCGGCAAGGGTGGAGCGCCCAAAGGTGATGAAGGGAAATTGGTGATCCAGCAAAAATTGGACCCGCCGGTCGGCCACACGAGTGCGCACCACGATGATGCCGTCCACCCGGCGGCCCCGCACCAGGCGCCGGTAGGCCTGAAGCTCGTCCTCGGTGTTGGGGAGCGTGGTGGCCACGAAGAGGTCGAAACCTTCACGGGCGGCTTGGTTGCCCACACCGGCGAGAAGCTCGCTGAAGAGCGGATCGGAAAAGCGAGGACCGGTCACATCGACGACCAACCCGATGGTGTCCGTGCGCCGGCGCTGGAGGTGACGTGCCGTGAGGTTGGGGTAGTAGCCCATCTCACGGGCAGTCTGGAGCACAAGCTGACGTGTTCCCGGCGCCACATCGTTGTACCCGGCCAAAGCTCTGGAGACCGTGGTTACCGAGACACCCAGCTTTTCCGCAATGTCTCGCAAACGCACATTGCTCATGGGGAGTACTCCCCCGCCCCCGCGGCGGACACCGTTTCCAAAACGTTTTGGATCCGCTTGTTCCCAGTATAAATGAAACTGTACCCGCCGTCAAGGTCCATTTGAAGTCCACCACAAGCTCCGCTATACTTCATCCTACCGGTAGCAGCAATGTGAAGGAGAGGAGTGCCGTGATCGGTCAGCAGCCATCGTGCTTCGAGGAAATTGCTCACACCGCTGACGTGGCGGTGCGCGTGTGGGGCCGCTCCCTGCCGGAGCTCTTCGAGCACGCGGCATATGCCATGTTCCGGCTCATGGCCGGTGAGGAGCTAGAGCTCGTGGAGCCCCGCCACCAGCAGGACGTGCACGTGGTCTCGCTCGACGTGGAGTCGCTTCTCGTTGACTGGCTGACCGAATTGCTCATCATCTTTGCCACCACCGGCGAGCTGGTGGTGCGCGCGCGCGTTGGGGAGTTGGCGGAGAAGCGGTTGCGGGCCCGTGTGTGGACCGGCCCACTCCCGGGTGCGCTTCACAAGGAGATCAAGGCGGTCACGTACCATGGCCTGCGCGTGGAGCGCGATCCGAAAGGCATGTGGTGGGCCACTATCGTGTTCGACGTGTAATCGTTGACCTCGCCGAGGACAAACTGGTACTCCGCAGGGCACATGTCTGCTGCGGTTGCACGTGGTTGGAAGGAGCAAGACCCTATGGTGAGCAAAAAAGGAATTGGTCCGACTCGACGAATTTCTCTGGGAGATTCCCCAACACTACCGGCAGGACATGCGCGTGCCGGCCCGTGTCTACGCCAGCGAGACGCTCTTGGACGCCATCTTGGGGGATAAGAGCATCGAACAGCTCGTGAACGTGGCCACGTTGCCCGGCATCCAGAAATACGCCTTGGCCATGCCCGACATCCACCAGGGCTACGGGTTTCCTATTGGCGGGGTGGCTGCCACCGCCTACCCAGAAGGGGTCATTTCGCCCGGTGGCATTGGCTATGACATTAACTGCGGCGTGCGCTTGCTGGCCTCGGAGCTGGACGAGGAGGAGGTGCGCCCATATCTGGACGAGTTGGCCACGCGCCTCTACCAGGACTGCCCCAGCGGCGTGGGACGGGGAGGACATTACCCGCTCAGCAATGCGGAGCTGGAGTGGGTGGCCGTGGAGGGGGCTCGGTGGTGTGTGAAAAAGGGCATGGCCCGCGAGGAGGACTTGGAGCGCACCGAGGAGGGCGGTCGCCTGTCCGGAGCTGACCCAGCCCACGTGAGCCCACAGGCGCGCAAGCGGGGCCGCCAACAGCTCGGCACGTTGGGCGCGGGCAACCATTTTCTGGAAGTGGACGTGGTGCGCGAGGTCTACGACCTCGAGGCGGCCGACGCCTTTGGGCTGCGCGTTGGCCAGGTGGTGGTGCTCATTCACTGCGGCTCGCGCGGTTTCGGGCACCAGATAGCCACGGACTACATTCGTGAATTTCAGAAGGCCGTTCACAAATACGGCATCGTCCTGCCGGACCGGGAGCTGGTCTGTGCTCCCCTCAACACGCCCGAGGGTGAACGCTACTTAGCAGCCATGCGGTGCGCGGCCAACTTCGCCTTCGCCAACCGCCAGGTGTTGGCCCACCAAGTGCGCCGCGCCTTCGAGGAGGTGTTGGCTCCTCATGGGCTTCCCTTTGACCTCGTGCAGGTCTACGACTTGGCCCACAACATCGGCAAGGTGGAGCAGCACGAGGTGAACGGCGTGCGCCGACAGCTCTGCGTCCACCGGAAGGGGGCCACGCGTTCCTTCGGCCCCGGCCCACCCCGACGTGCCGGCTGCCTACCGCCACGTGGGCCAGCCGGTCTTAGTGCCCGGCTCGATGGGCACAGCTAGCTACATCTTAGCGGGCACCGAGGGCGCTATGGTGGCCACGTTTGGGTCGAGCTGTCACGGCGCTGGACGACAGATGAGCCGGCGCAAGGCCAAAAAGAGCATCAAGGGCGCCACCTTGCGCGAACAATTGGAGGCCCAAGGTGTTGTGGTTCGGGCCGGCAGCATGAAAGGGCTGGCCGAGGAGGCTCCCTTCGCCTACAAGGACGTCGAGGCCGTGGTAAACGTGGTCGAAGCGGCCGGCGTGGCCCGCAAGGTGGTGCGTGTGGAGCCAATTGCGGTGATCAAGGGATAATGGGCACCCTGTACGTGGTGGGCACTCCTATTGGCAACTTGGAGGACATCACCCTGCGCGCCCTGCGAGTGTTACGTGAGGTGGACCTTATCGCAGCCGAAGACACCCGTCGAACGGCCACGCTCCTGCAACGGCACGGCATCCGCACGCGGCTCACCAGCTATCACGCACACAACCGACACCACAAGCTGCCCGTGCTCTTGCGGGCCCTGGCAGATGGGGCGGATGTGGCCCTGGTCTCGGACGCCGGGATGCCCGGCATCAGTGATCCAGGATACGAGTTGGTCGCCCGGGCCGTTGAGCAGGGCGTCCGCGTGGTGCCCGTGCCGGGGCCATCGGCGGTGATCGCCGCGCTTGTGGCTGCGGGGTTACCCTGCGATCACTTCACCTTTTTGGGCTTTCTCCCCCGGAAGCGCTCGGCCCGCCGGCACCTGCTCCACGAGGTGGCTTCCTGGCCTCACACGCTGGTGGTGTTCGAGGCCCCTCACCGTCTGGTGAAGAGCTTGGCCGATATGGTCGAGCTCCTGGGTGGTGAGAGGCGTGTGGCCGTGGCCCGTGAACTGACCAAAGTCCACGAGGAGTTCTGGCGGGGTACCTTGGAGGGAGCCTTGACCCACTTCCGGACCACGCCGCCGCGCGGGGAGCTCACCTTGGTCATTGAAGGGGTACCACCTTCCAAGGGCGACGAGCACCCCTGGAGTGTGGACCGCGTCCGGCAGGCCCTGCATCACTTGGCCTCCCAGGGGGTGACCGGATCGCGTGCCGTCAAGGAGGTTGCTCGTCTGGCCCGCTGGCCACGGCGTGAGGTGTACCACGTGTGGTTGGAGCTTCAGGGGGAATGACTTCGACCAATGCCTCCGCGGACATCAATGGGATCACCCGTACTCGGATCACCGATGGAGCCGCATCATCGGCGTCGGCCATGCGGAGAGGCCGATCCACGCCACAGGCGCAGGAAGCGGTTCGGTCCAGCCGAAACACTGGCCGAACCCAGCAACTGCTGAACACACTTCATGGAGGAGGGTCATATGGTATTGGATTCACCCCTTGATCACATGACTGACCTTGTTTCGTTCGACCCGGATGGTATGCTGGAGTGCATTCGTGATCTGCCAGCCCAAGTTGAAGCCGCCTGGGCGTTGGTGAACCGCCTCGCCTTGCCCGGCACCTTCGGCGAACACGTGGCCAATGTGCTGGTGATCGGCATGGGAGGAAGCGCCATTGGCGCCGACCTCGTGGCCGGCATCGTGGCCGACCACTGTCGAGTGCCCATCGGGGTTCACCGGGGATACGGTGTGCCCGCTTGGGTGGATGAGGGGACGTTGGTGATTGCCTCCAGCTACAGCGGGAACACGGAGGAGACCCTGAGCGGTTGGAAGGCCGCACGCCGGCGGGGTGCCCAGTGTATGGCCATTACCACGGGCGGCGCCCTGGCCGACGCGGCCCGTGAGGCCAAAGCGCCCCTTCTCCTCTTCGACTACCAGGCCCAGCCCCGCGCAGCCCTTGGCTACAGCTTTACCCTCATCTACGGCGTCCTGGCCCGCCTGGGCCTCATTGCCGACCCCACCATGGGCCTGCGCGCTGCTGTGGCCACGCTGCGGGCCACGGGGACAGCGTGGGAGCCCGACGTGCCCACGGACCAGAACTTGGCCAAGCAACTGGCCCTCTGGTACGCCGAGGCGCTGCCCGTCATCTTCGGCGCCGAACACCTCAGCGCTGTGGCCCGCCGCTGGACCACCCAAGTCAACGAGAACAGCAAGGCGTGGGCCGTCTGGGCCGAGATGCCCGAGTTGAACCACAATGTCGTGGTGGGCTTGGCCCAGCCCGAGCCTGTCCGACAGGTGGTGCGCGTGGCCCAGTTGCGCTCCAAGTTCTACCACGAGCGCGTGAAACGGCGCTTCGACATCACCGGCCAGCTCCTGGAGGAAGCTGGCGTCCGGTGGCGCGACGTGGAGGCCGTGGGCAACACGCCGCTCGCCGAAATGTTGTGGACGATCTGGCTGGGCGATTACGTCAGCTATTACCTGGCCTATCTCTATCACACAGATCCATCGCCGGTGGAGCCCATCCGCCGCCTGAAGGCCAGCTTGGCACAGGAGTGACGTGGAACCTTGGGCCCGGGCGAGTGCTGGCCAAACCCGGGCCCCTAAGCCGTGCACTAGGACAAGGAGGTCCGTATGCTTGAAGTCCACGAACCAATCTGGTTGCCCCCCACGGACATTCCCCCCCATGGCATCTACGAGACTGTCCTCGACGTGATTGGCCGCACGCCCCTGGTCAAATTGCGCAAAGTCACCCGGGGGCTCAAGCCCATGGTGTTGGCCAAGTGTGAGTTTCTGAACCCCGGCGGCTCGGTCAAAGACCGCATCGGCATCGCCATCGTTGTGGACGCGGAGCGACATGGCCTGCTCAAGCCGGGTGGCACCATTGTGGAGGCCACGTCCGGCAACACGGGCGTGGGATTGGCCATTGCCGCGTCCATCAGGGGATACCGGGCTGTCTTCGTCATGCCCGACAAGATGAGCGAGGAGAAGATTCGCCTCCTGCGGGCCTTTGGCGCCCGGGTGGTGATCACTCCCACGGCTGTGCCGCCGGATGACCCTCGCAGCTATTACAGCGTGGCCAAACAGATTGTCGAGGAAACACCGGGGGCCATTCTGGCCAACCAGTACTTCAATCCAGCCAACCCCATTGCTCACTACTACACTACAGGCCCGGAGATTTGGGAGGGCACGGGCGGGCGCGTCACACACGTGGTGATCGGCATGGGCACCGGAGGCACCATGACCGGCGTGGGCAAATACCTCAAGGAACAGGACCCCAACGTGCAGATCATCGGCGTGGACCCGGTGGGCTCAGTCCTCCACGATTACTTTTACACCGGCCAGCTTCCACCTGCCCACACGTACAAGGTGGAGGGCATCGGCGAGGACATTGTGCCCGGCACCCTCGACTTCGACTACGTGGACCGTGTCATCCAAGTGGGCGACAAGGAGAGCTTCCTGATGACCCGGCGCCTGGTGCGCGAAGAAGGGCTCTTCTGTGGTGGCTCGAGCGGCTCAGCCCTTTGGGCAGCTCTCCAGGTGGCTCGCGAATGTGGGCCCGAGGATGTGATCGTGGTTATCCTGCCCGACAGTGGCTCCCGCTACTTGAGCAAAGTGTTCAACGACGACTGGATGCGGGAGAATCGCTTCCTGGACTACAGCCTGCTGGGCGAAGGGCGTGTGGCCGATGTGCTGGCCCACAAGGCTCGCCCAGACGTGATCACCGCCCGCCCCGTCGACCGCAAGGTGGACGTCATCCGATTGCTCAAGGAACACGACATCTCCCAAGTTCCCATTGTGGACGAGGAGGGACGCTATGTGGGTGTTGTTACCGAGATGGCCCTGCTCGATCACTTGCTTAGCGGCGGCCACGCCCACGCCCCTGACGAAACCGTGGAGGACGTGATCAGTACCGACGTGATGTTGGTGGGGCAGGAGACCAGCTTGGACGCGCTGGCCGAGGCGTTCAGCGTCTCCAACGTGGTGCTTGTTGTGGACGGCGAAGGCCACGTGGAGGGCATCCTGACCAAGATTGACCTGATTGACTACTTGGCCCGCCGTCTGCGTTAGCCAGAAGATACCACCGCGATTTCCCTGGCACCGAGTGTAAGGGACGGGGACAGCCAACCCGGTTGTCCCTGTTCACTTTTCGCCCCGTAACTTTTCCCTCCCCATCACATCTAAGAAAGTAGAGAGCTCTTCCTGCTCCCTGTGCCCTTTTAGCACAATATGATGAATTTGCCCCACAACACGGAGGTGTGCCATGGCCGAACCCATCGTCGTCGTCGGAGGAGGTGCCGCCGGCATGAGTGCCGCGGCCAAGGCGCGGCGCGTCAACCCGGATGTCGACATCGTGGTGTACGAGAGATCCGGCTACGTGAGCTACGGTGCCTGTGGTTTTTCCCTATTTTATCAAGGGGAGACATCCCACGCCTCGACGCGCTCATCGTGCGCACGCCCGAGGAATTTGCCCGACATGATATTCGCGTCTTCGTTCACCACGAGGTGCTGGCCGTGGACCCTGACGCCCAGACAGTGCGTGTGCGCGACACGAGAAGTGGCCGGACTTTTACACAGCCGTGGGGCGCTCTGGTGCTCACCACCGGCGGACAACCGAGCAGACCACCTATTCCTGGCCTCAACCTGGCCGGTATCTTCACCTTGCGTGTGCCCGAGGATGCTCTGGCCATCAAGCGGTGGCTGGTTGAGCAGCGCCCCCGCCACGGTGTTATCGTTGGCGGTGGCTACATTGGCGTGGAAATGGCCGAGGCACTTGTGGCCCGCGGAGTCCACACCACGGTAGTCGAGATGTTGCCCCAACTCCTGCCCACCTTTGACGCCGACATGGCCGCGCACGTGGAGAAGACCCTGGCCAACCACGGCGTGGAGGTGCGCCTTGAGCACCGTGTGGAGGGATTCGAGGGCGATAATCGCGTGCGGGCCGTGGTGGCCGCAGGGCGCACCTTTCCGGCCGATATGGTGATCTTCAGTGTAGGCGTGCGCCCAGCCGTTACCCTAGCCCGTCAAGCGGGGCTCACGTTGGGGCCAACGGGCGCCGTGGCCGTAGACGAGCGCCAACGGACAAGCCATCCGGCCATCTGGGCTGCCGGGGACGTGACCGAGGTCCACCACCTGGTGACCGGTCAACCGGCGTACATTCCCTTGGGCACCACGGCAAACAAGCAAGGGCGTGTGGCCGGCACCAATGCCGCTGGAGGTGAAGCGACATTCCGGGGCGTGGTGGGCACGGCCGCTGTCCAGGTCTTCGACGTGGAGGTGGCCCGCACAGGTCTTTCCGAACGTGAAGCCCACGCCCATGGCCTTCAAGCGGCGAGCGTCACCATCACCGCCTCCGCAAATGCCCACTACATGCCCGAACACGCTCCGCTGCACATCAAACTGGTGTTCGAGCGTGGCTCTCGCCGCCTGCTGGGCGCCCAGATTGTGGGCCGAACGGGCGCGGCCAAGCGTGTGGACATCGTGGCCGCCGCTCTGCACGCCGGCTGGACCACGGCCGAGCTGGCTGCCCTGGACCTGAGCTATCATCCCGCCGTGGCACCCGTGTGGGATCCAGTGTTGGTCGCGGCGAATGTGGCCAACCGGTAAAGGACTCCGCAGGACATCGACCGACGGGGCGCCGTTGCCGGGTGGCGGCGCCCCGTATGGTTTCCCCCCCCCGGCCATGAGCCACTTTGTCCTCGCCAGAAAGGACGTTCGTCCCGCGAGCTAGGACAAAAGTCCTAATTTGGTGCTGGGCGTCAGGAATGCGTAAAAATACGGTAGAAATTCCCGGAGAAATATGATACCTTTGTGCGTAGGTGAAACGAGCGTTTTCTCCTACCCATCCCCCGTATCTTGAACGTTGTATTGGGTTCTAAACGAGGTGGTTGGAGCTGGGCCCAACGTTGTTCGCCCTCCTCCTCTGCTCAACAAGCTCCTTAGCAAGCGTGAGACACCGACCCTCTCAACGGCGCCATTCTCCCGGCTCGCACTGATATCTTCGGTGGTCCTGCCTCCGACACGGTGTGTGGTGTGACCAATGGACACCATGACCACCCGCTGGCACCTTCACGACACTTCATACGAACAGTGGAGATTGCCCCAACCACTCCATCAGTGGCTGGTGCGCCTGGCGACGGGCGTCGCACTTCTCTGGCTGGTGATAGGCACAGTGGGCATGGGACGCGCCGCCCGGTATGTGGGCGACCTCTTCCCGGGCTTTGTGTGGTCGCCAGGCGGACCAGCGCCCTTTGTGCCCGTAATGGAGATGGTACGCCTGTCCGAATCGCCCTGGTGGGGGGGCATTGCCGATGAGGTCGTGCCGGCGAGCAAGATCGTGGCCGTCAATGGTCGCTCTGTCGCGTCTATGCCTGATTTCGGCCCCATGGCCGAAGGCGATCCGGTGACGTTCACGCTTCGCCTGCCCGATGGAACCCTGAAGAACGTGACGGTGCCCCTGCGACAGTTCACCTCTGCCCATTACTTCGAGTTCTACGGCCTCTTCTTCCTCATTGGGTTGACCAACACCTTCGTTGGCCTCATCTTAGTCCGCCGGGCCGCTGATATGCCCGCCTTTCTGCTTGGCGGTGCCCACCTGGCCTTTGGCGGGATGGGCCTTCAGCACAGCGCCGGAGGGTGTATCTCCACCTGTACGTGGACTGAGCTGTTCTTTGCCCGTTTGGCTGGTTTTCTGGCCTATAGCCCCTCGCTTTTGCTGAGTGCCATCATTTTCACCTATTTTGGCTTGCTCTACCCGCGCCCGCTCCTCAGCCCTCGCCGCATGAAGCAAGCTGTCAAGTTCATGATTGTGCTGGCTATATCCATGGTTGTGCTCACAGCGTCTCGTGAAATTCGCACACGAAGTTTCGCTGCTTGGGAGTTCTTCTCACAACTCGGCTGGGTGGCAATAGGGGCTGCAATGCTGGTAGTTCGCTCTGGTTACGCCACTCTCGTGAGACGTGCCCCGGAATCCGAATCCCTGATGTTGGGCTGGGCACTTGTCGGCGGCATCGCGTTGGCCTTGCTCGGCGGCGTGTTGCCTTTCCTGAACGTGGTGCCCATCTGGTTCATCACCAGCCTCATCTACCCGACCAGCATCATCTATCCCTTGGTCATCCTCTACGCTGTGCGCAACATGGCCTTGCTCCACGCCCTGACAGAGGCTCTGAACCATGTCCGAGGGTTGGAACAGGAGGTGCAGGAGCAGAAACGCGCCCACGCCCGTGCCCTGTCCCAGATGGCCGATATCTTGCACGATTCGGTGTTGGGCGACTTGAAGGGCGTCCAATTTCTCACGCGGGCGGCCACTCGGCGGCTTCAACATCAGGATCTGAGAGCACTCCAGGAGGACTTGGAGTTCCTCGACCGCACCCTTCACGAGCTTGCCGGCCAGCTTCGGGGTGTCATGGAGGGAATGCAGCCGGCCAACTTCGAAGGGGAAGGGGTCGTGCGAATTCTGGAGCGCCTGTTCGAAGCCAGACGGCGCATGTATGGCGACGAGCTTCACGTGGGCTTTTCCGTCGATCCGCGGTATGACATGTTGCCCACATCGCTCCAAGAACAGGTCTACTGGATCGTGCGGGCGGCACTGGACAACACCCGCGACCACGCCCAAGCAACCCGGTTCGAGGCCACGCTTTCCTGTACGCCCGAAGAAGATGGCTTTCGCTTCGTCATGTGCCTTCGGGACAATGGCGTCGGCTTCGACGAACAGGCCATGCGGCCTGTAGCCGTCAGCCGCGGCCAGTACGGCTTGCGCAATATGCGCAGACGCGCGGAGCAGAAGCTCGGAGGAAGGATCCGGTTTGAAAGCTCGGATGGCACCACGATTGTGGTCGAGTTCACCTACAAAGGGCCTGAAGGTGAAGAACAGAATGGTGTTGTGCACAAGAGCCAGAAAGGCCCAAAACTCTTGAAGAGGTGGCATGGGGAAAGGAGGAGTGCATGATGTTCAAACACAAACGCCGTCCGTATAGATTTGTCGTCGTGGATGACAGCATTATCTTCATCCAAGGCGTCAGGAGCACGGTGAGGAACACGCCCCATCTTGAACTCGTGGGCTGGGCGAACACCCCCGAGGAGGCCATCAAGAAGTACAAACAAGTCCGCCCTGACGTTGTCGTGGTCGACCTGTGCTTGCCCGAACACCGGGCTTCCCAATCACAGCTCATTCGTCACGCCGACCCCCGGTGTGGCCTCGATCTCATCCGCACGCTCCGCGGACAGCGCCGAAATGGGCCCCGGATTTTGGCCACAAGCACACGGGTAGAAGATGGCCTGATCGTTCAGGCCATGCGTGCCGGAGCCAAAGGATTCGTGGACCGGGACATCGACCCCGACCAGTTTTTAGGGGCTATCACCCGTGTGGCCAAGGGTGACACTGTGTTTGACGACCGGCACTTTCACCTTGTGAAGGAAGTTGAAAAAATTGATCAGGCACTCACTCGCCGGGAACGACAGGTGCTGCGCCTCTTGTGCCAGGGGAGCTCCAACAAACAGATCGCAGAACATTTGGGCATCAGTGTCAGGACGGCGGAAAGTTACGTGCGCTCACTCTGCGATAAATTTGGCGTCAGCAAGCGATACGAGGTGACCACCAAAGCATGGCGTCTGGGCCTCTGTTTGACCAGTAGCAACGGCAAAATCATTTGGCTCCTGTGAGCTGTCTCAACCTATCCCAGTGAGGTGAGCTCGTGAGCAAGGGGCTCCGCGTGTTCTTGTGGGGAAACATGCCGCTCATGGTACGGGGAATGGAGAGCTTGTTCGCCTCACAGGCGAATATGGAGGTCGTGGGAACAACTGCGAGGCCGAAGGAAAGCGTGAAACTGTGTCGTGCCTTGCGGCCTGATGTGGTCGTCGCCTGCGTGAGGCGGGACAAGAGCTGGCCCCATCATCTCGAGGCCATACGCACTATAGCCGGGGAGCTGAACATCTCCGTGTTAGTGGTCAGCACCACCGATGACTGGCTCATGGTTCAGGCCCTTCATGGGGGAGCCTCAGGGTTTGTGGACGTGTCCAACATCCGCGACGAAGAGGAGCTCTTCCAAGCTGTGAGGCGTGTGGCACGTGGCCAACTGGTGTTACGCCAGGAGCAGCTCGACATTTACATGCACCACCGCGTGCGCCTGACTCCCAACGAGCGCCGGATGCTCGCCTTCCTCGGCCGCCACCTCAATGATGCTGAAATCGCCGCCCGCATGGGCATCAAGCCCACCAGCGTGCGCAGGCGGGTGGAACGCCTGTGTCGTAAGTTGAACGTCCAGGACAGGGAGATGTTGGTCGAATTGGCCGAGGAGTGTGTGATCACCGGCGAGGACACCGAAATGGTTGCCGTCGTGCTCCGGGATCGACGGCGATGAATGTCGGTGCTTCCCGGGAACACGGGGATGAGGCTGTCAGGGCATCGCCCTTCAAGCTGAACCGCACCCCCTTCTGGTCACCACATCCGCAGGCCTCTACCGCATGGTTAAGGGCATGTAGATGCGATATGAGCTTATCACCGCGGCTGAGCGGCGCGCGGAGCCACGGTTGTCCTTTCGGTAGCGAGGCCAGATGGCGTTGCCGTAGCCACTCACTCCGGCGCTCTCGATGATGTTCAGCGTCCCGTCCTCCTGTACCACGTACACCGCTCCCCCGTGGATCACCGGGCTGGTGAGAACGTGGGCGCCGGAAGCCAGCGTGTGCTCGCGCACCGGCGTGCCATCCTGGGCTGGACCAGCACCCCGGCCACCGGCGAGCTCTGGCAGACCGTCTCTGTCCCCGCCGACGCTTCTTCGGCTACGCTCTCCTTTTGGTGGGAGACCCTGGGCGATGGCTCCTTCACCGTGGACGTGGAGATCACCGACTCTGGGGGGAGCACCGTCCTGGTGCCCCTGACCACCCTGACCACAGCGGGCTATACCTGGCAACAGTTCACCCACGACTTCACCGCTGCCGAGCTGCCCGCCATCGCCTGGCAGAACATCCGCCTGCGCTTCCGCATCAGCAACGTCAGCGCCCCCGAGGACGTGGTAATAGACGACGTGAGCTGGCAGATTTGCTCCGGCGGCGGGCCTACCCCCACATCCACGGCCACCTCCCACGCTCCCACGCCGACCACCATCCCGCCTCCCACCGGCGGCCCCTTCCGCATCACCCTGACCTGGACCGATTACCCCGACGAGCCGGCAGCGGCCAAGGCCTTGGTCAATGACCTGAACGTGGAGGTCATCGCCCCCGATGGCACCCACTACTACGGCCACTAGGGGCTCTACACCTCCGGCCAGTGCCTGCGGGACAACAAATGGGACGCCTGCAACAACGTCGAGGGAGTGATCATCCCCAACGCCCCCTACGGCACCTACACCGTCATCGTCCACGGGGTCAACGTGCCCCAGGGACCGCAGCCCTTCGCGCTGGTCGCTTCGGGGGACAACCTGCAGGAGGGGAGCTGGCCGCCGCCCAGCCTGCAACCTAGCATCTACCTCCCGCTGGTGATCAAGGAATAGCCGTCAACACTCCGGGCGGGCCTACGACCCGCCCGGAGCATCCCTATTGGCCGGGGTGACCCGCTCTGCGCAACGTGGTGGCAGGGGAAGCCGTCGGCGTCGGGAGGGACCGATGCGGTGCCATCCGGACGAGCGGCTATGCCCAGGGGAGGTTGTCCAGGCGGGGAGCACTCGCACCTTGTGCAAGGGCAGTGCTACAGGGTCCCGACATTCCGGCTCAGGTAGCGGACGATGGATTGGGAGAAGGTCTCCAGCACGCGATGCGCTGGATGAGGAATTGGGAGACCTGAGCCGGGTCCACACGCCACTAGAGGTGAACCAACGGGTTGCTGCGGAAGCGGGCCATAGCGTACTCCTCGGCCACCGGCAGCCTCAGGGCGACGATGAGATGTCCCAATGTCCAGGCAACATTTCTTATGGTAAGGAAAGGGAAACGAGTGGTGGAGATAGGGCGGTGCCTGGTCGTCGTCCTGTGGCTCGCGGTCTTGGGGGTTGGTGTTGCCCACGCCGGGAGCTGTATCCTGGGAGCGAACGTCCAGGTCACCGACGACGGCCTCAACACCACCGAGTTCGGTGAGGCCAACAAGCCCGACGTGGCCGCCACGGGCAACGCCGCCATCTCTGATGTCTGGGAGGACAACCGGGACGCTCCCTCCGACCCGAGGAGCCGGCCTGGTATGGCGGCGGCCCGGCCGGGGCAAGTCATTGGGGCTACCTGCTCCTGGTGGTGAGGTGACGGTCACCTGGACCGTTACCTGGGGATAGTCTCTCTTCCCCGTGCCCGCCACTTCCTCCAAACATTGCCATAATGGGTAACAATCACTGTGATCGAGTACGAGCAGCCTGCAAGAGCGCGCGAAGAAGCTCCGACAACGATCCCGTAGCCAGCCCCATTACCCGGTCCGCAGCACCGTAATAGACGTACAACGTATCGTTCCGGGCCACCACTGCACAGGTGAAGACCACGTTGGGCACATCGCCCTTGTGTTCCCAAGGTTCTTTGGGTTCCAGAATAGGCATGGGCAGGCGGGCCACCACGCGCGCCGGATTCTGGGCATCTAACAAGGCCGCGCCCAGCCGGTACACTCGTTGTGCGTCCACCGCGTGATAGATGAGCAACCATCCGTGTTCGGTCAACAGAGGAGGAGCACCGGCACCGATTTTCAGGTGTTCCCACGTGTCCGGACGGGGGCGCATGATGATGGTGTGGTCGGTCCAGTGGAGCAAGTCCTCGGAGTAGGCCAGCCAGATGTTGGGCAGGCGTCGGTGCAACATGGCATAGCGGCCACGGATGCGGGCGGGAAAGAGCACATGGTCCTTATTATCCTCACCGGGCAAGACTATCCCCAAGCGTTCCCAGGTGATGAGGTTGGAGCTCCGGGCCAAGGCTGCACGGGTACCTTGAGGCGAATACCCGGTGTAGGTCATGTAGAAGTGCTCCTCCAGCAGGGTGATGCGCGGGTCTTCAACACCACGGCATTCCCACGACGCCTGTGGACTGAACACCGGGCGGTCCAGCCTGGCCCAGTGGACGCCATCCTCGCTCACAGCATAGCCGATGTGCGAAACATAGTCGAGCCCCTGAGCCCGATAGAGCATGTGAAACAGGCCGGCGTGATACACGACTGCGGCGTTGAACACGTTGAGGTGTTCCCAAGTGTGCAGGGGATGAGGAAGCAGTATAGGGTTAGCCGGATGTCGTTGCAGTTGCATGGCGTGTCACCTCGATGGCCTGTTCAGTGTCGGGGTCAAAGAAGCGGATCCGATGCGAGTCAAAGGTCAGGTGAATGCGCTCCCCGGCCCGGACTTTGGGGTAGGCCGGCGCGACCACCTTGATGAGGTCTCCATCTATCCGGAAGGCGATGATTTGGTGAGAGCCCTGTGGTTCGACAACGAGGGCATCCACGCTGAAGAGCGCCTGCTCCTCGGTAGTAAGCAGGATGTTCTCCGGCCGCACGCCCACGACCAGGCGATCTTTGGTGTACTCTTTCAGACCAGCCGCCTGCTCATCCGTCAGGGGGAGGGTAAACTGGGCATGGCGGAGGCGCAACGAGGTGTCCTGCTGTTCAACGAGCACCTGGAAGAAGTTGGTGGGTGGCAGGCCGATGAACGAGGCCACAAACATGTTAGCACTCTGCTCGTACACCTCTTCAGGCGTGCCGACTTGCTCAATCCGGCCCTCCCGCATGACCACGATGCGGTCAGCCATGCTCATGGCCTCGGACTGGTCATGGGTGACAAAGATGGTGGTAGCATGGGTTTGATGGTGGATGGCCTTGAGTTCGGTGCGCATGTGCACGCGCAGTTTGGCGTCCAAGTTGGATAGCGGTTCGTCCATGAGAAACACCTTGGGATCGACCGCGATGGCTCGGGCCAGGGCCACGCGCTGTTGCTGACCGCCGGAGAGCTGGGCTGGGTAGCGGTCCAGCAGATTCACGCGATTTTCGGTCAGATCGGGCCACTTCTTTGCACCGATGCGTTCGACATCCGTCTCGGTGGCACCTTCTTCAGCCGCAATGGGTAGGCAATGTTGTCGCGCACCGTCATGTGTGGCCAAACGGCGTAGTTCTGGAACACCATGCTCACGTTGGCGCTTGCGGCGGAAGGTAGGTACACATCCTCGCCGATCAATGAAGATGGTGCCTTCGGTGACCTCCTCCAAGCCCGGCAATCATGCGCAAGGTGGTGGTCTTGCCACAGCCGGAAGGCCCCAGCAGCACCAGGAACTCCCGGTCCTTAACGGTCAGGTGGATGTGGTCCACGGCAAGGACTCGACGCCCAAAACGTTTGGTCAGATTGATGAGTTGGACCTCGGCCATAATGCCTCCCGAGAAAGAGATTGTCTCAGGGCAGTCGGCGGTCGGCGGTCGGCCGTCTGCTGTCAGCCGTCTGCTGTCTGCCGACCGCTCACCGCCAGTCCCTACACGGTCACGCCACCCCACATCTGGTGGATGTAGCGGCGGATGAAGAAAGTGAACACCACCGCGGGCAGGGCCATGGCCATGCCCCCGGCCGCAGTCAGGTTGACCTGGCCCGTCGCTCCCAGCAGGGTCTGATACACCACCACCGAGAAGGTGGGGTTGAACTCGGTGAGGATGATGGCCGCCACGGTCTCGTTCCAAGCACCGATGAAAGCGTACATGGCCGCGGCTGCCAAGCCGGGGAAGGCCAACGGCAGGGTAATGCGGAAGAAAGCTTGCCACCGCGTGGCCCCAAAGACCATGGCCGCTTCTTCCAAGGAGACCGGAATGCCCATAAAAATGCTGGCCGTGATCCACACGGTAATGCCGATGACCCCTACAGAATAGAGTAAGGAGAGCCCAGCAGGCCGGTCGTATACCCCCAAGCGGGCCAGGATAATCACCATAGGAATAGCTATGGCCACGCCCGGGAAGATGCGCACGAAGAGCACGCTGAACTTCAGCGCGTTCTTGCCGTAGAAGCGGTAGCGCGCGAAGGCGTACCCTGCGGCACCGCCGATGCTCAGGGAAATGACGATGGTCAGGGCCGCAATTTGCAGGCTTCGGATAAGGGCAGGTACCGCGTCCCGGGTCACCCGGAAAAACGTCGCGTAATTCGAGAGGATATGGCGCCGCCAGGCGAAGTACACCGGCTGCCCGCCTGCGGCGTCCACCTGCTGCATGACTGCAACCACCTGTTCGTTGGTGGGCTTCAGGCCCAGGTAAGTCTCCATGTACACCCGCATCCTGTCCACGTCGGCTGTGTCCAGGACGGAGACATAGGCCCGTTGGTTACGGTCCCAGACGCTGAGCAAGTACCCTCGTTTGCCGCGCTCCATCTTCATGCGAAGGGTGAACGTGGGGTAGAGGGGCAGAGGATACTCATAGGCCTCCCGGGTGGTCAGAGCAAGGAGAGCACCGTGATGAAGTACACCGGCGTCAGGATGACCATGGTGATGGTGACAACCACCAAATACAACAGCATGTGTCGTGCGGCTTTGCGCACCCGATGGCGAGTTCGAGCGTCCATTAGGCAGCCTCTCTTTCAAACGCCCCGGACAGATAGAGGTAGAGCAACGCGGCCAGGGAGACGATGAGCGCGACGATGACGGTATACCCGGTCGTCATGGCCGGGGCGATGTCCAAGCCCCGCACCTCTTCGTGATAATACACGATGCGTTCGACCAGCACGGGAAGACGGCCGAAGCCGAGGAGCAACACAATGATGAGCCAAATCTGGATAGCAGCAATCAACCGCAGGACCACTGCGGTCTGAATCGTAGGCCGCAGCATGGGAAGGATGATATCCCGCAGAACGCGCCAGGAGGTGCCGCCGAAGACGTAGCCGGCCTCAATGACGTCCTTGGGCAGGTTCTGCAATCCGGCCACCAGGATCACCATCACCGAGGGAATCACGGTCCACGCATCCACCAAGATCATGAGTGCTAACAATTGCCAGGACGGTGTTCGCGGGGTTCCCAGCCAATAGATGCGCTTGCCCTCGGCCAAGACTCCCGCGTGCACCAGGAGACTGTTAAGCCATCCGTGAGCCGTGAGGCCGGTTTTCCAGATGGCCGCGGTCGCCACTGGCGGAAGGGCCATGGGAATTAACATGAGAAAAAAGAAGAGGCCGGACCCCCAAAACCGCCGGTAGATGAGCAACGAGAGCGCCAGGGCAACGACGAATTCCAGGGTGACGGAGACGGAGACGATCACGAACGTGTTCCAGAGGGCCGGTCGAAAGTCGGGATCGTGTAGCACCAAGAGGTAGTTGTTGAGGGTCCAAGCACCAGTCTGGGGGTCGCGCACGCTCTGGATGAGGATGGTGAGCACGGGTTGCACCCAGAAGGCCACATAGTAGAGCAACACCGGCACCACTAAAAGATATGGGGAGAGAGGCGTTGTGTGCCGACGAGGAAGGTGAAACCACGTGAGCATGGCTTTACTCCTGGCGGGGCACAGGCCCCACATGTCGTGGACAAGACGTCGCCCATCAGCACGGGGCGGGGTGACCGACCACAAGCACCCCGCCCCGCCACGACGCCGATTCACTTCTGGAGTGCCTCCACACAGGCCTGAACTTGGTCGGCCCGCTCCTGGGTGAAGTCTGCCCCCACCACCAGCGTATCGGCCAGGGCATCGTCAAAGCACGTCTTCACCGCTCCCCAGTCCTGGTAATCCCCGGCCGGCACGCCCGACACCACCGCCTGATCCAACACGGACAAGGCCTTGGTGATGATGATATCGGTGGGGTCCTCTCCCAGGTAATTCAGCGCTTCCTTGACGGGCGGGATGAAGCCGCCAGTCCCCTTGTTGATCTTCACCATCACCTCGGGACGGGTGAGATACTCCAGGAACTGAACGGCCAGCTCCGTGTTGGGGGACCCCTTCATAATGCCAATGCCGTGGGCGCCGGCAATGGTGCCGATGCCCGAGGGGCCCTTGGGTGCCGGCCCTACAGCAAACTGGGCTTCCGCGGTGCTGTAGACCTGGCCCACTCGGGCTTGGTGGGTGACGACCAGCCAGGCCTCTTCGCGCTGCATGGGATCCACACAATTGTCAATGTTCAACACCGTGGGGACAAAGCCGTTGCCCTTGCCCACCGTTTCCCAGACTTTCCAGGCCTGCATGGCTTCGGGAGAGTTGGCATCAGGGAACCCGGCGCCATACGAGAGGGCAGAACCGCCAAACTGGTAAATCCAGAACTTGCCAGGCACACCGTTGACGCACAACTTTCCTTCGCCTTCATTCTGGGCAATGTTCACGGCCCACTGGGCGTATTGCTCCCACGTTAGGGCATCGAGGTCCACGCCGTCCGGGAGTGAGGCCAGGGCCTTGTTGTTGGCCAACAAGAGGTAGACATCGGCCGACAACGGCAGGAAGTACTGGCGCCCATCCATAGTCATGGCCTCGTTGAAAGCGGGCATAAAGGTGCGGTCGTCCCACTGAGCTGTCACATCCGTGAGGTCCTCCACCCAGCCGTTCTCCAGCCATTCAGCCATGCTGCCGCTGTGAATGACGACCACATCGGTGGTGATGCGGCCAGTGGCCTGTTGCACTCGTGCCCGGTCAGCTTGCGTCTTGTTGTCCAAGACTTGGAAGATCACCGTGACGTCGTTCTCCTGCTCCCACGGCTTCAGAATTTCGTTGATGAAAAACTCCTGCTCCCGTGGTGGGGAGAAGAGGGCCGATGTCATGACCAGCGTTCGCGTGCCAGGCTTCTCCACTTCTTTCGTAACCACCACTTCTTTGGTGACGACTTTTTCCACCTCCCTGGTCACCTCCACAGTCTCACGAATGACCTGTGGGGTAGGCGCAGCCGCCTGTTGACAGGCTGTCACACCCAGGAGCAACCACATAATACCACATAACCAAGCGTAACGTTTCATGGGTTCACCTCCTCATCCCTACCCTCATCCTTGTCCTTACGGTACACCGTGTGCACAGACGCATCCGGATGCGCAGAAGCACCGTGAGAAGACGAATCACCCATACGCCGAGCACCACAGGAATCCCGGAGGATCAACTTGGTGAAAATACGCACGTGTGCAGAGGAGGCTCCTCCGGATGTTCTAGGAGGTTCAGTACCTGGTGGACCGCCTGTCTCCCCAAGGTCTCTCGAAATACTCTCACCGTCGTCAGTGGCGGGCACGTAATAGGAGCCAAGTCGCTGTCATCGAACCCAACCACGGCAATGTCGGTGGGCACGTCCAGGCCAGCCTCCCGAAAGGTTTGCATGGCCTGGATTGCGGTGAGGTCGTTGGCCACAACGACCGCTTCCGGGCGGGCCCTGGTCCAACAACCGCTGGGCCGCAATATGCCCGCTACCGGGTGTTCGGGGCTCGCCTTCGGCCACCAACTCGGGCCGGAAAGGCAGACCGTGATCATGCAGAGCACGCTTGTACCCGGCAAAGCGCTCGGAAAAGCTCAGATCGTCCAGCCACTCACACAGAAACCCGATTTTCGTATACCCCAAGCGAATGAGGTGCGAAGTGGCCTCGTATGCCCCACCCTCGTTGTCAATCACCACACTGTGGACGCCGGGAACATGGTTGTCCACCAGCACGAGCGGCACCCCCCCATGCTTCAATTGGACAATCAGCGAGCGCGGGATGTCGCACCCGGCCAGAATCAAGCCTTCGACGCGCTGTTCCTGCAACAGGGTGAGAGGAACCGCCTCATCGCCCTGGTTAAACGTGGCAAAGAGGAAGTGGTATTGGTGCTTGCGGGCTTCCTGCTCTGCAGCGGATAAGACCTCACCGTAGAAGGCATGGGGAGAGAGGGTGTGGCGGGCGTGCACCAGAAAGCCCAACGTGCGCGTTCGTTTCGTGACCAGTGACCGGGCGGAGAAATCGGGAATGTACCCCAACTCCCGTGCTGCCTGAAGCACCTTCTCCCGAGTCGCCTTCCGAACCCCCAGTCGACCGTTGAGCACCTTGGAGACGGTGGCCCGGAGGGGCACGCCGGCTCTTTTGGCCACATCGCGGATGGTTACGCTCACGAAAATTCCTCCGAAATCGATTTCCAATTATTTTCCTCTATCATACACTGGTCTCCACCATTCATTTCAAGGAGGAGGTGCGAACACGTGAACTTGACACCGTGGTCAAACGAAATTTACCTTTCCTGTAAGCAAGGGTAACTCGACTGGTCGGTAGACACACATTTAAGCAAGGAAGATGCCGCGAGGAGCGAGTGATGAGGATGTGATGGATGCACTCTCATGTTAGGCCATTTGTAGCAGCGAG
>JAUZRY010000008.1 GCA_030949995.1 Ardenticatenia bacterium
GCGCCAACTTGCTCAATACGCCCCTCACGGATAATGGCCAACCGGTGACCTACAGCAAAAGCATCTTCAAGCCGATGAGTAACGCACACAACGGGCACACCCAGCTCACGCTGAATTCGACGAACATCCCGCTGAAGACGCTCACGCACCGCCAAGTCCAAAGCCGAGAAAGGCTCATCAAGAAGCAAAACGGCCGGATCAGCCGCCAGCGCGCGGGCAATAGCCACCCGCTGCTGCTGCCCACCGGAGATCTCGTGAGGATAGCGATCAGCCAGGTGATCAATCTGCATCATGATCAACAAATCGAGAGCCCGACGATGAGCGCCAGGCCGGCGCCACAGAGGATAGAGCACATTCTCCAGCGCCGTCATGTGAGGAAAGAGAGCATAGTGCTGAAAAACATAGCCCACACGCCGCTCGCGAGCAGGCAAGTGCACAGTTGACATCCCCACCCGCCGGCGGAAAAAAAGCGTATCTCCCAAGCGAATCTCACCCTCATCGGGCTCCACAAGGCCAGCAATAGCATTCAACAAGGTAGTCTTACCGGAGCCGGAGGGACCGAAGAGCACCAAGATCTCCTCACCCACCGCCAGAGATACATCAAGGAGAAAAGCCCGCAAACGCTTACGAACATCAACAATCAGATGCGCCATCACACCTCCTCAAGACGACGTACAGCCCACAAACTGACAAAAGCAAGAGCTGTCATGAGCAACACCATGCGGTTCGCCAAGTCATACTGACGGCTGAGCACAGCATCATAAACGGCCAAGGGCAACGTCTGAGTGCGCCCGGGGATATTCCCAGCCACCATCAGGGTAGCACCGAACTCACCAAAAGCACGAGTAGCACCAAGCACCATACCGGCCAGAAGCCCTCGCCGTGCCAGGGGAAGAGTCACAGCAGAAACACCTCCAGTTCAGACGATCCCAGCGTGCGAGCAGCATTTTCCAGAGCCGGGTCCACACCGGCAATGGCAGCCCGGGCCGCCTGCACAAAAAGGGGAAGCCCAACAACAGTGGAAGCCACCACAGCCGCCTGCCAGGTAAAAAGCACATTGACAGCAAACCAATTGCTTAATAGGTTCTCCCGTCCCAAAAGGCGTAGCAAGTAATATCCTGTGACACTAGGAGGGAGCACAAGAGGAAGCATAATGAACACCTCAACGGCTACCCGCCCACGAAAGGATCGACGGGCGAACAAAAGGGCAAGAGGTAGCCCCGCAAGCACCATGAGCAAAGTGGAGAGCGCTGTGATCCGCAGGGAAAGCCACAAGGCGCTCCAGTTCACGGTATCTCCTCCGGGAGCACCCCATACTCCTGCAACACAGCCCGCCCACGGGGGCCAACGACAAAGCGCACAAACTCGCGAGCTGCCGCCTGCGCAGGCGAAGAAGCCACAACAGCCAAAGCCGGCTTGAGAGGAGTGTAGAGCTCCTGGGGCACAGACACCCAACGGCCGCCGGCACCAACGGCCAGCGGGAGAGCCACAAGCGCCACATCGGCATGGCCTGCCTCAGCATACTGAAGAGCCTGGCGCACGCTGGCACCTACGATCAGCTTGGGAGAAATAAGCTCCCACAAGCCAGCAGACCGCAAGGCCTCCCGCGCCGCCTGACCGTAGGGAGCGTAGTCTGGATTGGCAATGGCCACCCGCTGCACCTCAAGGCGTGCGAGATCATCCAGTGATCCGACTTGAACAGGCGCCCCCTCCGGCTGCCAGAGCACTAAGTACCCGACGCCATAGACTGCCACAGTGTCCGGCACAAGCAATCCTTGAGCGACCAATGGTTCCACGAAGGCAATGTGAGCCGCGGCAAAGACATCCACCGGTGCTCCCTGCTCAATCTGCTGAGCGAGCACACCGGTGGCCCCGAAGTTGTAGCGCACGGCCACACCCGTCGCCTGCTCGAATTGTCCGCCAAGCTCCTGAAAGGCGAAGGCCAGGTGAGAGGCTGCGGAGACGGTAAGCTCCACCGGCCGCGCCTGGGCTCCAGGCCCCCCGCAGGCCACAACGCTCACTACAAGGGCCACACCCACCAGGAAGAACACCACGCGCGCTGTCATGGTGACCCGCCCTGGGAGGCGGCTCTATGAGTCATGGGTAACATCCCTGTGTGACCCTCTGCGCTCCTACTGCTTCCTCTCGCCTTCCATTGTACAAGGGGCCCCACCTCAGGTCAACCTCCCCCGCAGGCCCTGTGCCTGCGAGGGAAGGCCCCTTCCACCGCCGGAGACTACCGAGCAATCAAACGCCAACCGGCCGGCAGGACAACAGTAGCCAAGACAAGCTTGAAGAGATCACCGGGAATGAAAGGCAACAAGCCGGCCAGGAACACACGCTCAGGACCCACGAAGAAGGCCAGCCAAGGAAGGCCCAAGAGATAGATCACAGCATTCCCCGCCAACATGGCCAGGGCAGCCGTGAACGGCCGACGATCCCATCCCCGCTCACAGAGCCAACCCACGACAAAAGCAGCGACGACAAAGCCATAGAGATAACCCGCCGTAGGCCCCACCAAGACAGGCCGGCCCCATCGTACCTCCGGCGAAGACGGGCAGGCCAGCCACACCCTCCACAAGGTAGGCGAGCATAGCCGCAGCTCCCATACGGCTGCCCAACAGCGCCCCAACGAGGAGCACGGCGAACGTCTGCCCAGTAATGGGCACAGGGCTAAAGGGCACGGGAAAAGTCACATGGGCAGCCAAGGCCACCAAGAAGCTACCAGATACTACCAACACCAGACGACGCTTGACATCTGCGTGAGGCCAGAGAGCTTGCACAATGGTGGGATACGGTGACACCCCTGATGTTGACATAACTACCCCCTCCGAGAATGTGATTATTAAGAACGCCGGGAACTCTGTGCCCGGCAGGACCCTCAACCCCCATGTAAAAACCCACAACTCGACAAGAAAGCAACGGGATCACGGCGAAGTAACGCCCGTCTGCCACTCACGCAGGAGGCGACGCGCACGTTCCACGCGAACGTCTCCCTCAGCAGCCAAACGATCAGCCAAGCGATCAGCCAGATCACCCGTAGCACCTGCGGCGAGGGCCACCTGACGAGCATGAAGGCGCATGTGGCCTCGCTGAATGCCCTCAGCCGCCAGAGCACGCAGGGCGGCGAAGTTCTGGGCTAGCCCCACGGCAGCCATAATGGCTGCCAGGTCCCTAGCACCTTGCACACCGAGAATGCGCAGGCTCAAGCGGGCCACAGGGTGAACCTTAGTGGCACCGCCGACAGTGCCCACAGCCAGCGGGAGCTCGATGGTGCCCTCCAAATTCCCCTCCGCGGTGCGCCGGAAACGGGTGAGAGCAGTGTAACGGCCGTGTCGCGCGGCATAGGCGTGGGCACCGGCCTCGATGGCCCGCCAGTCGTTGCCGGTGGCCACAGCAACCGCGTCCACGCCGTTCATGATGCCCTTGTTGTGAGTAGCAGCCCTGTAAGGATCAGCAGCGGCAAAAGCCCACGCCTCCACAATGTGCTGGATGAGCTCATCGGGATCGACGCCCGTGCTCGCCAACGCCTGCCGAGTCCAGACTGCCCGCGCCCTGGCCAGCCGGCGGTCGGCCAAATTGCTGAGAATGCGCAAGTTGACACGCCCACCGGTCAAACGGGCAATATGTGGTGCCAGGGCCTCACAGGCAGTGTTAACAGCGTTGGCGCCCATGGCATCCCGCGTGTCCACCAGCAGATGGACCACCAGCATGGGACCAACAGGTGTCTCCGACACGCGACGCACCTGAATCTCCCGCGCACCGCCACCCAAGCGCACAATGGTAGGATGAAGCTCGTTAACACGGCCAAGCAACTCCTGCCGCGCGTCCACAATGGCCCGAGCAGCCGCCTCCACATCTGGCACGTCGAGCACCTGAATCTGGCCGATCATGAGGGACGAGTCAGCATGGGCGTGGAACCCACCACCCAACCGTGCCAGCTTAGCCGCGTAAGAACAGGCTGCCACAACCGAGGGTTCCTCGACGGCCATGGGCACCACCAGCTCCCGCCCATTGACAACGAAGTTAACAGCTAAGCCGAGGGGAAGGGCATAGAGCCCCACCACGTTTTCAATCATGCGATCAGCCACGCCCACATCAAGACATGTCCGTAGGAGAGCCACCTCGTCATCCGACAGGCGAGCGAAACGGGCCAGCCGGCGTACCCGCTCCTCCAAGGACAGGCGGTAGAAGCCGCGAAAAGGTCCCTTGTCAGGAACTTCCCCCCGAGTGACCATGGTGTACTTCCTCCTGTTCGGTGATAGCTCGCTCCATGGCAGCGATGGCCCTGGCCAGCTCCTCAATGGCTGCTCGCTGTTTGCGGTAGAGGTCACTCTCGCTAATGGCCAACCGGCGAGCTACATCCTTGGCCCGATATCCTTTAATGTACTTGAGTTCCAGGATGTTGTAGAAAAGCCAATCTTGGGCGAGCAACTGGCGCTCGCCATCTGGCTTGATAATCTCAAGAGCCTCAATGAGCACAGCACGCAGAGCCTTAGCTGGGTTATTGTCATGTTCGGCCAGCCGACGCCGCACCACTTCAAGGTGCAAGAGCGGACTGCGAGTCAAGCGAGGCCCCCCCCAATAGTGGCTCAAGGCATCCTTGACCATCTGGGGAAAGTTAGGCGCGAAGATAGGACTCTCCTCGACCACATGAACTCCGTTAGGCGACATAATGCTGCCAGCATAGGGCACAGCACTACGCCACCGCTGAATGTTCTCCACCTGAGGCGTAAGTCGACGCAACAGGAGCAAGAGATGTTGCTGGAGCCGGCGATCTTCAATGGCAATCTCAGCCTGAGCAACAAGCTGCCGAATGAGCTGACGTTCCCGATCGCTCAAGACAGGGAACTCGCCATTCTGGCACACGGCGAGAGCACCCAGAAGCGCACCTCCTTCAGGACTGCGCAGGGGATAAACGCGCATGTCCCCGACAACTGGCCAACTTGCCAAATCATCGCTCTCCTCCACGCAGAGGCGGGCCAGATCGGCCGGATCACATGCTGAAACGAAGGCCTCGGCCACATCTCGATCACCGGAGAAAGTCTCCACAGTGAGCCGACTGTTCTGCAGAACCAGCACACAACCGTGTTCGGCGCGCAGAAGATCGCAGAGCGCCGTGAGGATGTTCTCCATGAGCTGTCGCAAATCACTCGACGTGAGAAGGCGGTCGCTAAACTGACGCCAAAAGCGAAGCTCATCGCGATCTTTCTGGTAGATCAGGTAGTCAAAGGCCGGTTGCAGGAATTGAACCAGGGCTTGGAAGAAGACAATGCCTCCCACAATGGCAAAAATGAGCACCGTTTCCCGGGGTAAACCGAGGAGCATCTCGACACGGGGTACCACCAGCGTCAAGACAATGACAAACATCCCCAAGAGCGGCCCACGCACCAGGTAGGTCAACAGGCTATGTTTCACCACGCGATCAGGGGCTAGAGCACCGTGGTAGGCCACGCTGTACGTCATCACTACCAACATGGCAGCCACACCCACGTTACCCACCAGCAAAATGCCCATCAGCACCAGAGGGGGCAGCCGAGCCGGCAAGCTGGCCAGCAGGAGATAAGGGTAAACAGCCATACCAGGGGCCGCAAAGGTGACCACCAAGTACGTCATACGTCGGCGGGAGGTGCTGGTGAGAGTACGCTGGCGAGCCCAGAGGGTGTTGGCAAACCCCCACGCTGAAATCACGAAGAAGTAGAGCACGAAGACCCAAAAATAGGGACCTGCCGTGAACTGAGTCGCCCAAGGGGCGTAAACCACAGCCTGATCCACGATCAGATGTGTGGTGACCACCAACACGAAGAAAGTCACGCCCACGGCGTAGGCACCCATAACGGCCAACCGACGATTACGAGAGGCCGCGCCCGTGGTACGCAACAGGGCGTCGCTGAAATGCAGGTAAGCAGCCGGCACCAGAGCAATGCCCACCCACTGGAGCTTCAACCACAAGGTGGCAGCCTGAGGCTCAGTCACACGGGAGAGCACCACATCAACGCCGAAGACAATGGCCACAAAAGCCAGCAACAGGGCAAAGGCACGGGCCAACGAGTGGCGCAAGTTATGAGTGACGATGTAGACGAAAAGCGAAAAGGTGAGAAGCAGGTTGATGGAGGCCAACACCAGGTTCAACAGGTTGAGCACGTTGAAGATGGTGATCCCGTCCGACATAGACCCTTCCCACTTCTCTCTGCCCAGTACGCCAGTGCCCTATCCCAACCAGAGGGCAAAAAAGTAGATCACAGTGACGGCGAAGATCAGACTGTCCACGCGGTCCAACATCCCACCGTGGCCAGGGATGAGAGCGCCGCTATCCTTAACGCCCACGCGCCGTTTGATCATACTCTCGGCCAGATCGCCCAGCACAGCCGCCGGCCCAATGAGCGCTCCCAGGAAGAGAGCCCGCCACGGCGGGAGCCCTACCAGGGAAGGGGCCAAGAAAAACACCACCAGCAGAGCAGCCCCAATCCCCCCCAAGGTACCCTCCCACGTCTTACTAGGGCTGTACTTAGGCGCAAAGGGGCGCCGGCCAAACCACTTGCCCACGAAGTAGGCACTCGAATCACAAGCCGAAGTCGCGGCGATGACCACTACAATCCACCAAAGGCCATCGGGCAGCGTTCGCAACCGCACAAGCAGACTCATGGGCCAGCCAATGTAAAGAACGCCGGCCAAGGTCATGGCCCAATCGCGCAGCCGATCATGGTGGAGGGGCAGCATGAGCTCCCAGATCAGCCCACCCACCACGAGGCTCGAAATGGCCAATTGAACGACCTCCTCCCGCTGCCAGCTCGCTCCCAAGACCAGCCCGGCACTCACGGCCATGCCAAGTGAGGCCAGGGAGTGACCGGCTTCCGTTTCCACCAGGCGATAGAATTCCCGGAGAGCCAAGCCGCCGAAGAGCAGAATCAGAGCAACAAACAGAAAACCGCCCTGCCAGAGGGGCAGGGCTATGAGCGCAATCAACAGCAAGGCACTGATCACGCGTGCGATCATATCATCACCTGGCCAGCACAAACGCCGGGCAAAGGACTACGCCTTCTCCAACACCCGACCAAAGCGACGTTCTCGGCCAGCGTATTCGAGGAGCGCCTTGGCGAGCGCATCCCGGTTGAAGTCTGGCCAGAAGATAGGCGTGGAGTAAATTTCAGCGTAGGCAGCCTGCCAGATCAGGAAATTGCTCAGCCGATACTCCCCACCGGTGCGAATGATGAGATCTGGATCGGGGAGAGGCCACGTGTAGAGGTAGCGGCTGAATATCTCCTCATCAAGGTCCTCAGGATCAACGCCAGCCCGCATGATACGACGGCAAGCGTCCAAAATCTCGGCCCGGCCACCGTAGTTGAAAGCCACATTGAGGATCAGGCGCCCGTTGTGCCGGGTGCGCTCAATGGCCTGCTTGATTTTTACCTGAAGGTCCTGACGGATGCCCTCAAGCCGGCCGATGTGACGCAGTTGAACGCCCTGACGGTCAAGCTCGTCAATCTCACGGTCAATCACCTGCTCAAGAATGCTCATCAGCCCGCGCACCTCATTGGGAGGACGCTGCCAGTTCTCCGTGGAGAACGCATAAATGGTGAGAATATGGATGCCAAATTCCACACACGCCTCCAGAATACGGCGCAAGTTCTCCGTGCCGGCGCGATGACCAGCCAGGCGAGGCAGCCCCCGCTGGCGAGCCCACCTACCATTGCCGTCCATGATAATGGCCACGTGGCGCGGGATTTTCTCCGGCGGAAGTCCCAAAGGATGTTGCTCTATTGACATAAGCCACTCCTCGCCCACATCGGGGCTACGTGAACAGATCAAGCTCAAGGCCCTCTCGGGCCATCATGGCGCCGGGGAACTGGGCTTGAGCCCGCGCTTCAATATCGAGGAGCAAAGCATCACTGTGATCCGGATCATGGTGGAAGAAGGCCAAACGTCGCACACCGGCTGCCAGTGCCACCTCCAAGGCCATCTCGGGCGTACTGTGTCCCCACCCCTGCTTGGAGACCACCGGATCCAAGTATTCCTCCAACGTGTACTGAGCATCGTGGATCAGAAGGTCAGCATTCTGAGCAAAGCGAATCAAACGCTGGTCCCCTCCCTGGTATCCTTCTGTATCAGTAGCATAGACCAAAGTATGCCCTCGGTACGAAACCCGGTACAGGTAGACGCCCTCTTGAGGATGGGCGTAACTCTTGAGGACATCGATGCGTACTACTCCATCCTCAGAACCATCTGGCGGATCACGAAAGACGTTACGCACTTCGGGATCAAGTTGGCCTGGGAAAAGCCAAATTCCCTCAGTTTCAGCCAAGGAGCGTACCACCCGCACAGCGCGTAAATCCTCAACGCTGATGGGAAAGTTGGGAGGCACCATGGCACGGCGCAAAGCTTCACTCACCTGCTCACGCACAGCACGTGGGCCGAAAAGGTAGAGCGTGGCCGTAGCCGCGTAGGCTGGCGCAAAGTAGGGCATCCCCTGAATGTGATCGTGGTGAGTATGACTAAACAGAATCACAGCAGAAAGAGGGCGTCCCTGCTCCTGATGACGCTGGATCATAGCACGACCAGCAGGAATAATGCCAGTCCCACCATCGAACAGAATAATGTGGTCCCCAGCCTCCACCTCCACGCACGGGGTATTGCCACCCACCCGAACTGTATGTGGGCCGGGCACCGGATAACTGCCCCGCACTCCCCAAAAGCGGACGAGAAAGCGATCACCCATAGGCGGTTATTCTGCCTCCTAGGAGGGCCGAATGAATCCTTCTGGCAATACAGCACCTTCGAGATTAGCTCCCTCCAAATCAGCACCCGTCAGGTCAGCCTGAGTGAGCACAGCACCCCGCAAGTCCGCGTAGCGCATCACGGCGTTGACCAGCCGTGCGCCCGTTAAGTCAGCACGGGTGAGGTTAGCGCCCAACTGAGCGCCCTCAAGGTTAGCACCTCGCAAGTTGGCCCCGGTCAAGTTCGCTCCGGTAAGAATAGCCCCCTCCAAGTTGGCCCCCTCCAAGTTGGCCCCCTCTAGGTTCACATCCACAAAATCCGTGTGGGCCAAATTCGCGCCAGGCAAATCCGCTCCTGGCATGTGAACCGCGCTGAAGGTGTTGCGCCCCTCAAAGACAACCTGACGCCACGTGACGCCAACCAATTTCGTGCCAAACATCGTCACATTACGAAACCACGTCCCCTCCACGATGGCGTCCGAGAGGTCAGACTGGGACCAATCAGAGCCGGTCAAGTCCGCCCCGGTCAGAGTGCACCCCCGAGCGTTCGCCCGTCGGACACGAGCTCCCCGGAGTCGACACCCGGTGAAGTTGACGCCCTCTAAGTTGGCATCGGAGAGGACGATGCCCTCCAAGACTAGGCCACTCAAGTCAGCTCCGGACAAGTCAACGCCCTTGAGCTCCAGGGGAGCACCGGTTTCCCGGTTTTCGGCCAGCAGGCGCTCGACGTCCTCTCTGGCGAGCCTCTGGGGTTCGGACCGGCGCTTTCTGAGAAAGTCGAGAAAGCCCATGATGTGTTCCTCGGAGGTCATATAGCCAGCGGGCTGTTGGATCTCACATGACGGTGGAGTCAAGTGTACCTGAGAGTCCCCACTTTTGCAAACCTCGCTTTTATGGGGAGCGCGTTACTCACCCCACTCGTCCTTGTGACCAAAGCCCAAGCGATTGTCAATTAAGCGCACCCAATGGGGCTCGATGCTCCAGAGGTCCACGCGCAGAAGAGCACGGGCTAACACAGGAGGCGGACGACGTAGGAAAGTGAAACGTGAGGTGTAGACGTGCCAGGCACGGCTCCGCTCATCTCCATCGAGGCGATGACACACGCCCGTAAATTGAACACCACGAATGGAAGTCCACGTCTGGCGATCCCGCTGGATCGTACCGGCCACACGGGCACTGTGGCGCAGAGCTTGGCCGTGACGCGTGGTGACACTGGTGAGGACATAGAAGCGGAGAGGATCAATCTCCACGGCGTAGAAGAGGGCAGCAGCGTAGGGTGTGCCACCAGGTTCCACCACAGCCAGGGTGAGCACACGGTGGGCGTGGAGGAATTCCAACAAACGCTCGTCGGAGACAATCATGGCAGCGTCATTGTGGCGGGATCTCGCGCATGGCGCGCTCCACAGCAGTCTGCACGTCCACCTCCGGCCGACCCGGGTCGGAGGAGAGCCACAGGAAGAACTCCACATTACCCGCCGGACCGCGCAGCGGGCTGGCCGTCATGCCGAGGAGACGCCATCTGTGCGACCGGGCCCAAGCCGACAGCTCGCGCAAAACCCGCCGGTGGACGGCTGGGTCCCACACAACGCCCCCCTTGCCCACATGTTCCCGGCCAGCCTCGAATTGGGGTTTGACCAAGGCAATCACGTCGCCGTCAGTCCGCAGCCACTTGCGGGCCGAGGGCAAGATGAGACGAAGGGAGATGAAGGAGACATCCACAGTGACCAAATCCACTTGCTCCGGCAGGGCCTCCACACGGCGGGCGTTCGTGCGCTCCATGACCACGACCCGAGGGTCCTGACGCAACTTCCAGGCCAACTGACCATAGCCCACGTCAATGGCGTAGACCCGAGCGGCCCCGCGCTGGAGGAGCACGTCGGTGAAACCCCCTGTGCTGGCCCCCACATCGGCGACCACCAGGCCGGCCGGATGAAGGCCAAAGCGATCCAGGGCAGCCGACAACTTGAGCCCTCCCCGGCTCACGTAGGGAGGACGGCGCCGCACGGTCACCTGAGCGTCCAGCGGCACCCGGACGCCCGGCTTAGCCACAGCCCGGCCGTCCACGCTTACCTCACCGGCCATGATGAGCCGCTGGGCCCTCGTACGGCTCTCAGCCAGGCCCCGACGAACAAGGAGTACGTCCAAGCGTTCCTTCAACGTGCGCGGCACCGCCGATCTCCTCCCGAAGTGCGTCTCGGGTACTATTGACGAACCCGAAGCTTTCAGGTACCATCCCACGTGTGAACAGGCAAAGGAGGCAAACGCATGGCGTGGCCACACACCCGAGCGGGCAACGCGGTATGGTCCCAACTAGGAGCCCTGTTGGAGACCATGCGCCCCAAACAATGGGCCAAGAACCTCATCATTTTCGTGGGCCTGATCTTCTCAGACGACCGCCTGCTCTTCCACCTGCCCTCCTTAGGGCGCACCACCATCGCTTTCTTCCTCTTCTGCCTACTCTCAAGCAGCGTGTACATCCTGAACGACCTGACAGACATCGAAAAGGACCGGAAGCACCCGATTAAGCGCCACCGCCCTCTCCCATCGGGCCGGCTTGCGCCCCGAGTGGCCCAGTTGGCCCTCGTAGCCATGTTGACCATCGCCCTGACAGGAAGCATGCTCCTCGGGGCGACTTTCGGAATAGTGGCATTATCGTACTTGCTGATTAACATCGCATACAGTTTCTGCCTGAAGAACATAGTGATCGTGGACGTCTTCACCATCGCGGCTGGATTCGTGTTACGGGCTGTGGCCGGGGCTGTGGTCATTGGCGTGGCCATTTCCCCGTGGCTCTATGTGGTCACAATCTTGCTAGCCCTCTTCCTCGCCATCGGCAAACGGCGCCACGAGCTCTTGCTGTTAGAGGAAGGGCGAGGCACTCATCGCCGTGTTCTGGAGGAATACACAGCCCCGCTCCTGGACGACATGTTAAGCGTGGTCATGGCGAGCACAGTGATCGCCTACTCCCTCTACACGTTCACGGCCAACAACTTGCCCGACAACCACGCCATGATGCTCACAGTACCTGTGGCGCTGTACGGACTCTTTCGCTACCTCTACCTGATCCACCGCCGAAACGCCGGCGGCGCCCCGGAGGAAGTGCTCTTCCAGGACCGTCCCCTGCTGGCTGCCATTGTGGTGTGGGGCATCATGGTTGTGAGCATCCTGTACCTCCTACCAGCTCCTTGAACGAGCAGCCACGGAGACAGTTCACCTGGCCGGCTGTTCCTCGCCTTCCTCCGCGTCAGATGTATCGCCGTCAGGACCCATAAGGAGCCGATAGGCACTTTCCAGGTGCTCCTGCATTGCCTTGGCAGCAGCCTCGGGATCTCGGCCGACGATAGCCTGGAAGATGCGCTCGTGTTCCTGCACACGACTCTGGGCAGCCTCCGGGCTGACGCGCGTGCGGCGGGCGGTCTCCAGAAAGAGGTCGTAAATCGTGCGGTACATGAGAGCCAGCACCTGATTGTGAGCCGCCTCGGCCAAGGTGAGGTGGAAGTTGACGCCGGCCTCAATGTCCGAGTCCAAGTCGGTAAGACTGGACCGACAAGCATCGAGGGCGGCGCGCAGGGCTTCGATGTCCTCCTCCGTGGCCCGCTCGGCGGCCAACTGGGCTAACAGCACCTCGATGAACTGACGAGCCTCCATCACTTCGGTGATGATGCCCATTTGGGCCATGCGGGACCAATCGATCACGAAGGGCAGGATGCCCGGCTGACGCACAAAGGTGCCTTTGCCCTGAATCACCTCAATCACGCCCAGCAGGTGAAGCGCACGAAGCGCCTCCCGGATGGACGAGCGCCCGACGCCGAAGCGACTTGCCAACTCCATCTCCGAGGGCAATCGGTCACCAGGCTTGAGCTCACCAGCCGCGATCAGGCGGTAAATTTCCTCGAGGACAACCTCGGGAATGGAAGGCTGTTTGGGAATTGGTCGAAAATTAGCCATAGGAAATGCCCCGGTTATCAGACATCTGATGAGTAGGTTGCTGCCACGATTATATCACGGCCGGTCAGCAGCTGTCAAAGTCAATTTCCTCCGCCGACAGGATACCCGCCTTGAAGCCTACCGGGCTTTACACTATACTTCTCCCCTGAACCCCGCCCTCTTTCGGCGGACATCACACGACCACAACTTTGAGAGAAGAGGGGGACCACATATACCATGCGCGCAGTGGGAAGCAGTGTGCCACGACACGGGGCTGTGGATAAGGTCACCGGAAGCACCATCTACCCCGGCGATCTCAACATGCCCGGACAGGCACACATGAAGATCTTATTCGCCGGACGACCGCACGCCCGCATTGTGGATCTCGATGTCTCAGCAGCCCTCCGGGTACCCGGTGTGATTGCCATCCTGACCTACGAGGATGTACCTGTCAACGAGTACGGCCTCATTGTGCCCGACCAACCGGTCCTCTGTGGCGACGTGGTGCGCTGTGTGGCCGACCAAGTGGCCTGTGTCATTGCCGAGACCGAGGAGACCGCCGCCCGAGCGCGGGAGCTCATCCGCGTAGTCTACGAGGACCTCCCCCTGCTCACTGACCCTGAGGAGGCCATGCAGCCCAACGCCTTTCCCATCCACCCCGAGCGAAGCGACTCCAACATCTTGGCCCACTACAAGATCCGCAAAGGGGATGTAGAAACAGCTTTTGCCGAGGCGGACGTCGTAGTTGAGGGCACGTATTCCACCTCCTGGCAAGAACACGCGTACCTCCAACCCGAGGCCGGACTGGCGTGGGTCGAAGGAGACCAAGTAGTGGTCAACGTGGCCGGTCAGTGGATGCACGAGGACCGCCAGCAAATCGCCCACGCGCTGGGCTGGCCGGAGGAGCGCGTGCGCGTGGAGTACAGCGCCATTGGCGGAGCCTTCGGCGGGCGTGAGGACATGAGCGTACAGATCGTGCTGGCCTTGGCAGCCATCAAGACAGGCCGGCCTGTCAAGATCATCTGGAGCCGCGAGGAAAGCATCATCGGCCACCACAAGCGTCATCCCATGCGCATGTTCACCCGCTGGGCAGCCACCTACACCGGCCGGCTACTGGCCTGTGAGGCCAGAGTGATCGCCGACGCTGGCGCCTACGCGTACACGAGCACCAAAGTGCTCGGCAACGTTCACCTCTGTGTGGCAGGCCCCTACGAGTGGCCGACCGCCAAGATCGACAGCTTTGCCGTCTACACCAACAACATTCCGGCGGGCGCCTTCCGGGGCTTCGGAGCCCCTCAGGGCCATTTTGCCGCCGAGCTCCAGATGAACAAACTGGCCGAACGCTTGGGCATGGACCCCGTAGCACTGCGGCTCAAGAACTGCCTGCGGGAGGGAAGCCTGCTCACCACCCAAGCCCCCATGCCGCCGGGCGTGAGTTTGCCCCAAGTGATCGAGGCCGCGGCCGAACGGGCCGGATGGCATGCGCCAGACGGGAGATGGCGTCGGCCCAAGCCAGAGCGCCCCGCCGCCCCCCACGTAAGACGGGGCATGGGGTTCGCCTGTGCCATGAAAAACGTAGGCTTCTCCTTCGGATTCATCGACGAGTGTTGGGCCCAGGTGGAGCTCCGCGGAGGCGGTGAGATTGAGGAGGTCGTGGTGCGGTGTGCCGGGGCGGACGTGGGACAAGGCGCTCACACGGCCTTCCGCCAGGTGGCCGCCGAGGCCGTGGGCGTGCCCGTCGAGCGCGTGCGCCTCGTGGCCGGCCACACCGACGAGACTCCCGGCTCCTCCGGCTCCAGCAGCGCCAGCCGCATGACCGTCTTCGCCGGCCACGCCATCTTAGGAGCTGCCCGCGAGGCCCTCAAGCTGTGGCACGACGAAGTGCGGCCGGCTGTGGGCACCTTTCGCTACCGCCCGCGCGCCACCACACCCTACGACCCGGAAACCGGAGAGAGCGATCCCAACGTCACATACGGCTATGTTGCCCAAGCGGTCGAGGTGGAAGTAGACGTGGAGCTAGGCCTAGTGCGCGTGATACGCGTGATCTCAGCCCACGACGTGGGCCGCGCCATCAACCCACGCCTCATTGAAGGCCAGATCGACGGCGGCGTGGTTCAGGCCGTGGGGTATGCCTTGCTGGAGGATTTTCAGGTTAAAGACGGAGAAGTGCTCACCCGCCACTTGAGCACCTATCTTATTCCCACCGTCTACGATGTGCCCGACTGCGTGGAACACGTGATTATGGAAGTGCCGGATCCACAGGGGCCGTGGGGAGCAAGAGGCATGGCCGAGATGCCGTTCATTCCCCTGGCCCCCGCCCTGGTCAGTGCCATACACGATGCCACAGGGGTCTGGTTCGACGAGATCCCTCTCACACCTTCCCGAATGATCACTCGCCTCAAGCGGGCCCACTGATACCCCTGTGGATACTCTACATAATGTATTACCAATCACAACAAATAGTCAACGATGGAGGCTGACGTCTACTATGTACGACGTAATTGTCGTAGGAGGTGGACACGCCGGATGTGAGGCCGCCATGGCCGCGGCCCGAATGGGGATGCGCACGCTACTCATCACCATGCACTTGGACCAAATCGCCTACATGTCGTGCAACCCCAGCATCGGTGGACCGGCCAAGGGTCACTTGGTGCGGGAAATCGACGCCTTAGGCGGAGAGATGGCCCGTGCCATTGACCGCACGGCCATTCAGATCCGCTTGCTCAACGAGTCCAAGGGGCCTGCTGTGCGCGCCCTCCGAGCCCAGGCGGACAAACGCCTCTATTCCTGGCTCATGAAGATGGAACTGGAACGCACGCCCAACTTAGACCTCAAACAGGAGCGAATCGAAGACTTAGTGGTCCGCGGCGGGCGGGTGATCGGTGTGAAGACCGGCCTGGGCAACATCTACGGCGCACGGGCGGTAGTGGTCACGACGGGCACCTTCCTGCACGGCCGGCTGATCACGGGGGAGACCATTCGCCCGGGCGGACGCGCCGGCGAGGCACCAGCTACCGGCTTGAGCGCGACCTTCCGCAGGCTGGGCTTCGAGGTCGGACGCCTGAAAACGGGTACACCACCCCGCTTGGACGCCCGCACCATTGACTTCAGTCAGACCATGGTGCAACCCGGCAGCACCGTGCCCCTCTATTTCTCCTTCGCTTACCCTGAAGCCGGCATTGAGCCGCCAGAGAATCTCATTGCCCGACTGGGGCCGCCCAACCCCGTCTACCCGCTCCCCCCCCGGAGGCCCAAGAAGCCATGCGGTGGCGCCCTCAGCTCCCCTGCTACTTGGTCTACACCAATGAGACCTTCCATGAAATCGTACGCCGCAACATCCACCGGGCTCCTATGTACAACGGCACCATTCAGGCCGTAGGCCCCCGCTACTGCCCCAGCATCGAGGACAAGATCATGCGCTTCCCCGACAAGGAAGCCCACGGCATGTTCCTAGAGCCCGAAGGGTGGTACACGGGTGAAGTCTACCTGCAGGGGTGCAACACAAGCTTGCCGGAGGATGTGCAGTGGGAGATAGTGCGCTCCATCCCGGCCCTGCGCCACGCCGAACTCATGCGCATCGGGTACGCGGTGGAGTATGACTACGTGCCGCCAGCTCAGCTTAAGCCCAGCTTGGAGACCAAGCTGGTGGAAGGCCTCTTCCATGCTGGGCAGATTAACGGCACGACCGGGTACGAGGAGGCCGCGGCCCAAGGGCTCATTGCCGGCATCAACGCTGCCCTCTACGTGCAGGGGCAAGCTCCCCTCATCTTGGGACGCGACGAGGCATACATCGGCGTGCTGATTGACGATCTGGTGACCTCGGAGATTACCGAACCCTACCGCCAGATGACCGGCCGTGCCGAGTTTCGTTTACTCCTCCGACAGGATAACGCTGACCTGCGACTCACCCACCACGGCTACCGCGTGGGCTTGGTAAGCCGGGAACGGTATGAGGCCGTAGAACAGAAGCGCAACCGCGTGGCCGAGGAGCTGGCCAGGCTGGAACGCACGTTCCTGCGGCCGTCGGCGGCCAACCCCGTGCTCACAGCCCACGGCTTATCCCCCATCGACGACGGCGTACAGGCACTCCAGTTCCTCCGTCGTCCTGAGGTGACCTATAAACTCATCGCCCGCCTGACGCCACCGCCCCGCCCCCTCACGGCCGACGAGGCGGAGCAAGTTCAGATCCAAGCCAAGTACGCGGGCTACATCGAGAAACAATTGGCCGAGGTGGAGCGAATGCGACGGCTGGAGGACCGACTCATCCCCGAGGATGTGGACTACATGACACTGCACGGAATGCGCCGGGAGGCCAGGGAGAAACTAGCCCGCTTCCGGCCACGCACGGTGGGGCAAGCCGCACGTATCTACGGGGTCAACCCGGCCGACATCAGTGTGTTGCTAGTCCACTTGGAGCGGATGGGAGGCCGCACGGGGTGAGCCCCCCATCTGGGCCAGGCGTTGTCTCGGCCCACCACATCACTTCGCATAATGCATTATGCGAAGTGATAAAACTCACAGTCCGGTAGCCCGACGAGAACGCACACACAACACAACTTCTCCGGGAGACAAGGCGATGAGCACCCGTGCTCAAGCTAGCTCAGCCCTCGACCTTCACGCCTTCGAGGCCGCGAGGGAGCGCTTTCTGCGCTTCCTGCGCACAGCCCGACAACCCCACACAGTGGCTACTTACGCCCAAGCCCTCTCGTCAGTGACTCGCTTCTTGGACGAGCAGGACGTGAGTCAGCTCGAGGATTGGACCGAGGCGCTCATCGAGTGGGCCGTCTGGTTGCGGGAGGCCAGAGGGGTCTCCAAGGCCACATTGGCCACCTATCTCTCGGCCGTGCGCCAGTTCGCCGCCACAGCCTCCGCTGAGGGATGGCTGTCCGTCGATCTCCCCCGCCTGCGCGAGCGCTACCGCCTCTTCACTCCCTCCACGAGGCGCCTCCCCAACCCGGCCACCGAGAAGGAATTCCACGCCATGCTCCAAGCCGTGGATCGCCTTCATCCGGGCGACCTCAGACGTGCCCAGCGGTTGCGCTTACGCAACCGTGCCATTCTCCACACGCTCTGGTCCACAGGAGTACGGGTGAGCGAGCTGGTACGCCTGACATACGGGGACCTGCTCCTCCCCCAACACGCCGCCCGGGTGGTGGGCAAAGGAGACAAGGAGCGCTTGGTCTTCTTCAGCCAGGAGGCCTGGAAGGCCCTGTGGGCTTACCTGCAAGTACGGGAGCGATCCCTCCGGGCTGACGACCGGCTCTTCGTCCGCCACGATAAGCGTGGTGACGGCAAGCCTCTGAGCACGCGCAGCGTGGAGATACTTTTCTCAAATTTATGTAAAGCTGCCGGCTTGGCCCGCCGGATCACCCCTCATCAGTTTCGCCACGCCTTTGGTACCCGTGCTGCCGAGGTCACAGGTGGCAACCTGCCGGTCGTGCAGACGTTGATGGGACATGCCAGCCCCAACACCACGATGGGATACGTACAGGTCTCGAACGTGGCGATTGAAGAGGCCCGACGCCGGCTCGGTTACGCCCAGGAGGAGCCCTCACGCGGTTGACTCCTCCCGCGCCCCAACTCGGTTGCTCAGGGAGCCCACCCGCTCAATGCTCAGCGTGATGTGATCCCCTGGTGAGAGCCAGCGCCCTGTCTCCATACCGCTACACCCAGGAATGGTCCCTGTGGCCATCAGCTCCCCAGGCACAACCTTCTCCTCCAACGAGGCGTAGGCAACCATTTCGCCAAGGCTGTGCTGAGCACCAGCACTGGTGCCTGTTCCCCAAGAACGCCCATTGACGGTCACCTCTGCACGCAGATTTTCCACATAGGGTAACACCTCATCGGCAGTGACCACGGTCATGCTCATAGCGTTGGCGAAGTTCTTGGCCTTCACCGGCCCAAAGCCGCTGGTCATCTCTGGATACTGCACATCGCGAGCACTGAAGTCGTTGATGACGACGAACCCGCCAACGGCTTGGAGGGCTTCTGCGGGCGCGGCATTATAGAGCGGTCGCACGATGAGCACCCCCAATTCCAGTTCATAGTCAAGCGCACGAGTGTAGGACGGCCAAGGGACAGTCTCACCCTCGGTGTAGAAGTTGATAGGGCTGCCCATGTAGTAGATGGGCTTCTCGTACCAGATGGGCTTCGGGCGCAGCTTGGGGTGTGGGCGGCCGGTGATCCGCTCGTAGAGGGCGAACATAGGCCACACCTTGGGCATAAACTGCTTGACCAGCCCCCTGGCGGCAGCAACGGCGTGTTCCTCGTAGAGCATGAAGTCACGAAAGGTGCGCGGCTCAAAGGGCAACACTGGTGTAGGATCGAAGGAGTTCGCGAATGTCTCCCCGGCCATGAGGTCAAGCAGCCGATTCGCCTCGTCACGGGCTTCTCGGCCGGCTTGGAGGAAGGCAATTACGTCGTGAGCAACGCGGTCCAAGGTGGGAAAGTGAACGGAGGAGGCCCGCTCCAAGGCAGGGATGAGGGGCACCCAAGCCTCCTCACGCTCGACAGCTACGCTGTAGGTTGGCGGTTCACGGCGCAAGCGCACGCGGCGGACACGCATGGTCCTCTCTCCTCCCTTCAAGTGTTGGCCGCTTACTCCAGAATGGCCACCACTCGGGCGGGCCCGGCACTGCCCCCTTGTACTTTCAGCGGAAAACAGACCACTTTGAAGCCAAAGGGAGGCAATTGATCCAAGTTCACCAAACGCTCGATCTGGGCATAGGGCAAATCCACCTGGTGGGCAGCCCAGAAGATGCCCGGCTGGTCGGCCTCACGGGCCTTTTGGGCTTGCAGGTCGAGAGGCTCGTCCCACCCCCAGGCGTCTATACCCATGACACGGACTCCTTGCTCATACAGCCAGACAGTAGCCTCCGGCGTGACGCCCGGCCCCCGGAAGATGTAGTCAGGAACGTCGTAGAAGCGATCCTGCCCGGTATGAACCAGCACGATGTCCAAGGGCTTCAAGGTGTAGCCAATGCGGGAGAGCTCCTCCTGAACATCCTCCGCAGTGACTGGGTTGCCTCTCTGCTTGTGGGTCATGTTCAAGACCACGCCGTCGTTGAAGAACCATTTTAGGGGGAGCTGATCCACGGTCATGGCAGGCTCCCCTTGGATGATGCTGTTGTAATGGTAAGGCGCGTCCACGTGGGTGGTGTCATGGGTGCCCAAGCGCGTAATGGTCTCCGTAGCCCACCCCTCGCCCCGGCGGAGGAGACGAGGGGGCACGTTGAGTAACATCTGAGCTTGGGCAGCGCCGGCACGGTGATCGTGGTACTCGATGTCCACGCGCAAGAAGGGCAAAGTGCCCTCCGGGCTGGGGGCCAGCGGAGCCGACAAGTCAACGAACCGGGGCATGGATCTCCTCCTCCCGATACTTGTACTCCTCACGCACGGGGCTGAAGACATCCACCACGCGCACGGGGAGATCGCCGGCCTTGGCACTGTGGACGACGTCGCCAGGAATGACGTAGACATCACCCGGCCGCAGTCGGTGGCTCACGCCGTCAACAACCAATTCCAGTTCGCCCGACAGGACGACACCACATTGTTCGTGGGGATGGCTGTGGGCTGGCACCTCGGCGCCCGGTTCCAAGTCCACCACGGCCATCAACATGCGCTCGCCCCAGAAGGTGCGGGCAAGGACGCCGGCCACTAGCTCTTTGGTAGCCCGTTCGGCAGGATCAAAGACGTACCGCATGACCTCCTCCTTGTAGGTATTCGTGGTCAAGCACTGATGAACGAATCACGGCTTACTGGCTGCTGACCACCGGCGTGCCCACGGCGCTGGTCAGGACTTCACCAGCCGCACGTAGGCCGCTGGCGTAGGCCCCGTGGATCGTGCCGTAGTAGCGCCGGATGGTGGCCTCGCCGGCGAAGAAAAGCCGGCCGACCACGGGCGTGGCCAAGGTCTCGAAGTCCTCGCCAGCAGCCCCCACGGGGATGAAGGAATAGGCTCCCCTGGCAAAGGGATCATGATCCCAGCGGGTGATAGTGATGCCCGTGGGCTCGGGCACGCGCGTGTGGCCGAAGACGTGCCGCAACTCCTGCAGGGCACGCTCCACGATAGCCCCATCAGAACGCGCCGTCCACTCCCTGGCCCGCTGGCCGCCCAAGAAGCCCATCAAGAGAGGAGCGTCCACGCAGCGGGCCAAGTTAATGAACGAAGGAAAGACGGGGGCCTCATCGGTTGACATGATGGCCAGAACCATCTCGTCCGGCCACCATTGACGGGGAAAGCGGAGCACGACTTTTTCCAAACTTCCCATACCTAGCCGCTCAACGGCGGCCCGTTTTTCGGGCGGCAGAGGAGGATCGAAGTGAACAGCTCCGGCCTTGAGCACGCCCAGCGGCAGGGTGACAATGGCACAGTCGGCGTAGATGGTGTCACGCTCTCCGATCACGCGCACACCAGCAGGCCCGTATTCGACAGCCTGCACCACGTAGCCGAGTCGAACGTCGAGCCCTACGGCCAGGCGCTCCACCAGAAGAGCGCCACCGTGCGTGAAGAGACAGTGTTCTCCGAGGAACTCTTCATCGTCGTCGAAGTACTTGAGAGAGACCTCGTCCATCTCCGCAGCCATGTAGTTGGCGAAGACACTCTTCGTCCAGAGGCGCAGCTTGTGCCCAATGGCGGGAGGGATTGGCATGTCCTCAAAGAGCTCGTCCACGTAGGCGGAGACAGGCACATCATCGCTGTTCTCCTGGATGAGGCGTTCAGCTCGATCTGCGAGAAGCTCAAAAAGAGCAAGCACCCAGCCACTGACTTCGGTGATGATGTTCCCGCCAGCCCCTCTGAGCACAATGCGCCCCGGGAGAAAAGAACACACATCCACGCCCAAGGCTTCAACAACGGGCACGATGGGATTCTCCGGCACAAAGCCGTGAACCCAACTGGCGCCCAAATCAACGGGAGCACCCAAAGCGTTATCAGTCCAGATACGTCCTCCCACACGCCGGCGGGCTTCAACGACAACCACGCTTACACCTGCCCGGCGGAGTGTACGCGCGGCTGCCAAGCCGGCGATGCCGGCGCCGATCACAACAACGTTCATGGGACGTCCCTCCTTGTCGTGGGATAGCCTTCCCCGATCAGGGCTCGGGAAGTGCAGGCAAACACAGCCTACATTATAGGGAGGGTTGGAAGAGCGTCAACGGCCACGGGAAGCTCCCACACATGACGCCCGTCGTCCCTGTACGTGACAAACATCACTGTTACTTCTTTGCGCTGGCGCAAAAACGGAGTGCTCACGCCCTGTTACAATGGAATGTAGCTGGCACAATAGCATGTGTATGCCGTGGTGGTGGATGTGTGCGTTAGGTACAACCGGCCCATGTGACGCGCGAAAGGAGGACCTCTATGAGCGCGCAGAAGGAGCAGCAGCCGGAACGCATCCCCGTCGGACAGGCCATCTTCGACGAGATCTTCCTCCTCTTCTTGGCCTCCCTGGTGATCAGCTTCGTGCTCTACAACGTGTGGGGCTTATTGGAACTGCTCAACGTGCCGTTCCTGAAGTAGTTACGCTCGGGAACACGCAAGGAGGAACATATGATCGCACCACCGCGCATCTGGTGGAAGCCACTTGGACTGTACGAACGACGGTGGCTTCTGATCGCCTTTGTCTGGTCCATCTTCCTGACAGCTATGATGCCCCTCTGGTTCTTCCTGGGACGCCAGAACGTGCCGGCCACGACCTACCGTGTTGAGCCGGCTGATTTTCAGCAGCGGGTCATGGCGTTCACCGAGCAGTATCAGGTGGACACGCTGAACGGCATTCCGGTCGTAGAGCCACCTCCGGGCAGCGATGTGTACCTGTTGGCTCGCCAGTGGCAGTGGTACCCGGTGCTCAAGCTCAAGAAAGGGGAAACTTACCGCCTGCACATCTCTTCAGTCGACGTGCTCCACGGCTTCTCCATTCAGCCCCTCAACATGAACTTCATGGTGGTTCCCGGGTACGATTACGTGTTGACCCTCACGCCAACTACATCAGGCGAGTACGCCGTGGTCTGCAATGAGTTTTGCGGCATTGGGCACCACGTGATGATTAGCAAAATCCTGGTCACCGAATAGGAGGACCGTTATGACAGTGGCAGCTATCCCGCAGGCGGGTGAACGGGCTGAATTTCGCACGTGTACGGCCACAGGCTTGAAGGTAGACCTAGCCGCCGAGCGCCTGATTATTGCCAATGCCGTAGCCGCCGTGGTCTTCCTGCTCATTGGCGGCATCGCCGCACTTCTCATCTCCCTCACACGGTGGCAGGTGATTCACCTGCTGCCGGCCGACTGGTTCTACCGTCTGCTCACAGCCCACGGTTTCGACATGCTCGTGGCCTGGATCGTCTTCTTCGAGGTGGCCGGCCTCTACTTCGGCGGCGCCATCATGCTGAACGCGCGGCTGGTGCAGCCGAAGTTAGCGTGGCTGGCCTACATCCTCATGATTGTGGGGGCGGTGATGGTCAACGGCATCGTCTTGGCGGGCAAGGCAGACGTGATGTTCACCGCCTACGTGCCGCTCAAGGCTCATCCGCTCTTCTACGTGGGCGTGATTCTCTTCGCCGTGGGCGCGCTTCTCGCCCTGGGCATCTTCTTCGCCACGGTGATTGTAGCCAAGGTGGAAGGGCGGTATGAGGGGTCCCTCCCCTTGGTGGTCTACGGCCTGGTGACGGCGGCGATCATCGCCACTTACACCCTGCTCTCGGGTGCCCTGGCCTTTGTGCCGGCCCTCTTCTGGTCAATGGACCTGATCGAGTATTACAACCCAGCCTTCTTCCGCAACCTCTTCTGGAGCTTCGGCCACCCGGCCCAGCAGATCAACTTAGCAGCCATGGTGGCCATCTGGTACGGGCTGGCGGCCATCACGGTAGGGGCCGTACCGATCAACGAGAAGCTCTCCCGGCTGGCGTTCATTCTCTACATTCTCTTCATCAATCTGGGCTCGGCCCACCACCTGCTGGTCGACCCCGGCCCCAGCTTCGCCTGGAAAGTGACCAACACCTCCTACGCCATGTACTTGGCCGTGTTGGGCAGCATGATTCACGCCTTTTCCATCCCGGCAGCCGTGGAGGTGGCCTTGCGCCGACGTGGTCACACGCGAGGGCTCTTCGAGTGGCTGCGGAAGGCGCCGTGGAAGGAGCCTGGCTTTGCCGCCCTAGTGGTCTCGATGTTCGTCTTCGGCTGGATTGGCGGCGTTACCGGCGTAACCATCGGCACCGAGCAGATCAACATGTTGGCCCACAACACCCTCCGCATTCCTGGTCACTTCCACGCCACAGTCGTGGGTGGCACCACCTTGGCCTTCATGGGCTTCACGTATTATGTCATCCCGCTGATCTTCCGGCGTGAGCTGAAGTTCAAGACGTGGGCCACATGGCAACCCTACATTTACGGGCTGGGCATGGCATTGGTGGCCGTGGGCTTCGTGGCAGCAGGCATCCAAGGGGTCTCCCGCCGCCACTGGGACATCACCTTCGCCCAAGCTCCCTTCCAGACGCCTGTGCCCGGCACCGTCTCTCTCGCCATGGCTGTCTTCGGCATAGGCGCCCTAATCGCCATTGTGGGCGGCATCATGTACCTCGTCATTGTGCTGGCCTCAGTCTTCACGGGCGCGAAGATCGAGCCACGCCAGGCGACCCTCATGATTGACCCGCCCCCGGCCATGGGATATCTGAGCGACAAAGAGGAACACAACCGCAAGCTCCAGCCCCACGGCACGTGGGTCATCGTGATTATCTTCCTGATGTTCTTCGCCGCCTACTACCTGAGTAACTGGTGGCTCCTGGGCCGGCTGTGGATTGTGCGCTGAATCGGCACAGAGCGGCCGCCCACGTGTGAGGCACCGTTCCACACGTGGGCGGGGTTCTCTCCCTCATGAGGTGCAGGTGTGGAAGGGCCACTGTGGTTCCCAACAACACCTCTGTTGGCCGCGCTGAGCTTGGGCCTGTTGGGCAGTTTGGTCCACTGTGTGGGCATGTGCGGCGGTGTCATGGCCGTGTTGGGACGCGCGGGCGTTCACTCGCCCCGCGAGCGGGCAGCCGCCCACTTCGGCCGGATGAGCACGTACACGCTGTTCGGGGCCATCGCAGGAGTGCTCGGTCACGCCCTTTTGACCGCGGGGGCCCGCCGCGCTCAGGGCCTCTTGGCCCTTGGGCTCGGCTTGGGATTGCTCTACATGGCCTTGGCCGTAGCTGGCCTGGTGCCCCCGCCTGAACGACACCTCGTGGGCCTCTCACGCCTCTGGCGGGAGCGCCTCCGGCGGGCAGTAGCCTCGCCGCGCGAGGGCTTAGGGCGGGCGTGGCTGCTGGGCGCTGTGTGGGGCTTGCTCCCTTGCGGGTTTGTCTACACGGCCCTACTGGCTGCGGCGGCCAGCGCTACACCGGCGGGCGGCGGGCTGACAATGCTCGCCTTTGGCTTAGGCACGTGGCCGGCCCTTGAGGGCATACGCTTCGTAGTAGGACGCCTGCCGTTGAGCTCGGAGCAACGCCGACGAACCCGATGGGCTTCCTCCGGGCTGCTGGTGATCCTGGCCGCTCAAATGGCCATGCGCGGGCTGGCAGCCTGGGGCGTTGTGGCCCACGGGCGTTTGGGAGGGGTCATGCTGTGGTGACCTGTGCCCTGTGTGGCCTGCCGGCCCGCGATCCCCTCTACAACGGGGACGATCGCCCATACTGTTGTCCCTCCTGCCGCGATGTCGCCGCTCTCCTGGCCGACACCCCTCCTGAGGACGAGCTGGAAGGCGCAGCCGACACTCCCACAACGTCAGCCGATGAGATGACTATCTACCTGGGCAACCTCTGGTGTGCCTCGTGCACGTGGCTCATCGGCGAAACCCTGCGCCGCGTGCCTGGAGTGCTCGACGTCCAGGTAAGCTTCGTCCGGCGGCAGGCGCGTGTCCTCTTCGACGCCAATCGTGCCTCCTCGCACGACCTTGTCCGTCCCCTGCGCAGGCTGGGTTACCAGGCCACCACAATCGCCGAGGAGCAGATGAACGAGGCCGAGGCCCTCTTTGAACGCCTCTTGGTGGCAGGTGTCTTCGTCATGCACATCATGCTCATCAGCGCCATGCTCTACGCGCGGGAGCTGTTGGGCATGAGCGGCGGGGAGAGCCGGTGGCTGGAAGACTTTTTCCGCCTCATGCTCCTTTTGGCCAGTGTGCCCGTACTGGTGCTGCTCGGCTGGCCGGTGTTGCGGTCGGGAGCGGCTGGACTGTTGAGCCGTCAGCCCAACATGCACGCCCTCATTGCGCTGGGGGCCCTCGCTGCCTGGGGGCTCTCGGCGCGAAACATGCTGGCCGGCGTGCCCCACGTCTACTTTGACACGGCTGCCATGCTCCTGTTTTTGGTCACTGTGGGGAGGTGGTTAGAAGCGCGGGCCCAGGAACGGGGGGAGGAGGCCATCGAACGCCTGCGAGCTCACCTGCCGACGGCGGCCACGTGGATTTCCCCCGACGGCCCCAAGCAGGTGAGCGTTGACGACGTGCGGCCGGGCATGCGCCTGCTGGTACGGTCTGGCGAGCACGTTCCGGCCGACGGGGTGGTAGCATCCGGGGCCGGCGAGGTGGACGAGAGCCTGGTGACCGGCGAGCCTTTGCCCCGCCTGCGCGGTGTCGGGGAGATGGTATTAGCCGGCACGCGCAACGTGGAAGGGCACTTTGAGATGATTGTCCAGGCCGTTGGCCCCAAAACGGCCGTGGGGCACATGGTTCGCCTGCTCCACGAGGCCCTCTGGAGCCGGTCGCCTGCTCAACGCTTGGCCGACCATGTGGCGGCAGTGTTGGTGCCCGGGGCAGTTGTGCTGGCCGCACTCACGTTTCTCCTCTGGCAGCGCGCGGCCGGCACCGAAGTCGCCCTGATGAATGCTCTCTCCGTGCTCCTCATCACCTGTCCCTGCGCGTTGGGCATTGCCACGCCGTTGGCCCTCTGGCGAGCCTTGGGCGAGGCCAGCACCCACGGTGTGCTCGTGCGGGATGGGGGCGTCATAGAGCAGTTGGCCGGGGTCAGAAGCGTGTTCTTCGACAAAACAGGAACCATCACCGGACAAAGTCTGGAGGTACAGGACCTGATCGTAGATCCAACCACCTCTGCACGTGAGGTGTGGGCTCACGTGGCCGCCCTGGAGGCCATGTCGCACCATCCTGTGGCCGAGGCCCTGCGCCGCGCGGCCGCCACCACATTGCCCTTGCCGGTGACGGACAGGGAAAGCGTGCCGGGCTCGGGCGTGCGCGGTGCGGTCAATGGCCGCAGAGCCTGGGTGGGCAACGCACGCCTTGCGGCCGAGGAGAGGGCCACGCTCCCCTCGGCCCTGATCACATGGGCTGATCAGTGGCACCAGAAGGGTGCTTTGGTGGTCTACGTGGGATGGGATCGCCGCGCGCGTGCCGCCGTTGCCCTGGCCGAACGCCTGCGGGCTGACGCCGTATCGGCCCTCAGCACGTTGCGAGCCTTGGGGCTCCAGGTGAGCGTGCTCAGCGGCGACCCTTCGGCGGAAGCCCGGTGGAAAGATCGGCTCCCGGTTCCCGTCCACGCCGGGTTGACGCCCCACGAGAAAGTAGCCCACCTGCGCGCCGCCGGGCCAGGAACGCTCATGGTGGGCGACGGCGCCAACGATGGACCGGCTCTCGCCGCCGCTGACGTGGGCGTCGCCCTCGGCCAGGCCACCGACGTGGCTCACTCCGCCGCCGATGTCATTCTCCTCACCGACCGCCTGAACGCAGTTGCCGCTCTCGTGCGCCTAGCCCGCGCTACCCGGCGCACCGTACGCCAGAACCTCGCGTGGGCCTTCGCCTACAATGCCGTAGGACTCAGCCTCGCCGTGGCCGGCCAGCTTCACCCCCTCTGGGCAGCCTTGGCCATGGTGCTGAGCAGCACTTTCGTCACGGCTAACGCCATGCACCTGCGTTGGCCCACCACATCATCGCTCCCCCTTCCACAAGTGATCAAGGTGCGCGAGAGGGAGAGGATTCCAACACCGTGAGGTGAAGTCTTCCAAGTGGCGAGCATCTTCCTGCTCCTCATGATATACTTGCGTGTCCAGGAACTATGACGAATCCATTAGCACAGCGGCCAGCACACAGTGGACCCCTCACATGCACATACGTGCGAGGAATGCTATGTGGCCCTGGCTACGCCGCCTGGTAGTGGGAGGATATGCAGCCGTGCCACTCTTGGCGTGGTGGGCTCTGGACCGAGCAGGAATTCACCTGACCGAGCCGACCTTGCCAGGGCGCACATATCCGTTGGGCTTTTTCATCCTGGCCACTTTGGGATGGGAAGCAGCAGTGCTGGGAGCAGCCATTGAGCTGAGGAACAGGCCAACACCCCCATCATCGATACGCCGCGAGGTGGGAGTTTGGGGGCTCCACGCCCTCATTGCCCTCACCACAGCCAGTGTGCTCTTGTTGACTACCCTCTTAGCATGGGAGGCTCTCATCTTGTTCCGCCAGACCGGGGTGGCAGAGTGCGCTTTCACGCTGGTATTCATGGGTGCTCTGTTTGGGGTGATCCTCTGGGCCCTCAACTATGAGGGAGTAACGCACTTCCGCCGCTGGATTCGCGGCGTGCTTGTGGGCGAACATACGGAGGACGTGCTGGCCTTATTGTCCCAGAGCGCCCTCCCGCCCGACCAGCAGGCCTACTTTGTCAACCACATCCGTTCCTCAGGCCTCACCCGCGCGTTGGCTCAGGAACTGTTGATGGCCCTGGAGGACGCATCACTTCCCACGGGGAACATTCGGGCCCTGCAGGTCCACTTACAGTTGGAACAAACTGTGCGCATGTGGCTGGAAGCCGAATCATGGCAAGACGGAACGTGATGACGTGCACCGTGTGACCGCCAGGTAATTTGACAAAGGGGACCAACTTATGGTAAACTCCTCTGCTATTTGCTCAAGACGACATTGTTTACCGTGGAGGACAGTGCAATGCTAGAGGAGTTCGAGCAGCTCGCACGCGAGATCTGGGAACGTCACAAGACCCCCTTGGAGCGGATGTACGACCGCTGGATAGGTGAGGGCGAGTGGGAACCAACACCGCCCCCAGTGACCTTCCGAATTTACGACCAACAGACTGGGACGCCAATTCGTTGCCACTTGTGTGGTTCCACGGAGAAGTGGGTCGTGGAAGGTGACGAGGTGCGTTGTGATTGGCCCTGCTAGTCTTTTGTCTACATGAGCACGGAGCCCATCTGGATTGGACGCGGGATGATCCGCCAAATATCAACAGTCCCGGTGCACGCAGTGAGCCATTGCGAAGAAACCGGGCGCTTCCTGAGCTAGCAGCCCGTTCTGCCTGCCAAGCCTCGATGAGGGCACGCTTCGACCTGATTGCCATTGACAAATCATGGGTAGATATCCTTCTCCGTGTCCCGGCACTCCCTGGCCATGACCAGAAAGTACT
>JAUZRY010000009.1 GCA_030949995.1 Ardenticatenia bacterium
CCTGTCAACCCGGAGCTGGCGTAGCCGCCGCGGCTGGATGCTGGCGATGCCAGGCTTCACCGCGTTACGCCGGTTGCCGGCAGGTCGACCGGCCCCCTCGCGCCCGAGGTCATCACGGCGGCCGCGCCCCCCACAACGTCTGTGCCCCCCGATCCCACGGCCACGGCGTCCCCCTCCCCTGCTCCGTCCCCAACGCCAACCCCAACGCCTGAACCCTTGCGCGTTCGCGCGCGTTGGGACCCCGCCCAAGTGGGGCAGGGAGAGACGGCCATGGTGTGGGTAGAAGCCTCCAGGCCGGCCGAGTTCCAGGCCATCTTCGACGGCGTTGACCTTTCGGTTGTGCCTATTGATGCCCGCCGGGCCTGGGGATTATTGCCCGTGCCGGCGTGGAATCCTGTCGGCGATCGGCCGCTGGTAGTCACGGCCACGGCCGCTGACACCGGTGAGACGCGCCAGGATGTGGTGCGCGTGCCCGTGACCGAGACCGACTTCCCGGTGGAGCACCTCACTCTGCCGCCTGACAGAGTCCCCCTTCTCGACCCTGAGCTGATACGGGCCGAGTGGGAACGCATCCGCCCTGTTTTCGAGGAAGTGACTCCCCGCCAGTTGTGGGATGGGGCCTTCACGTGGCCCATCACCGGCACCCTGACAACTGACTTCGGCACGCGCCGACAATACCAGGATGGCCGTATGGGCGGACAACATGCTGGCCTCGACATCGCCGCTCCCACGGGTACTCCTGTTTACGCGCCCGCAGCCGGCCGGGTGGTCTTCTCGGATGACGTGCGCGTCCGCGGAAAGCTCATTATCGTGGATCACGGCTTGGGCCTCCACTCGGCCTACATGCACCTCTCTCAGCGTGATGTGGCCGTGGGCGATTGGGTAGTGGCAGGGCAAAAGCTGGGTGAAGTGGGCAGCACCGGTTTGAGCACCGGCCCCCACCTGCACTGGGAAATGCGCGTCTACGTCGTGGCTGTCAACCCGCGCCAGTGGACACGTTACCCGTGGTCGCGTGGGACGCCGCCCCCGTGACACTGCCGTTTGGGCTGATGACGTTCCTTGTGGCCCGAGCCCTTCCCGTCACTCCTCCACAACTTGGGCCAGCACGCGCCGGATGGCCTCCCAGTCGGGGAGCAGCACGTCAGCACCGTTGGCCGTGATCGTGGGGGTGACCTCGTTGGGGCCAATGGCGTAACGTTCCACCTCCCCTGCCCGCCACACGATCATAGCTAGCACCGGCCACTCCTGGAGGGGCATGTCAGTCTCCACGCTCTCCACAACAGCACGGGCGATCCGGGGCACCCGCAACCACGTGCCGGGCTGCTGGAGCTTGGCCTTCATGGCGGCCAGAATTTGCTGCTGGCGCCGCGCTCGGTCGAAGTCACTGGTGCTGTAGCGCGATCGGGCGTAGATCAGGGCCACGTCGCCGTCCATCTGTTGGAAGCCGGCGTCAATGCGCACGGTGGTGACGCCGTAGTCAGGCGTGGGGTACTTCGAGTCCACAAGGGGCTCGGGCACATCCACCTCTATGCCGCCCATGGCGTCCACGATGCGCACGAAGCCGTCAAAGTCAACCTTGACATAATAATGAACGGGCACCTCGAAGAGCGTGGCGACTGTCTCCTTGGCGAGCAAGGGGCCGCCGAAGAAGTGAGCCGCGTTGATGCGGTTCTCTCCCACGCCCGGGATGGCCACCCACAGGTCACGGGGAATGGAGAGCAGGGCCACGCGGGGACCACGAGGTGAGAAGCGGGCCAGGATCATAGTGTCGGAGCGGAAGGGGCCTGCCTCGCCGGGGCGCTCGTCCGTGCCGAGGATGAGCACGTGGACCGGCCCGCGCAGGACGATGGCGCGCCAGTACGCCCACATGAAAGCCGCGCCTATGATGCCCACAACTACCACCACCAAGGCGCGCACTGAGACCGGGCGATCCCGCGAGCACCCTCCCCGACATCCTCCCGGCCCACATCCCGTTCGTCGGGATGTGGAGGGCGTTGGGGCGGGAAGTTCTTCGACGTCCAGGTGAGAACGCCACTCGTGGTTCATGGAACACTTACGCCTCCTGGAGGAAGAGCAATCATCGGCATACCTCGGCCACGTGGTGCCAGAGCCGGCTTTCGGCCCCGGCCAAGCGCAACACGGAGGAACGGACGGCTACCAGGGCGTCGGTGTCGTGCTCAACAGCGGCCCGCTGGAGCCCGTCGGCCACGTGGCCCCAAAGCCGCACGGAGGTGGCCAGGAGTGGAGCCGGCTGCAGGGTGGCCGGAAGATGTGGCCTCAGGGTTTCCAGGGCTTGGGCCAGAGCGTGCCGCCAGAGCCCGCCTGTCTCCTGGATGTGGGCGGCCGTGGCCCGGGCGCTGACGGGCCATTCCGGTGCATCGGGCCACGCGGCCAAGGCCTCGCCCCACAACTCGATACCGTCCACTCCTTGGGGGGCGCCGCTGGAGATGAGCATCTCGTGGGCGTTCTGGAGCAGACCCGCTCGCAGCACACCGGCGGAAGGCAGCTCGGCTGGGCGACGGCTCACAGCATACCAGACGCCGGCCGGCATGGCTTGGGCCCATTCCTCCTCCACCTGCTCTGGGGGCACGGGGCGGGCACCTGTGCCGTCGTCCACGATGAGATGGGGCAGGTCCAGCTCCACCAGGTGGAAGATCCTGTCGCGGGCGAACAGGAGGAGGTGATGATCGCGCGGGGCGGCGTGCACGATGGCGGTCAAGCGGGGTTCCGGGGCCGTGTGACGTTCAAAGGAAACGTGCAAGCGCGCCCACAGCCGTTCGGGAAAGGCGGGCGACAGGCCAATGACGCGGGAACGATCTTGGCATGACCACATGGGTTGGTAGATGAAGTGAACACCGGCTCCGGCCACCAGACAAGCGGCCGGGTCGCACTCCAGGAGCCGCGCCAACAGGAGAACCACGGGGGGATATGGGGCCGCCATTGCTGTTCCTCCGCTAGTAGGCACGGTATCGGCGCGTGGGCCCGGGTGAGCGGGCAGCGAGGGGCTCTTGGGCGACGAAGACCTTGACCCGCCTGTGGCCGGGCAGGAGCAGCGCCAGCGGGTGAGCGCCTCTCCGGACCTCAGCCCGGGTGACGCGCAGGCGTTCCACGTCAGCGTTGGCGATGAGGAGGTGTTGCACGATGCGCGAGGCCGGACGGGACAGCCACGTGGCCAGCCCCAAGCCGAGCAGGATGCCTGCTGGCGCCAAGCGGGGCATGAGCACCAAGGTGGTCAGTACGGCGCCCCACACAATAGCCTGGCCAACCACGAGGGTGAACCCACACCGCAGGTGGAGGGCGAGGCGGCGTTCGCCCCTTTGTAGGCGGGCCAGCGCCTCGCGGGCGGCGTTCAGCACCAAGTGAGTGTCGCTGAGGCCCACGACGATGAAGCCATCCTCCTCGACCACGCCGTTCAGGCGAAGCGGACTGCCGGTCCGCTCCTCAATGACGTTCATGGTGGCGTGAACCAGGGCTTGGTGACTGCGCCGGCGCTTATCCCGCATCACCTGCCACAGGTGGCCCGGAAGTGTGTAGGCCACCAGCGGGGAGGCCCCCGGCGGGCCGGGCACCAGCAGCCAGGCCAAGGCCGGCACAAGGACGAGGAGGAGCACCAGCAGGCCCATCACCCATCCTCCTCAGGAAGTCGGCCGGTGCGCAGGAAGGTTGTCAGTCGTCCCACGCGGTACAGGCGGTTTGAGAGCACAAACCAGAGGCCGGCAACCAGGCCGCCCACTTCCCAGCCCCAGAGTTCTGGCCGGCGGGTGAAGGCATACCAGTAGGCCCACCGGATAGTATCCTGTTCGCTGCCGGCCTTCTGCCACACGTGGAAGCGCCATCCCCGCAGGGGCCAGTAAAAGGTGTCCGGGAAGAACCAGAGCCGGTCAGCCACGGCGTGGCCCACAAAGGCGAGGGCGTAGGGCCACCAAGGGCGCCGCCGCCACCACACCCAGGCTACCAGGACAGCGTGAAAGAGCAGCGTGTGGGCGAAAAGCACGGCCGACTTGTACTTGCGGTAGAAGTAGAGGGCTGCCAGGGGCTTGTCGACCAGATCTGGCCCCACAGCGGCCAGAGCGATGACGCGGTAATCCACGTCTTTGGGGACCGACAGATGTTTCTGGGCCAACTGAAACGCGCTCAGGGTGTAGGCAATGTGACTTTGTGGTAACATGAGCGTTCAAATTCCCTCCCCACAGGCACCAGGATACCACAGGACGCCACACCTATGTGGACGATCGTGCCAGGGTGGCAGCCATTAGCTCCTCTGCAATGGCGAACATCTGTTTGGAGAAGGGGTGGCTGGGGTTCTCCATGACCAGCGGAATGCCCCGGTTGACGCTGAAGACCACCGTGCGCCCTCCGCTGATGACCTGAAAGGCCACCGGGTGGTGGAGCGTGTGCTCGATCTCCCGGATGTCCACTCCCACATCTGAATCGGAACGATTGACCAGGATGCGAATGCGTTCGGTGCCGATGGCGAGTTTCTCGGCCAATTCGAGAAAGCGGCTCGTGTTCTTGATGGCGCCTACCTCCGGAGTGGTAATGAGCACAATGAGATCAGCCCGTTCTAAGACCGCCAACGTGCGCTCGTCGTAGCTGGCCTGGCAGTCGACCAGGACATGGTTGTATGTGTCTGCCAGGGCGCGCATGATTTTCTCCACGTGGTGAGCCTCAACCAGCTCTGCCTCTTCCGGGTAGTAGGGGCCCAAGAGCACGCGGATTCCCGAGGCGTGAGGGAGGAGCACCTGGTCGAGGATGACGGTGTCCAAGTGATCCAAGTTGGGCACGAGGTTTAACACACTGTAGACCGTGGGCAGGTTCAAGTAGACGCCCACGTTGCCGAAGAAGAAATCGGCGTCGAAGAGCACCACCGAACGGCTGCTCTGCCTTCGCAGGGCCACGGGCCAAGTTGACGGCAATGGTGGTCTTGCCAACACCTCCCTTGCTGCTGAAGAAAGCAATGATTTGGCCACGGGCGTACACGTTGGCGCCGGGAACGGTGGGAGCACGGTATCGGGCCAGGAGGGCCTTCACGCGATAGGCGAGCTCCTCGGGGTGGAAGGGTTTGGCCAAGTAATCGTCGGCCCCTGCCTCCAAGCCGGCGATCTTGTCGGCGATGTCGCCCTTGGCGCTCAGGAGCAAAACGGGGATCGTGCGCGTGACCACATTCTGGCGCAGCCGGCGACAGAGGGTGTACCCATCGATGCCTGGAAGCACCACGTCGATGATGATGAGATCGGGCGTGTGCTCGGTTGCCAAGGTGTACCCCTCCTCGCCTGAGGTGGCCGATATCACCTCGAACCCCTCGTTCATGAGCACCCAGCGGTAGAGCTTGGCCGCGGCCATGTCATCCTCGACCAACAGCACGCGCAAGGGAGCTTGGGTATCCGCCATGGTGTCACCTCGACGGCCGCTGTTCCTGAGAGACTTCGGAGCTCGTTCTGGACTTGGCGCCCGCCACATCCGGACGGCGAAGGTGGCTCACGTCCACCACGTGGGCATGTGGGGGCAGCGGGGCCTGCTCCAGCCCCCACGTCTGGGCTACAATGTAGAGAGGTCGTCCCTTGATCTCCTCGTAGACGCGCCCCAAATATTCGCCCAAAATGCCCAAGGAGATGAGCTGGATGCCCCCTAGGAAGAGCACTGCGACAAGCGTTGTGGCTTGGCCCACAAAAGCCTGCATCCCAGAGAGCCGAGCCACGATCACGAAGGCAATGAAGAGGGCGCTGAGGGCTGCGATGGCGAACCCCAGGTAGGTGGCGAGCTGCAAGGGCAAGTAGCTGAAACTGGTGATGCCGTCCAGGGCAAACTTCAACATCTTGCGAAAGGGATATTTGGTTTCCCCCGCGTACCGCCGATGGCGGCGATAGGGCACTCCCGTTTGCCGGAACCCCACCCAGGAGGACATGCCCCGCATGAACCGATGCCGTTCCCGCATGGCGCGCAACGTCTCCACCACCTGCCGGTCCATGAGGCGAAAGTCGCCCGTGTCCACCGGGATATCCACGTTGGTGATGCTCCGAATAAGGCGGTAGAAGAGCTTGGCCGTGACTTCCTTGAACCACGTTTCCCCTTCTCGCTCAGTGCGCACGGCGTAGACCACCTCGTATCCCGCTTTCCACCGGGCCACCAGCTCGGGGATGACTTCAGGTGGGTCCTGGAGATCAGCGTCGATGATCACAATGGCGTCGCCTTTGGCGTAATCCAACCCGGCCGTGATGGCGACCTGATGACCAAAGTTGCGCGCAAAGCTGATCACCTTCACGCGGGGGTCCTGGTCGTGGAGTGTCTGCATGACTTCTAGGGAGCGGTCCTGGCTGCCGTCGTTGACGAAGATGAGCTCGTAGGGCTCCCCAAGTTGCTCCATAACCGCAGTGAGCCGGCTGTAGAGCTCGGGCAAGATGGTCTCTTCGTTGTAGACAGGCACCACAACGGAGTAGATCGGCCGCATCTCAGGCGTCTCACCTCCTGGTTCGCGAGCGATCGGACTGCGTGGGGAAAATTGTATCACAACCGCACGCTTTCTAAAAAAACCGGGAAAACCCCGGTGCCGGAGGACGTTTTGCCTTTTGGCCGAAGGGCGCTATACTTATGGCCCAACCGAACAGTCGGACGAGGCCCAGCCGTGGTTCGGGGAAGTCCGGTGAGAGTCCGGCGCTGTCCCGCAACTGTGATGGTGGCGTTGACTGCCTAAGCCAGGTCGCCGGCCACGGTTGTGCTCCGGCACCCCTTCGCGGAAAGGGAGCGGAGCGTTTGCCGCACTGCTGCCTTCCTGTGAGCGCCGGGGAGGCTTTTTCATTTGTCCCCGGGGCGGCGATGGGGAAGGCTTTTTGTTTGAGGTCAGCCTGAATAAGGAGGTGATCACGATGGGACGCAGTGTGCGCTTGGTAGCACTTCTCATGGTGGTGATGGCCTGGTGGGCGCTGCCCGTCTGGGCGCAGGGCGCTGATTTGAGCCGGGCCGTGACGTGGGTGAAGGCCCAACAACAACCTGATGGCGGCTTCAGCGATGGCTTCAGTGAGGGGAGCAACGTGGGCGCCACGGTCGACGCCGTCTTCGCGGCTGTGGCTGTGGGAGAAGATGTGAGCCAATGGGGATCGCCCTCCCCCCTTGACTTTCTCGCCTCCCAAGCCGGCCGACTGGAACGCACCGGAGAGATCGCCAAGACGATCTTGGTGGCCGTGGCCACAGGTCAGGATCCCACGACTTTTGGAGACGTTGACTTGGTTGCCGCCCTGCTGGCCCGCTACGATGAGCGCACCGGCCGGTTCGAGGGTCTGGTGACCGACCACGCTTTTGCCATGCTGGCCCTCAAAAATGCCGGCCAGCCCGTGCCCTCCGGCGCCGCGGAGGCCCTCAAAGCACTGCAGGCCGATGGTGGCGGCTGGGCCTTTGACGGCTCCAGCCAGCCCGACACCAACACCACGGCCTTGGCCATCCAAGCCCTGGTGGCGGCCGGGGAGCCGGCCTCGGGTGAAGCCATGACTCGGGCCCTGGACTTCCTGCGCGCCCAGCAGAACGAGGACGGGGGGTTCCCCTACCAGAAACCGAGTGACTTTGGCACCGAGACGGACGCCAACAGCACCGCTTGGGCGATCCAGGGACTCGTGGCAGCCGGCCAGTCCCTGGACGATTGGAACGCGCCCCACCAGGCGCTGGCTGCCCTTCAGGCTGAGAGCGGTGCGTTTCAGTGGAAGGCGATTGTCCCCGGTGACAATTTCCTCGCCACGGCGCAGGCGGTGCCGGCACTGGCCGGCGTGACCTTTGTGGAGGTGCCAACAGTATCGGCAGCCACTCCGCCCCAGGTGACACCAGCGCCCCAGACGCTGCCCACAACGGGAACCGAGAACACAGCAGCGTGGCCTGTGGCAGTGCTTGTCGGTGTGGGAGCGGTCTTACTCCTGGTGGGCCTGGCTGTGAGCCGGCGCGGGCTTGTGGGACGTTGAGGACGGAGGCCTCATGAGGAAATTGCCGGGCCGGTGGCTGTGGGCCGCCGTATTTGCACTCGTTCTCGTGCTGGCCCCTCGGGACACCAGGGGGCCAGCAACAGCTCAGGAGCCCAACCGGGCCGGTGTCGTCGTCCAGCACGGTGACGGCACCGTGCGTGCGGCCTGTGTGCTTTTCCCGGAGCCCGAGATCAGCGGTGCCGAACTGCTCCGGCGGAGTGGCCTGGACGTGGTGGTGGCCGTAGAGGAGGGACTCATGGTCTGCTAATAGCGGGCGAGGGCTGTCAGTATCCCGAGGAACCCTGCTTTTGCCGGTGTCAGGGGCAAGGGCCGTGTACCTACTGGTCCTACTGGCACCTCGATCCCCAACGGGGAACGTGGGTCTACAGTTCCGTCGGAGCCGGTGCCTACCGGGTGCGCGACGGGGACGTTGACGGATGGCGGTGGGGCAGCGGCACCCCGAGCCGGGCGGCCGCACCCCCGGTCGTCACCTTCGAGGACGTGTGCGGGGAGGAGAATCCGCCCACGGCCACGGAGGTGCGCCTGCCCACGGCCACACCGTCCCCGCGGGGGGGATTACAGGTGATGCCCAGCGTTACTCCCGAGCCCCCGCTGCCGGCCACCACAGGGCCACGCTTCACGCCGACGCCGGCCCCCACGCCGACGCCCGCCGAGCGTGAACTGGCCACGGGTGCCCGCCCCGGGGGGAACAATGGGCCGAACCTGGTTGACTATCTCCTCTTCGCGGCCATCGGCGCGTTTCTTATTGTGGGGGCCTTCGTAACCGCAAGGCGCAGGAGACGGCGGTGGAAGGCGTGAGATTTCACCCGTTGGCCTGGCTCACGTGGTGGGGGGGCGGCCACACTGGCCGTGTTGCTGACCCGCAATCCCCTCTACTTGAGCCTGACCCTGCTGGCAGCTCTCTGGGTGCGGGTCGCCTTGGACAGCCGCCGCTCGCCAGGACCATGGCGTTGGAGCGTTCGGTGGGGATGGCTCTTCCTGCTGTTGGCCGGTCTCTTCAACGGGCTCACTATTCACTACGGCTCCACTGTGCTCTTCCGGCTGCCCCCTCATGGCCCCTTGTGGGGGGCAACGTGACTCTCGAGGCAGTGACATTCGGGCTTGTCACCGGGCTGAACTTGCTGGTGTTGTTGCTCCTCTTCGAGGCCTTCGGTGCCGGCGTTGACTACGCGGCCCTGCTGCGCTTCGTGCCCGGCTTTCTCTTCCGTGCGGGCCTGGTGACGAGCATCGCGCTCACTTTCGTGCCCCAAACCCTGCGCACCTTCCGCGACGTGCGCGAGGCCCAAATGATCCGCGGCCACCGTTTCCACTCATGGCGTGATCTGGCCCCCCTCATGGTGCCCGTGGTCGTGATCGGCTTGGAGCGCTCCGTCCAGTTGGCCGAAGCCATGGAGAGCCGCGGGTTTGGCGGGCCCACCGGCGCCACTGATCGCCTGAAACCCCGACTGGCCCTCCTGCTGGGCATCGCATCCCTGTTGTTAGGGCTGGGGCTGCGCTCGTTGTGGGACCGCCCCTGGCCGGTGGCCGGCTTGGTGTTGGCTGGCGGTAGCCTGTTGGTTTGGGGGTTCAGGCACATGGGGCGCCGGGTTCGCCGCACGCGGTATCGCCTCTACTCGTGGACGCGGGCCGATGTGGTCTTGGCCGTGGCCGGGGGCGTGCTCGCGGGAAGCGTGCTGGCCGCGCGGCTCTGGGCCCCTGAACAGCTCCTCTACTATCCCTACCCTCGGGTGATGTGGCCGGTGTTCTCGCCCTGGCTGGGCGTACTCTTCGCCCTGGTGGCCACCCCGGCCCTCCTGGTCCCGCCGGAGGAGGAACACTTGTGTCCCCCCTGATCACCCTGTCCGGCGTCACGTATGCCTATCCCTTGGCTGAGAGGCCGGTCTTCCGGGACCTCTCCCTTCAAATCGAAGAGGGAGAGTTTCTGCTCGTAGTGGGGGAGAGCGGGAGCGGCAAGAGCACGTTCTTGCGCCTGCTCAACGGCCTCATTCCGCACTTCTACGGCGGGCTCTTTCGCGGCAACGTGATAGTGGCCGGCCGCAACACGCGAACGCACGGACCACGTGCGCTCAGCGACGTGGTGGGCGTCGTCTTCCAGGACCCTGAAGCCCAGTTCGTGGTGGAGCGGGGTGGAGGACGATGTGGTCTTCGGCCTTGAAAACGCCGGTGTCCCGCCCGAGGAGATGCGCGCCCGCGTGGAGGAGGTGTTCAATGCCCTGGAGATCGACCACCTGCGCCGGCGCCCGCTGGCCACCCTCAGCGGGGGGGAGATGCAGCGCGTGGCCATTGCGGGGGCCCTAGTGCTCAGGCCGCGAGCACTCGTTCTGGACGAGCCCACCTCTCAGCTTGCTCCCCGGGCGGCTGAGGACCTGTTGGCCCTTCTGGTGCGCCTCAACCGGGAGCTGGGCCTCACCATTGTGCTGGCCGAACACCGGCTGGAACGAGTGGCCCAATACGCTCACCGGGTCCTCTACGTGCCCGGTCGCGGCAAACCGCCGATCCTGGGCCCGCCCCAAGCGGTATTTCGCCATGTGTCCCTAGCCCCGCCTGTCGTCCGCCTGGGGCGCCGGCTCTCCGTGGTCGCCTCTGCCCCTCTCCGTCGAGGAGGGACGGACCTTTGCCCGTCGCCTCGTGGTCAACCTTTCACCGGACGTTTCCGGCCGCCCATACGCAAACGGGCAGGAGCCCGTCGTGACCCTTGAGGGCGTGTGGGCCGCTTACGGATCGCACGTGGCCCTGCAAGATGTCCACTTGGTGGTCAGGCGCGGGGAATTTGTGGCCCTGGTAGGCGACAACGGCGCGGGCAAGAGCACGCTCGCCCGGCTCCTCGTGGGCCTGGTGCGCCCGAGCCGGGGACGAGTGTTCGTGGAGGGGGATGATCTGCGTGGTCAGTCGGTCAGAGCAGTCTGCCGTCGTGTGGCCTACTTGCCCCAGAACCCCTCCGCCCTGCTCTTCGCCGACACGGTGCGCGACGAGCTCCTGGTCACCCTGCGCAATCACGGTCTCCGCCCTGAACGCGCTCCCGTGGCCCCGGACGACCTGCTCAGGCGGCTTGGGCTGGAGGCTGTGGTCGACATGTACCCCAGAGACCTGAGTGTCGGTCAACGAGAGCGCGTGGCCCTCGGGGCTCTGCTGGTGACACGTCCGCCGGTGCTCGTGCTGGATGAGCCCACCAGAGGCTTGGACTGGCGCCAGAAGGAAGAGTTGGTGGCCATGTTGAAGGCGTGGCAGGCCGAGGGGACGACCATCCTCTTCGTGACCCACGACGTGGAATTGGTGGCCCTCGCGGCCGACAGGGTGGTTGTACTGGAGGAGGGGCGTGTTGTGGCCGATGGCCCGGTGCGCCCCCTTTTGGGCACCTTGCAGCCCTTTGCCCCTCAGATGGCGCGCCTCTTCGGCCACCCGGAACTGCTGACGGTGGAGGATGTGTTGGCGGCCGTGCGCCCTGCTGACGAGGAGGTGCAGCGGTGGTGAACGTGCCGGGATCTCGCCCGAGTGAATCACGCGGTGCTCAGGTGGTGGGCCATGCCCTGCTGACATTGGCCGGCGTCGCCGGCTTGGCCGCGTTCTTTTACCCTTTCTTCTGGCCCCAGATCGCTCAAGTGTCCCGCGCCGAGGCGACTCAGGCCCATGCCGGTGATGCGCCGCTTCTCTTCACCCTGCTGGTGGTGGCGTCCATCACCGTCGTGGTGGCCGAACTGGAGAGCAGTGCTCTGACCACGCGGAGTGTGGCCTTGTTGGGCGTGCTGGTGGCGTTCAACGCCGCCCTGCGGCTGGCCGAGACGGTCACGTCGTTCTTGAACTTGGGTGGCTTTTCCCCCGTCTTTGTCCTCATCATCCTGGGAGGATACGTCTACGGGAGCCGGTTTGGGTTCCTGGTGGGCGCTCTCAGCCTGCTCGTCGGCGGGATGCTCACCGGCGGGGTTGGCCCGTGGCTGCCCTTCCAGATGGTGGCTGCCGGGTGGGTGGGGCTCACGTCTGGCTGGCTGCCTGTGCTGCTCCGCTTTCGTCCCACGCGGGTCCGCCTCGTCCGCCGGCGCGAGGTCGTGGCACTGGCCGCCTTCGGGGGCATGTGGGGGTTCTTGTACGGCTTCCTGATGAACCTCTACTTCTGGCCCTTCGTCTCGGGGGAGGGCATGTACTGGCGGCCTGGCATGGGATGGCAGGAGACGTTCTCGCGGTATGTGCTCTTCTACGCCGTCACGTCCGTCGCTTGGGACTCGGCCCGCGCCGTGGGCAACGTGCTCCTCATTGGCCTTCTAGGCGAAGCCCTGTTGAAGGCCCTGCGCCGCTTCCAGCTCCGGTTCTTCCCCCTGCCTCACGGGAATTGGGACCCTCCTGCGCCGGACGGACGCCGACTGAGTGGAGGATGAACTCGGCTTGTCACGCCGCCCAAAATGGAGTATGCTCCCGTTTATGAAAATAGACTTGCACCTCCACACCTTCAGATCGCCTGATAGCTTGACCACCTACGAGCAAGTGATCCGTGCCGTCCAACAGCGTGGCTTGGACGCAGTGGCCGTCACCGACCATAACACCATTCGGGGCGCCCTGGAACTCCGTGAAATCGCCCCATTCCCGGTCATTGTGGGAGAGGAGATCCGCACGCAAGAGGGCGAAGTCATAGGTTACTTCCTCGAAGAGGAAATTCCCCCGGGCTTGGGCCTGGATGAAACGATTGACCGCATACGGGAGCAAGGAGGGTTGGTGGCCATCCCGCACCCCGTGGACCGGGCGCGCAAGGGGTCCGCACTGGGGTTGGAAGCCACGCTGCGCGTGTTGGACCGGGTGGACTTTGTCGAGGGGTGGAACGCCCGTTGCCTCTTCCTGGAGGACAACGTGCGAGCCCAAGTGTTGGCCCGCCAACACAACAAGCCGATGACAGCCGGCAGCGATGCCCACGGGTGGCGGGAAATCGGCCTGGCGTACGTGCAGGTGGACACCTTCGACGCTCCCAGAACCTTCTTGGCTCACATGGCCAAGGCAACCATCACGGGACAGTGGACGCCGTTGCACCTTCGCCTGGCGAGCCCATGGGCCAGAGTGATGCGCGCTGTGCTCCGGCGGAGGCCGATGGGGTGAGGGAGCACGCTGGCGTGAAAGGGCGATTGCTTTGATTTCACCTGTCCACGGTCACAGAGGCAGGTGTTTGATTGGCGGAGCAATTTGGCGAAGGAGGTAAGGACGATGTGGACCATTTGTGGACGCTGGAGAGGATTGCTGTTGGTGGCCCTCAGTGTGTTTCTTTGGGGAGCGGATGTGCTCCTCGTGGGTGCCGGCATTCGGACGGTCCGTGCCAATTCGGGAGGAGGGCTGGAGATCAGCATCACCGGCCCGGCGCAGAGCACCACGGGCACAACCGTGAGCTACACCGTCAAGCTCACCGGCACGTTGGCCGACACGAGTTACGTGGCGTACCGGCCGCCGCCGGGGTTCTCCGTTCAGGAGACAACCCCGAACGGCTCGAAGACTCCCTCCGGGGTGTGGATATGGAATGCCAACCTGTTAGGGCCCGACGCCACAATTACCATCACAGGCACTCACAGCGTGGCCTCGGGGTGCGTGGCCGTCCACCAGGTGTGGGTCGATGACACCTACTCCACAGGCGTGGTGCTGGCCGCAGATCAAGCGGGAACGCAGCTCACCGATGTGCTCTGTGTCTACTTGCCCACGATTATGAAAGAGTAGTAGTGCTCGAACGATCCCCGAAAGACCGTTCCCATGGTGCTTCTCGCCCTGCTTTTGACCATCTTGGCAGCGGCTGTGCCCTCGTTGCTCTACACGAGCATTGCCTGGTGGCTGGACCGATACGAAAAGGAACCCTGGTGGGTTTTGGTGCTCACCTTCTTCTGGGGCGCGGTGCCGGCCATCGTGTTGGCGTTGGTGGTGGAAGTGGCCTTTGACATCCCCTTGCGCCTCTTCCTCGTCCCCTCCCAAGCCGAGTTCTTCGCCTCGATCGTCGTGGCACCGGTAGTGGAAGAGCTCTTCAAGGCCGTCCCCCTGGTGCTCATTTTCTGGCTCTACCGCCAGGAGTTCGACGGCATCATGGACGGCTTGCTCTACGGAGCGCTGGTGGGCTTCGGCTTCGCCATGACCGAGAACATCTTCTACTTTCTGAGCGCGCTGGTCGAGGAGGGCGTGGGCTCGTTCCTCTTCCTTGTCTTTCTGCGGGCTATCGTGTTCGGCCTGAACCACGCGCTTTTCAGCTCGGCCTTTGGCTTTGGGCTTGGCTTGGCCCGCTACGCCCGCACAGACCTGGTGCGCTGGGGGGGCGCCTGTGGCCGGGTTGTTGGCCGGCATCGGGCTGCACATGGTCCACAATGCTTTCGTCTCCTCGGGTTCGATCCTCTTCTTGGTGAGCCTGGTGAGCGATTGGATGGGCGTGCTCCTCTGGCTTGTGCTGGTGTGGGTGGCCGGCCGCCAGGAGGCCCGCTTAATCCGAGAGGAATTGGCCGATGAAGTCGGGGAGGGCCTTTTGACACCGCAACAGGCCTTGGCGGCCGGACGGTATCGGGAGCGAGTTGCCGTGAGGTGGGCGGCCCTCCAGGAGCGGGGCTTTGGGTACGCCCACAAGCTTGGCCGGCTCTACGCGCTGGCGGCCGAGCTGGCCTTTTCGCAAGCGCCAGCTTCGCCTCCAAGGAGATGCTCACGGCGTTGCCGACGAAATTGTGCGCCTGCGCCAGCGCATCCGCCGGCTCCAAGAGGAGCTGAGAAAAGATGCCCGAGAGCCGAGCGTGAGAGGCGCGTGAGGGGAAGGAAAGGAGGAAATCCAAACGTGAAGGGACGAATTCGAGGCCTAATAATAGGAGGGGGCATAGTGTGGGGGATGGGGCTTCTGCTCCTGGCCTTCATTCGTTCCCCTGCTGCGGCAGGAGCCCAGGAAATACGGCCGGCGGAGTTGGTGTCGTCGCTGTCGGCCAAGGCGCTTCAAAGAGGGCTGAGCACGCCGGAGCTCATTGAGCAGGCCGTGCTCCGCGGTGAAATCAGCCGTGACACGGCCGATCTTTACCTCGCGTATGCCCTCTTCTCCCCCGAGATGTTGCCGGCCCGTTTCCGCAGCGACGTGCCCTGGGAAGGCACGCTCCCCCTGTGGCAGCTCCAGCAACGCCTGCGCCGTCGGCCCCTTTCCCCTTTGGGAGCAACGGTCCAACGCCTTGCCGCCGGCGTGTGTGACACTTCTACAACCTCGTTGCCCTCCTCCATCACGAGTGCCAATTTCTTCATCGAGTACGGCACCATCAGCGGCGGGCTGACGCTGGCTGATTACATCAATGCTCTGGAAACCTCGAGGACGACGTTGGTGAACACGTTTGGCTGGGCAGCCCCTCCCATCCTGTCCGGCACGCCGGGCAACAAGTACCACGTGCGCATTGATACCTTGGCTCCCGGCCTCTTGGGGTTTGTCTCCACTTCCGGCACCTATGCCGGTTTTGTGGGGGACAACCCCAACACATCGTGGAATGAGGGGTCGGCGATGGCCAGCTGCATGGTGCTGAGGAACGACTTCAGCGGCTTTCCATCGGCCGCTATCGATATCCTCCGGTCCACGGTCGCCCATGAGTTCCACCACGCCATCCAGTTCGGCTACGGTGTGGCGCCCTCAGTGCGGGATTTGGACGGCGTGTTTATGGAGGCCAGTGCCACGTGGGTCGAAGATGAGGTCTTCGACAGCGCCAATGACAACTACAGCTACTTGTGGCCTGACTTCCAAGTCTGCATGGGGGAATACTACACCAGCACGTCAAATGAGTGGTACCCCTACTGGATCGTGCTCCGCGGTCTCACTGAACCCTTCGGCACAGGGGTGGCCGACGGCGGGGAGCAAATTATCCAGGATTTCTGGGAGTACCTGAGCAAGAAGCAGGGAGGCATGCTCGCGGCCTTGGATCAGGCCCTCAAGAACCGATCATCGACGCTCTCCCTCGGCCCGGCTTATCACAATGCCGCTATTGCACTGGCCTTTGTCAAGCCCTGTGGGGGCGGGTACACATCGCCATATTGTTTTGAGGAGGCGAGTGGGTACACAGGGGTGGCCGGTTTCCCGCCGCCAACGGCCGAGCTCTCCTCCCTGCCAGACACGTACAACGGCTTGATCCAGGACGCCTACGCCCTCAACTGGATTACCTTGCCCGTGGGCAGCGGGGTTTACACCATCACCCTGCAGAACACCTCGGGCGGTGGCCTGATACGGGCCAGTTTCGTGGGTGACACCGGGAGCAGCCTCGACGTGCGCTCCCTGGGCGTGGCGGCGGCCGGCCAAGCGATTCAGGAACGCAATGTGGACTTGAGCGTGTACACTGGCGCGGCCGTGGTGATCACCAACGAGGCCCAGCCGTCCGACAACCCAGCAAGCTGTACGGCCCGTTCCTACACGTTGGCGGTCACCCAGGGGGCGCCCTCATTGCCGTCTCCTTCGTCGCGCTCAGTCTTCTTGCCCTTAATCACGCGATCAGGGCCGGGCGGTATCTTGGGACGCGTCACCGTGGGCGGCTCGCCGGCTGGCAACGTGCAGCTTGAATTGCGCTTCTACGATGGCACCGGGTGGTCCACGCTACAGACCACGAGCACGGCGGCCGATGGCACCTTCGCCTTCACGGGAGTGCCCTCCTTGGGCAGCGGCCAGGAGTATTACGTGCGTTACGTGAATCCCAGCGCGGGGGACTCCCAAGGCCGGCTCTCCACTTGGTCTTCCCGCTCCATTACTGCCTACACGGCCGGCGAGACGGTGAACTTGGGCACCTTCGACATCGCCGACATCACACTGGTCTCACCACCCCACGACACGACGGCCACCTTGCCCCAAACGTTCCAGTGGAACCCTCGGCCTGCCACGACGAACGACAGCTACGGCATCCTCTTCTTCGACCTGACTACCAACCAGATTCTCGCCTTGGAACCCACCGTGGGCTACCAGAACTCCTACATGCTGAATGCCCTGCCCGCGGCGCTCTCCTACGGGACAGCCTACGGGTGGACGGTCTACGTCGAGTGGCCGGACGGCAGCGTTGGGGCAGCGTACTGGGCCTATCGTATCACCTTCTCATCCGCCACCCCGCGCCAACAGCGGCGCCCGAGCACCACGCCTGGCACAGATCAAGGCGTGCTGCGCCGCGTGCCGGCGGCCGACGTGTGGCCGGGAAGGGGAAAGTGAAAGCCATGGGAGAAATGCACGGAGAACACGGCCAAGGGGGCTTCACATGAAGCCCCCTTGGCTGTTCGCGGCGTGCACTGCCCTACTCGATCACAGCCGTGATGGCCTGGATCGCCTGCTGCACAGGGGCGGGCAGACTTGGGGGCTCGCCCACGATCTCGATCTCCACCGGCTCATCAGGGCCGTAGAGCAAGATACGCTGTATGGTACAGTCAGGGCACGACCCCTCAGGGGCGAAGCGTCCCTCCAAGCTGCGGAATTCCTGAGTGGTGACCACGTCAAAAATGGGCTTCACCTCGTCGGGCGAGAGGGTCCGCTCGCTGCCATCTATGGCCACAATGCGGCCGGTCTGATAAATCGTCCACTTGCCGACAACACCCCCACCAGTCTGTTGGAGCACGTAGACGACGATGGGATTGGGGTACTTGGCCACGCGGATATCTTCCGCGCCGGGCGGCGCATAGGCCAGCTCATTGGGCGAAAGGGCCGAGACGGCTGGCGGCTCATAGGCCTGCGGTGGCTGTGGTTGTGGGTAGGCCGCCGTACTGCCCCCATCTCCGCCCGCTTCCGGTGAGGGGGGCGGCGTAGCCGCGCTGCGGCCACAGGCGGCGGCGAACAACGTGAGCCCGATGACCGTGATCCAGACAATGTCTCTTCTCATGGGACTGCCTCCTTTTACTCCTTGTGTTCACGGGAGGTAGATAGTGTTGTGCCCTTGCTCCACTGCGCCGAGCCGGTCAGAGAGATCACGGCCGTGGAGGGCAAACCACTCCTGGGCCGCGGCAATGTCACGCTTAATGTGTTGAGCGAGGTCGGCGACCGACGGGAACTTGCGCTCGCCCCGCAACCTGTGAAGAAAGTGGACGGTGAGCAGGACACCGTACAGGTTGCCTTCCCATCCCAACACGTGGGACTCGACCTGAAGGCAGGAGCCGTCCACCGTTGGCCGCACGCCCACGTTGGTGACGCCCGGCCGGCAGGCCCCGTCCCACTCCACTAGTGTCACGTAAACGCCGTTGGCGGGCACCACTTGTGCTTGTGAGGGCACAATGTTGGCCGTGGGCACGCCCAGTTGTCGGCCCCGCTGGTCTCCTTCAACGACAGGGCCGGTGACGCTGAGGGGACGACCCAAGAGAGGGACTGCCTCCTCAACACGCCCCTCAGCGATGAGTGCCCGAATGCGGGAACCGCTCACGCGCTCGCCGTTCACCAGCACGGGGGCGAGCACGTGGACGGCAACGCCGCGGTCCGCGGCCCAGGCCCGTAGGAGTTGCACGTCGCCCTCGCGTCGGTGGCCGAACCGGAAGTCGTGGCCCACGATGAGCTCCTGTGGCCGCAGGCCACGCCACAAGAGCTCGAGGAATTCCGCTGCTTTCATCTCAGCCACGTGGCGGCTGAACGTCACAACGGCCACCACGTCCATTCCCCACGTCTCGAGGAGACGGAGCTTGTCCGGCAGGGGCGTGATGAGGGGAGGAGCGTGCTCGGGGCGCAGGACGGCGGCCGGGTGAGGGTCAAAGGTGACCAAGCCGGCTTGTATCCCCAGTGCCTTGGCGCGCTCTTTGACCAATCGGATTAAGGCCTGGTGGCCCACGTGGAGCCCGTCAAATTTCCCCACGGTGAGTACGGTGGAGCCCTCAACGGCAGAGAAGTCGTCTCGGACTACGAGCATAATCACCTCGTCACGTTGGCGTGTGGCCCCGTTTTGGGGCGGGGTTCACCTCGTGCACGGAGACAAACACCTTGCGCGGTTGCCACGCGCCGCGTCTCTCGTCGTATTCGGCCACGGCAAGAAGCCGGCCGTTGAGCCGAATGCGCGCCATTTGGCCCGGAGTGGTGGGGGGCGGGCCCGACACTGGTTGGCCGTGGGCCACGCGTCGGGCCTGTTCGGGCGAGATGTCGATGGCCAGCAGGTTCACCAGTCCGGCGTCGGGTGGCCGCAGGAGTTCGTGGAGGCGGCGAGCACGGGCAGCCGTGTCCAGCTCCTCGAGCGTGTGGGCGTCATCCAGCGTGAACGGCCCGCTGGCCATCCGGCGCAGCGCGGCCAAGTGGGCTCCTGTGCCCAACACTTGGCCAAGATCGTGGGCCAGCGAGCGAATGTACGTCCCTTTGGAGCAGGTGATCTCCAGGTGGAGCGTTGGGGGAACGTAGCTCATCAGGCGAAGTGTGTGCACGATCACGCGCCGGGGAGCTATATCGACCTGTTCACCCCGTCGGGCCTTCTTGTACAGGCGCTCGCCCCCCCGTTTGATGGCGGAGAAGGCAGGGGGCCTCTGCTCGATTTCACCCACGAACTCCTCCAGCGCGGCTTCTACGGCGTCCAGAGAAGGCCACGGCCCTTCATAGTGAGCTGTGATCTCCCCCTCAGCGTCGTAGGTGGTGGTGGAGACGCCCAAGCGCACGGTGGCCCAGTAGCGTTTGTCGTGGCTGGCCATGTACTCCAAGAGCCGGGTAGTGCGCCCCAATCCCAACACCAGTACACCGGTGGCCAAGGGGTCGAGGGTGCCGGCGTGCCCCACACGCCGCTGGCGGCTCAAGCGCCGCACGCGTTCCACCACGTCGTGGGAAGTAATGCCGGCCGGCTTATCCACGATGAGCAACCCATCAAGTTGGACTCGTCTCTGCTGGGGCGACATGGTTCGGTTCACGGTTGTTCCACTGTGGCGCTGTAATCGGCCACTTGGGCTTTCATGGCGGAGATGACCAGCGTCACGGCCTCGTCGAGAGGACCATCGAGCGTGGCCCCGGCGGCTGGCGGATGGCCTCCCCCCCCGAAGCGGGCGGCTACCGCGGCCACGTCGTAGCCCGGCCGGGCACGCAGGCTCACTCGAATACGCCCGTCGTCCAGCACGGTGAAGCTAGCCGCCATGTGGGCCTCCCGGATGGTGAGCAGAAATGTGCTCAAGCCGCTGCTGTCCCGCTCCGTGGCCCCAGCGGCCCGGCGCATGGCCGGCGTGTTCACCGTCCACACGATACCGTCCTCGAAGCACAGGGATTGCAGCGCTTGGGCCCACAGGCGCACTTGGGCGAGTGAACGGTTCAGGTGGGCTTCCCGGATGATGTCGGCCAGTGGAGCCCCGGCAGTTACCAGCTCAGCGGCATCGTGAAGCAGGCGTGGGGTCGTGTTGGGCGTGCTGAAGCCGTTCGTGTCGGTCACAAAGCCGGTGAGCAGACAGGTGGCAATCTTGGGGTCCGGGGAGACGCCCAACAGGGGAAGAAGCCAGTAGATCATCTGGGCCACAGCCGGACACGCGGGATTGATCCAATTGACGTGCCCGAAGCGCACGTTGGTGACATGGTGGTCGACGTTGATCACACGGCATTCGCGGGCAGTAGCGTATTCGAAGAGATCACCCACGTGTTGGGGGGAGCTGCTGTCGAGCACCACACACACGTCCTGGTCATCCACCAGCTCCTGGCCGCCCACGCTGTTGGCGCCGGGCAGAAAGGTGAGATTGGCGGGCACAGGGTCGGGCAGGGCCACGTGAGCCCGAAGGCGAAGGCTGCGCAGGGCCCACATCAACCCCAAGGCTGAGCCTACGGCGTCCCCATCCGGGTTGGTGTGGCTGAGAATGAGGACAGAGCGGGCTTGGTGCAGCGCCTCAGCAACAGCCTGCTGGCTACTCATCGTCGGCAGATTCCACCTCCTCATCGGCGTCAACTCGGGAGGCTTGCACCTCCTCAAGAAGTTGCCACACGCGCAGCGCGTGGTCCAAGGAGCGGTCGGTCACGAAGGTCAGCTCGGGCACCCGTCGCAGGCGAAGGCGATGGGCCAACTGGGTGCGCAGGAACCCTCGGGCCCGCTTCAGGGCCTCGAAAGTCTCGTCTTGTTCGTGTGAGGAGCCGAGCACGCTCACGTGGACCATGGCACGGCGCAAGTCGTGACTCACCTCCACATGGGTGATGGTGAGAAAATGGAGGCGAGGGTCGCGTGCCTCTCGGTGTAAAATGTCGGCCAATTCGGCCTGGATGGTGTCGGCAAGTCGCAGGGGCCTGATTCCGCTCATCTCCATTTACACCTGTCGTTCCTCGTACACCTCGATCACGTCGCCTTCTTGAAGGTCGTGAACCCCCTCAAGGCCCACACCACACTCGAAGCCTTGGCGCACCTCGGTCACGTCCTCCTTAAAGCGCTTCAAGCTGGCGATCTTGGTTTCAGCCACCACGTTACCGTTGCGGATAAGGCGGGCCTTGGCGTTGCGCACGATGCGGCCTTCGAGCACGTAACAGCCGGCTACGGGCTGGCCGCGCACGCGGAAGATAGCCCGCACTTCGGCGCGCCCGATGGTGATTTCCTCGAAGGTGGGTTGTAGCTTGCCCTTGAGGGCCTGTTCGACGTCTTCGAGGAGATGGTAGATCACCGTGTACGTGCGCACCTGTACCCCTTCGTGTTCGGCCTGTTCGCGGGCCACCCGGTCGGACTTGACGCCGAAGCCAATGACAATAGCCTCACTGGCGGCCGCTAACATGATGTCGTTCTCCGTGATGCGCCCCACGCCCCGGTGGATGATGCGGATGGTGACTTCGTCGGTGCTGAGGCGGTTGATGGCATCCACCACGGCATCGAGGTGCCCTGGGTGTCGGCCTTGATGATGAGGTTGAGCTCTTCCCGTTCCCCGCTGCGGAGCTGGCGGAAGACATCTTCGAGCGTGATGCGGCTGGTTGTCCGGCGGGATTCCAGTTCCTGTTTTCGCCTCTTGGCCTCTTCGCGGGCGGTCCGTTCGCTCTCCGCGACCTCGAAGAACTGGCCGGCCGGCGGCACTTCGTTGAGCCCTAAGACGCGCACGGGCTTGCTGGGGGGAGCGCCTTTGACCTGTTGGCCGTACTCGTCGAACATGGCCCTCATGCGGCCGTAGGCTGTGCCGGCCAGCACAGGATCGCCGCGGCGCAGGGTGCCGTTGAGCACCAACAGCGTGGCCACGGGCCCCCGGCGGGGGTCCAGCTCGGCCTCCAGCACCACGCCTTGGGCCTTTCGGTCCGGGTTGGCCACAATTTCCTCCTGGTGGAGGTCAGCCACAATGAGGATGTAATCCAGCAATGCGTCAAGGCCCTTGCCCTGGGGAGCGACAACTTCCACGAAGGGGGTTTCACCGCCCCACTCTTCGGGGATCAGGCCCAGTTGGTCGGCAACCTGTTGCTTGACGCGATCGGGCGAGGCATCGGGTTTGTCCACTTTGGTGATGGCTACGATGATGGGCACGCCGGCGGCACGGGCGTGGTTGAAGGCCTCGACGGTCTGGGGCATCACGCCGTCATCGGCTGCGATGACGAGGATGACGATGTCGGCGCCTTGGGCGCCGCGGGCGCGCATGGCCGTGAAGGCCTCGTGGCCCGGCGTGTCAATGAAGGTGATCAGGCGCCCATGTTGCTCCACCTGGTAGGCACCGATGTGTTGGGTGATGCCGCCGGCTTCCTGGGCGGCCACATTCGTCTTGCGGATGGCGTCCAACAGCGTGGTCTTGCCGTGATCCACGTGGCCGAGCACGGCCACAATGGGCGGACGGGGCCGCAGGTTTTCGGCCGGCTCGTGTTCGTAGAGCCGTTTCTTGCGCGAGGGAGGAGATGGGAGCTCCTCCTCCGGAGTCGCTTGGGCGGGTGGTTCCTCAACCTGGGGCTCAGCCTCGGCGTCCGGCGGGGCCTCGCCTGGCAGGAGCACACGGTGTCCCATTTCCTCGGCCGCGAGAGCGGCTGTGTCGATGTCCAGTGTCTGGTTAATGTTGGCCATGACCCCCATGGCCATCAGCGTCTTGATGACCGCGATGGGGCTTTCGCCCAGCAACTCGGCCAATTCTCGGACGGTGATCGGGCCTGGTATTTGGACGGCTGTGGGTTCCTGTGTGTGGCTCATGGCTCCTCCTCTCGCGCTTGGTTGAGAGCGGTTGGCTTTTCTGCACGGGGCCGGAATCAAAGCGCGGGGCACACCGGCCCCGCGCTGTTGGTCAGACGTTTGGGTGGGCCGAGGGCCCACAGGTGTGCCTTACCGGGAAAGCTGAGTGACCATGAATTTCCGAAGTTCCTCTAGGGCTTCAGCCGGCACCGGACCTTTCAGCGCGTGGGCCAGGATGGTATGTCGTTGTAAAACGCGCTCCCAACACGGAACCTGCGGGCAGAGATAGGCCCCGCGCCCTTTGGCCTTGCCGGTGGGGTCCACCTGGACTTGGCCTTCTGGCGTGCGTACAACGCGAATGAGCTCGCGTTTGGGCCGTCGGGTGCGGCAGGCTACACAGGTGCGGATGGGAATGTGTTTGCCCATCGGGCTCCTGCTCCGCGCAATTCGGCGTCTGGGTCCCGCTAGCGGCGGGATTTCTTCTTGCGTTTTTTGCTACGCGCCTTGCGACGGGCGCGGATCTCGTCTTCCAAGTCCACTTGTTCGCCCCGTTCGTTCAGGGTGTAGACAAGGTCAATCAGGCTGGGTTTTTCGGAGTCCTTGCGGGCAGGCGTGAGCTCTTCGTCCTCCTCGTCTTCGTCTTCGGCCCCTTCCTCCTCCAAGCCGGCCTCGGGTTCTGGGGCGGTCTCCTCAACAGTCGCCGGAGGAGCTGTATCCGCCGTTTGGGGCTCGGTGGCCGGTGGTTGTGTGCTCTCCTCTGTGGCAGGTGTTTCTGGTGTCGTCGGTTCTGCCTCAATGGCCCCGGAGTGCGCAGGTGGCTCTGGAGGTGGTTCGGGCTGCGCATCTGCGGGCTGCCCTTGGGCCGCGGATTCGGTGACGGTAGCGATCTCGAGTTCCTGCTCCTCGATTTCCTCCTGGGCGGCGGCTGCTTGTTCGGCCTGTTCGGCTTCGGCGAGGAGGGCTCGGGCCTCGGCGAGCTTGCGCTCGTACTCACGCCGGCGGGCTTCTTCTTTGGCCTTGCGGCGTGCCTCGCGTTCGGTCAACCGCAACACTTCCTCGGCGGCCTCGCTGGCGCTCTTGATGTCGATGCGCCAGCCGGTGAGTTTGGCAGCCAGGCGGGCATTCTGGCCTTCCTTGCCAATGGCGAGGGAGAGCTGTTTGTCCGGCACAATGACGATGGCGGTCTTGCCCTCGGGATGATCTGGTTCCAGGAAGACCTTGAGCACCTTGGCCGGGCTCAGGGCGTTAGCCACGAACTGGGCCTCGTCGGGGCTCCACTGGACCACGTCGATTTTTTCGCCCGAAAGTTCGTTGACGATGTTCTGGATGCGAATCCCCTTCATGCCCACGCAGGCACCCACGGGGTCCACGCCCGGGTGCGTGGACCAGACGGCCACTTTGGAGCGGGCGCCTGGCTCACGGGCGATGGCGCGGATCTCCACGGTGCCGTTGGCAATTTCGGGCACTTCCAACTCCAGGAGGCGGCGGAGCATCTCGCGTCGCGTCCGGCTGACGTAGATATTAGGCCCACGGGGAGTGCGCACCACATTGTAGACATACACCCGCAGCCGCTGGCCAATGCGGTAGCGCTCAGTGGGAATCTGGTCTTGGCGGGAAAGGATGGCTTCAGCGCGCCCGAGGCTCAGCCGTACCATGCCCGTGTGGGGATCAATGCTCTGGACTGATCCCATAATGATCTCTCCCTCGCGGTTCACGAAATCCGTGTAGACGCGGTCGCGCTCGGCCTCACGGATCTTTTGGAAGATGACCTGTTTGGCCGTTTGAGCCGCAATGCGCCCGAAGTCCTGCGGTGTGATCTCCACTCGCACTACATCGCCCAACTCGGCGTTCGGGTCGATGTGGCGTGCGTCCTCGAGGGAGATTTCCGTGCGCTCGTCCAAGACCTCGTCGACCACCTCCTTTTCGACGAAGACGCGGGCCTGCCCGTGGTTGGGTCCAAACTCACCGTGGCGTTGTGGATGGCGCCGTAGTCCCGCTTGTACGCGGTCAGCAGGGCCGTTTCGATGGCCTGAATCACGATTTCCTTGGGAAGATCGCGCTCGTGGCACAGGGCGTTGAGCGCCATCATGAATTCGCTGGTGCGCATGGCCTGTTATTCTCCTCCACGCCGTTCTAGGACCTGGTCGGCAACGCTATACTAAGCAAGAAAAGTGGGGAGACCCCACTTCTCGTACACACGGGTGTAGTTAACCGTTGGTATTATAGTGCGTCTTCCGAAATTGGCAAAACACCGGGTGCCCACAGGGTCTCACGGTGCAGGTGAGCGGCTCCCGCGGACGCTTGTCAACTTGCGCGCCGAGCTGCATTGATATACACTGTATATACTCGTGAGGGGGGGCAGAGCCGTTTTTCTTTGTCCTGAGCATGTGATAAATTTCACAATCGTGCGTTGGGTCGTGCCTGGTGTCTTGGCGAATAATGGACGGGGACATGCCGGTGAAACCGGCATCCTGTCCGTGGAGCCGGGATGTGTGAGAGTACAACAAACGGAAGCCCCCAAAACAAAGTGTGGAGGAGGGAAGAAATCCATGAAGACCTATACGGAGATTGTCTTCGACCGGAAGTGGCACGACCACACGGCCCTGCTGGCCATTAACCGGCCTCACGAGTACAATTCTTACACGCTGACCACCCTGCGCGAGATGGTGAGTGCCATCGAGGAAGCCATGTGGGACGATGACATTCAGTTCATCGTGCTCACGGGCGTGGGGGACAAGGCTTTTTGCACCGGCGGCAATGTTCATGAATACGCCGAGGAGTACACCCGCAAGGCCGCCGATTTCTGGAAGTGGGGCGAGATCTACGGGCGGGTGTTTGACATGATCATGCACTGTGGCAAGCCGGTCATTGCTCGGGTGAATGGCGCCGTGGCCGGCGGCGGCTTTGAGTTTGTGGCCGCCTGTGACTTGGCCATCGCGGCCGACCACGCGCGTTTCATTTCTCCCGGTCCCCGGGTGGGCATGACGTCTGTTGGCGGGCTCTCCCAATGGCTGCCGCTTCACATCGGCGTGAAGCGCACGGCCGAGATCGTGATGCTCAGCACAGAAATTGACGCCCGGACGGCCCTCGAGTGGGGCGTGGTCAACGCCGTGGTGCCGCTCGAGGAGTTGGACAACACGGTACACGAATTCTTGGAGCGAATGTTGAGCCTCTCGCCTTCCAGCCTCTGGTATTTCAAAGTGCACCTCAACTGGTGGCGGGACTTGGTCTGGCGGCTCACGTGGGAACATGCCAAGGCATGGTTCTCCCTCAACATTGGCAGCGTGGAGCCGAGCGAGGGGTTGTGGGCCTTCAAGGAACGCCGACCTTCTCGCATGAGGGAAATCCGCGACCGCATTGGGGATGGCATGGATCCCCGGTATCCCTTTGGGCCATTGATGAAGCGGTGCGATGCGTGTGACGCCGAGTTCTTGCCCGAGCACTCCAAGTTCTGCCTGAACTGTGGCACAGCCCTGTGAGGACGGATGGAGGCGGGCGAGGGCACGAGTGTATTCGTGTTGTGTGGAAGCTGTCAACCCGGGGGCGGCCTAGGAGCCGCCCCTGTGCTTCGGGCCATGATAGGGAAGCGGATGTGGGTGCTCCTCTGGATTGGCAAGGGGAGATCAAGTGATGGGGAAGCTGACGCTCACGGAGCGGTTCGTCACGTACATTGAGGCCCGTGCCAGAGGCCGTGTGGTGTTGCTCTTCATGGGGCTGAGTGCCTTGTTAGGCGGCGTGATTCTCCCTGCCACGAGCGCGCGCCTGCGGGCCCTATCAGGGGGAGTGGGGCCCCTTGATGTTCTCTTCTTCTACACTCCCGCGCGGGCTTACGCCGCGCTGAGCGCGTATGGCGATGCCGGCCGGGCGGCGTACCGCGCCGGAGCGCTGACGGCCGACATGCTGTTCCCCGTGAGCTACGCCCTCTTTTTCAGCTTGGCCGTGGCGTGGCTGTGTCGCCGCGGGCGCATCGAGGGGCGTTGTGGTTGGCCTCTTTTCTTGATCCCCCTGGTGGCCGGCGGCCTTGACGTGATGGAGAATCTCAGTGTGGTCCTTATGTTGTCCCTCTACCCGGGCGTGCCTCCAGCCCTGGCATGGGCCGCCACAAGCTTCACGGCGGCCAAGTGGATAGGGGTCACCTTGAGCGTTGTGACGTTGGCCGTGGCCGGATGGCGGGCCTGCATGGCCACTTGGGGCTCATCTGGTTAAAGCACACACGGGAGAAAGCGAGCCCGCTTTCTCCGAAACGGCGGTCACAGGTATAATCCTATCACATCCTGTCACTAGCCCGAACGGGCGGTGAGGCAAGCAGCAATTGGCAGGCCCATTGTCATCCCCACCGCACAGGCCTGGCCACAGACAGCAGCACGTGAACGAGGGAATGGGTGAGCGCTTGAGGGGACGCAAGCTGGTGGCTGCCGCCCTGGCGTGGACGGCGGTGGCTGCCGGGGTAGGCGTATTGGCAGCCTTCAGCCTTGGCCGTAGCCCGGAGGACACGGGAGCACTCCTAGCCTTGGCCTTGATGGCCGGTGCAATGTTGGTGTTGGCCGTGTGGGAGGCCAAAAACCGCTCTGGGGCCCACCGGCCTCCCCTGGTGACGGTGATTTGGCAGGGCATTGTTGAGCAACCTTGGCGCGGGGTCGCCTTCGTGGGCGCCTTCTCGCTTCTGGCATCCGTCATGCGCCGTTTGCCCCACATGCCCCCATCGGCCGATTTCACCGCCGTGACGGTCACCTGGCTCGTGGCGTTTCTCTTCTACGTGGTGGCTGTTGCCCCCCCACGCCCGCGCCCGCGCCACGACTGGAGCATCTGGTGGGAGGTCAACCGGGCGAATGTGCTCATGCTGACGGCCATTGTGGGCGTGGCCCTGTGGCTGCGGGCTTGGGGGCTTGACCGGGCACCAGCTGCGTTGGCCGGCGACGAGGCGACGTTTGCCCGGGAAGCCTTGCGGGTGCTCCGCGGGGAATTGCGCAACCCGTTCATGACGGGGTGGCTCTCCCAGCCCACGATGACATTCTTCTACACGGCCCTGAGCGTGCGTGTCTTTGGGTTCTCTGTGATGAGCGTGCGGCTCCCTTGGGCCATTGTGGGCACGCTCTCCGTGCTCGTCACTTTCTGGCTGGTGAGTCGCCTCAAGGGAGGCTACGTGGGCATGGTCACAGCCGCCCTGTTGGCCACCTATCACCTGCACGTCCACTACTCCCGCCTCAACCTGAACAACATCGCTGATCCCTTCTTCATGGGCCTCACGCTTCTGTGGCTCATGCGGGCACTCGACCGACGTAGCCCCCTGGACTGGGTGTTGGCCGGCGCGGCTGCCGGTGGCGCGCTCTACGGTTACACAGGTGGCCGCCTAGTGCCTGTGGTGGCCTTGGTGGTGCTCCTCTACTATTGGGCAGGGCGTGGGCGGCGCTTTTGGGCCGAGCAGCGTGTCGGCCTGTTGAGCGCTGTGGGCGCTTTCCTCATTGTGGCCGCGCCCATGCTCCAGTTCGCGTATCGTTTCCCCGACGAGTTCAACGGGCGCATCAATCAAGTCGGCATCGTGCAGAACGGCTGGCTGGCGCAGGAGATGGAAGCTCGGGGTCAGGGGGCGCTTCCCATCCTGTGGGACCAATTCCAACGAACAGTGTTGGGGTTTCTTCTCTATCCTGATCGTGCGCCCTTCTACAGCCTCCCCCACCCGTTGCTCGACCCTTTCTTCGGCACCTTGTTCTTCGCCGGGTTGCTCTACGCCATGGTCCGCCTTGTCATTTCCCCCACGGACCGGCGTCTCTTTCCCTTCGTGGCCTGGTGGTGGGGCGGAGTGATTTTTGGTGGCGTGCTCACCCAAGGGCCGCCCTCCAGCCAGCGCTTGGTCACCTTGAGCGTGCCGGTGACCTTCTTCATCGCCTTGGCCCTGTGGCGAATGACGTTCCTCCTCCGCCGGCTGTGGGGCGGCTTACCGGCACTCCCCGTCCTGGTGGCCGGTGTTCTGCTCTTTGCCCTGATCAATGTGCGGCTCTACTTTTTCGAGTACATTCCATCGGCCACCTACGGGGGGCCAGTAGCATAACTGGCCACGCATGTGGCCCCTGTTGCGCGGCCGCTGGTGCCGGAGCACCGCCTCTACGTCGTTGGGGCGCCCTGGTTCTTCTGGGACTTTCCCACCTTCAGTCTGTTGCTGCCAGACGCCCGGGCTACTGACATCATTGAGCCCATTACGCGCCCACCTGAGGGCATGGTGCCCGAGGGGGAGGGTGCAATCTTCCTTTTCGTCCCGGAGCGGGCTGACGAACTGGAGCTGGTGCGCCAGGCCTATCCCCGGGGCCGCCTCCATGAGATCCGTGTGCCTCCGGACAACACCCTTGCCGGCCTGCTTTACATCGTGCCACCCTAATGCCCCCCGCTTGACGCTCACCGCGAGACCCTTCGCCCTTGACCCAAGGGCTGAAGAACCCTTTGGCAATGCCCGCACTTTGTGTTAAGATGTGGGCATCCCCTTGGGCGGTGTGGAGCTGACAGCACACTGGGAAGAGGAACCTGCCAGCCGGTGGTGCTGGGTGAGAACAGGACCCGCCTATGCACAGCCATGGAGGAAATGAGTCGATCACTCATTTGTCCAACGACCTTTTAGCCAAACGGTGCGCTGAGGAACGGGAGCGCTTCTTCAGACGACAACCGACAGACAACCGCTTCTGCTTTGAGCTCTTCCGGCGGGCCATCCTGTACCGCAACGAGCACGCCTGGCAGATTCTCTACGAGCAATACTCCTCATTGGTGAGCGGGTGGATTCGCCAGAGCAGTGGCTTCCAAGCTGGCCAGAGTGACTTGGAGGAATTGGTGAACTTGACCTTCACCAAATTCTGGCAGTCAGTACCTGCTTCCAAATTCCGCAGCTTTGTCTCCTTGGAAGCCGTCTTGCAGTATTTGCGCCTCTGTGCCGGCAGCGTGGTCATGGACATGGCCCGCCGGCGCAAGCACGAGAGCCGGCTTATGCCCTACGAAACCATCATGGGAGGAATGGCCGACCACCGGAACGTCGAACAGGATGTGTTGGATGACCTCACCCGTCAGCGCTTCTGGCAGGAAATCCAGACCTTGTTGGCCAACGAGACCGAAATGAAAGTCATTTTCTGCTACTTCATTCTTGGCATGAAACCTCGCCAAATCCAAGCGGCCTATCCCGACACGTTTCCCTCAGTCGAGCTCGTGTACCAAATCAAGCGCAACGTGCTCAACCGGTTGCGCCGCTCTAAGAGCTTGGAGCGATGGCTGAAGGAATGAGCGAAAAATGGTGAACACGCGCGTTTATCAAGTGTAGTCCTCATGCACTGAAGTTGCTGGGGGCACAGGGGATTGGCCTGCAGGAGAGCTGTGGAACCACATGAATAGCCTATGAGGTGCGGAGACACCCTTCCAGCTCCATCTCTTCCCAACAACATTCCCCACAACATGTGAGTAGCCCGAACAATGTGAGGCAAAGCGGGCTGTGAACTTTAAGGAAAAAGGAGTAGGTGCGATGAGCTCACATGTCGATGAGCGGGCATTGGAGCAGGTGTTGGCTGGCGAAGCGCCTCCTCACGTTGAAGAACACGTGACCACCTGTGCGCTCTGCCGGCGAAGGGCAGCCGAGCTGGCCACGGAAGAGGCTGTCCTCATCCGCGTGTTGCTGCGAATGTGTTGCCCGGATTCCCTGAAGCTCGGCGAATGGGTGGCGGGCCTGTTGCCCGAGTCGGAGGCCCGAAACGTGGCCCACCACGTCACCGTCTGCCCCCAATGTCAAGAAGAGGCTGCCTTGGCCCGGGAGATGCTGCACTTGAGCACCCGAGAATCCTCCCTCACCGTGGCCGCACGAAAGGCACGCCGTCTGGTGGCCACCCTGCTGGCCGACGAATCCCCTTCCTTGGCGACGGCTCCCTTCGCCCTGCGGGGCGCGCCGGCCAGCGGCAGGCAGTACCAAGTTGGTTCCCTGCGCATTACGTTGGACTTAGAGCGGGAGGCGCCGGCCAGCTACACCATTTTCGGGTTAATCGTGAGCGAGGCGGAGGATATTGGGCATTTTGAAGGGCTTCGTGTGCGCTTGGAACAAGCTCCTGATGTGGAAGTGGCGACCACAGAGGTTGACGATCTGGACACGTTTGTCTTCGCTCACGTCACTCCGGGCACGTACATGATCGAGATTGAAACCGGTGAAGGTGTGGCTGTGATCGAAGATCTCATTGTGGGCAATGGCCAACACTAGCGGGGTGACTCGAAAGGTGACCCGTGATGTGTTCCCCAGAGGCGCTGTTGGCACAGTGGGAACAAGTTGCTCCCACACAGTTCCGAGCATGGTTCACTGCCCACCTTGATCACCTCACTGACGCCTTCTTCGAGCGAATGAAGGCCCGCATTGCCGCCCACATGCAGCAGGATGCCAAGCGGGCTTTGGAATTGGCCCAGAGCCTCCTCCTTGCCGCTGAGCTCACCCAACGCCCCATGCATACACTTCTAGGGCTGATGGCCTTAGCAAACGTCTACGGCTTCGCCCAAGGGCGGTATCAAGAGGCGCTGGAGACGTTCGAGGAGGCCTTGGCCCTGGCCAAAGCGTGTGGTGCTCACGCGCAAGCCCACCGCATTCGCATGGCCCAGATTTACGTCTTGGGCATGCTGAGCCGCTTTGATGAAGCCTTGGCCATAGGCGAAGCCCTCTGCCGCGAAGTGCGCGAGGCCGGCAACTGGTTGGTCTACATGGGCACCCTCAACAACATGGCCATCGTCTGTCGGCGACGAGGAGACTTGAGCCGCGCTCTCGCCCTTCAGGACGAACACGAACGCTTCCTGAGCCAATGCCCTCTTACCCCCTCCGAATATTATAACCGCCTTTTCCGCCTCCACCTCAACCGGTCCATCATCTTCATCCACCTGAACGCCTTCCAGGAGGCCATCCAGGTCGTTCAAGAAGCCCTCCACATTGCCGAGAACATCATAAAACAGCCGGCCCGTGTGGCCCGTGCTAAAGACAGCTTGGGGCTGATCTACTTTTACAAAGGAGCATACAACGACGCTTTGGCCTACTTTCAGGAGGCACGGCGAACGTTCGAGGCGTGCCACTTGCAGCGGGACGCAGTCATCGCCCGCCTCTTTGAGACCCAATGTCTCCTGGCCCTCAACGACGTGGAGACGGTGGAGCAGACGGCGTCTCACATCATCGACTACTGCGTGCAAACAGGCATGGACCACGAATTGGCCTTGGCGTACTTATACCGCTCCAAGGCCCGCCGACACATGGACCGGCTCTTGCTGGCGGCCAACGATCTGGAGCAGGCCGCCATGATCTTCAAGGCCCACAACAACAAGGCCTGGTTAGGGCAAGTCTACTTGGAATTGGCTTACGTCTTCCTGGCCACGGATAGCCTCTTCGAGGCCACACTGGCCGCGGAGACTGCCCAACACTACTTTGAACGACTCGACTTACCCCTTGAGCGAGCCCAAGCGTTGCTCGTCCAAGGCCTTGTGGCTGAGCAGCGCGACTGGCCGGCCATAGCCCGTCGCCTCTACAGGGACGTGTTGCACATCGGTCGACGTGAACAGTTGCCCATGCTGATCTACCCGGCCTGTTACGGCTTGGCCCGGCTGGAGCGGCGGGTGGGACACGTGGAAGCCGCCAGAGCTCGCTTCCGCCAGGCCATCCAAGCGATCGAGGAATTGCGTGGCAGTGTGGCCGTTGAACTCCGTGTCCCCTTCCTGGCCGACAAGTTGGACCTCTACGAACAGGCTATTGCTCTGGAACTGGACACCGACGCGCCCGAAGACGCCTTTCGCCTCGTCCAATACGTAAAATCACGGGCCCTGCTCGACTTGTTGGGCGAGGAACACAGCCTGCGATTTCAGGCCGTTGGCGCTGACGAGCGCCAGATCGTGGAAGAAATTCACCATCTCCGCGAGCGATGGCGTTGGCTTCAGCGTAGAGCCCTCTACATCTCCATGCAGACCAAGGCCGACTCGGAGTTCGCCTTGGACCGGCGCCAACGTAAGGCCCTTCTGGAAGAAGCCCAGGAGTGCGAAAGTCGTCTGCGGGCTCTCTTTCGGGAATTTCAAGTTCGTCGTACGGCGGCACGCCGTTTGACCCCCTCCCTGGCAGAGGTCTCCGTGAACGATGTGCGCGCCCACCTGCCCCCCGACACATTGCTCGTGGAGTATTTCGCCATTGCCGGCCGGCTGTGGGCCTTCGTGGTGACCGATAAGCGCCTTCGCGTCCGCGAACTCTGTGACATCACGCACATACATCACCTCATGGGGCGTTGGCGTCTGCTCATGGGCCACATGGCCTCGTCCGGTCGAGCCCGCTTGGAGGCGGTGCAGCGAGTGTTGGGCCACGTGTACGAGTTGATCTTCGCCCCGTTGGAGATCCATGAGCTGGACAGAAGCCACATCTACGTCGTTCCCCACGGCGTGCTTCATTACTTGCCCTTCGCCGCGCTCTACAACCGGCGTGACGGTCGCTATCTGGTGGAGGAGGCCGCTGTGGCCCGCTTGCCCAGCAGCGGTCTCCTCGGTGTGCTGCGAGCTCGTGCCAAGCGTGCGGCCGAGGGGACGCCGCTGATCTTGGGCCACAGCCATCACGGCATGTTGCCTGTGGCCGTCGAGGAGGCCCGTGACGTGACCAACACTGTTGGAGGAGAATGTTATCTGGAGGAAGAAGCCTTGGGTGAACGGCTCACCAGGGGCGAAGTGTGGCGCCCCCTCATCCACGTGGCGGCTCATGGCCTCTTCCGCACTGATGCCCCTCTTTTCTCCTCCATCTACTTGGCCGACGGGCCCCTCACCACCCTCGATCTCTTCAATGCCTCCATGCCCAGTGGCTTGTTGGTCCTGAGCGCCTGTGAGACAGGATTGGGCGTCGTGCACCCCGGCGATGAAATTATGGGGCTGAGCCGAGCGTGCCTGCACGCCGGTGCCCAATCCCTGCTGCTCAGCCTGTGGCGCATCGAAGACCGGACCACGCGGACCTTCATGCTGGACTTGTACGCCCACTTGCTGGCCGGCGCCTCCCCGGCCGAGGCTCTGGCAGCCGTGCAGCGTCGCTGCCTCCACGATCCCGCGACGGCACATCCCTTCTACTGGGCCGCCTTCTCCGTGACCGGCGACGCCTTCACGCCCGTCCGCTTGGCTGCTACACGGCTTGGGCGTTCGGTGGCTCCCCGCTCCTGTCATAGGGCGCCGTAGATGGCACAGTGGACCAGCGTGAGGACACGTGGTGATCCAAACCAAATGTTGTCATACCTTAAATGCACTTTGAGGCCCGATTGTGAAAATGATTTCCCCTTCATGGCAGTTGAGTTTGACCCGCACGGCCACATGTGCCAAAATATTCCACCCCTTTGTCACCTGACGTGAGCGTTTGGCCGGAAAGGAAACGGGGAACACCCATGACACAGCAGGCACATCTCTGGCCCGTACCACGGAGAAACGTGGTAGCACGCCGACCGGGAAGCTGGTGGGGCGTGTTGGCCGCGTGGTGTTTGGCCCTTGCGACCCTTTTCGCTGTGGCCGTGTGGGCCACCACCACTGCTTATGCTGACCGCATCTACCCCGGTGTGACTGTGGAAGGCGTGCCGCTGGGCGGGCTCTCACCGGAAACGGCCGAGGCTGTGTTGCGGGGGCGTCTCCAAGAATATGGGAGCCGTCCCGTGGTGCTGCGCGCCGCCGGACGGCAGTGGGCCTACACGCTAAGCGACGTGGGGTACCGGCTCCACGTGGAAGCCACAGTGGCCCGTGCCTACGCCGTGGGCCGGGAAGGAGCACTCTGGCGTCGTCCACTCGTCTGGTGGAATCTCCTCCGGGGCGGATACGACATCGCCCCCGTGCACAGCTTTGATGCGCAGACCGGCTTGGCCCTCCTCTCCCTCATTGCCAGGGAGCTCCACCGCACCCCACAAGATGCCCGCGTGGACGTAGTGGGCTTGGACGCGTACGCCCGCCCGGCACTACCGGGGCGCACTCTGGACATCGAAGCCTCCTTGCAGCGCCTGCGGGAGCTCGCCTTGCGAGGTGAAGGGAGCACCGTCGAGCTCGTCGTGGTCGAGCGTCCGCCCTTGATTCGCTCGGCTGAGCCGGCGGCATCGCGAGCACGCCGCCTCCTCACAGGGCGTCCGCGCTTGGAAGCCCGTGTGCCCACGTGGGTGGGAGAAGGGAAAACTGCCCGGCGCCTCGAACTGCCCCTGGTCTGGGCCTTCCGACGGACTCCCCTGAGCCGCGCACTCCGCGTCATCCCCGTGGAGGTGGCAGAAGGACAACGTGCCTGGCAGGTGGATGCCGATATGTCGCCCTTGAAGGACGAAGTGGCTACGTTGGTCGCACGGCTGGCTCAGCCGCCGCGCGATGCCCGGTTCGACTACAATCCCGACACAGGAACCCTGCGCCCCCTTATTGTCAGCCAGCCGGGCATCACTGTGGACCCAGAGGCAGCATTGCGGGCTCTGAAAGCGGCGTGGCTGGAAGGACGTTCGACATCCGCCCTGCCCGTGCAGATCACCTGGCCGGCCGTCTCCACCGCCGACGCCGGGCGTCTGGAAGTGAGCAACATCGTGGCCGTGGGGGAGAGCACCTTCGGCGGTTCACCGCCGGCAAGGGAACAGAACATTGCCGTCTCCTCCGCTCGCTTTCACGGCATCGTGATCCCTCCCCACACTGAGGTAAGCTTCAACACATACCTCGGTGAAATCCTCGATGCCACCGGCTACGAGGAGAGCTACATCATCCTCGGCAACCGTACCGCCGTGGGCATTGGCGGAGGCATCTGCCAAGTCTCCACAACCCTCTTTCGGGCCGCTTTCTTCGCCGGGTTCCAAATTACCGAGCGGCGGGCCCACGGCTACCGCGTCCGCTATTACGAACCTCCCATCGGTTTGGACGCTACCGTCTTCTCCCCCTACGTGGACTTCAAATTCCGAAATGACACCGACAACTACTACCTCCTCCAACGTGAGCTCGACCTCAAGGCAAAACGCCTGCGATTCGTGCTCTACGGGCCAGATACGGGCCGCATGGTGGAAATGATCGGCCCCCAAGTATTGGAGATCACCCCCCACGGTGACCCCATCTATGAAGAAGACCCATCCCTGCCGGCCGGCGTGATCAAACAAGTGGACTGGGCGCAAGATGGTGCCCGCGTGAAAGTGGAGCGCATTGTGCGCCACAGGACCACAGGCGAAGTGATCTACCACGACGTCTTCTGGAGCACCTACCGTCCTTGGGTGGCCCGCTACTTGGTGGGCACCGGGCCCTGAGAACCCCTCCATGTCCCTTCTCCACACCAACTGTCCTGGATGGTGGCACTTTGTCTCGTCTTCTCCTCACCATTCCAGGGCACTTGCCACCGTTCTGTCATGAACGCATAACGGATTTGATTTTTCCCCCGACCTGGTGTATGATACACCCGTGACACGGAGAACTCCCCGCCGGAGGCGTAGAAGAGCTCATGGCACCGCAGCAGGTGTACGGTGTTCGTTTCCAGAACGTCGGCAAAATTTACCACTTCGTTAACCGATCCGACACTTCCCTGAAAGTGGGCGATCGCGTTGTGGTGGAGACGAGCCGCGGCACGGAGCTGGGATGGGTGGCCACTGTGGAGCTCATGCCCGAGGACCGCCCTCCCGAGAGCTACAAGCCCATTGTGCGCAAGGCGACCAGCCACGATCTGCTGCGGCGACAGCGCTACCGCCACCTGGAAAAGGAGGTGTTAGTGCGGGCCCGCATGGCAGCCGTGGAAGCTGGGCTGACGGTGAAAATCGCCAAGGCTGAATACAGCTTCGACGGGACACGGGTGACCCTCTACTACGGCACAGAGAAACGGGTCAATCTCACCCCGGTGAAGCGCCGGTTGGAGAAACAGTACAAGATCAAGGTGGAATTCCGACAAATTGGGCCGCGTGATGTGGCCAAATATTTGGGCGGTCCCGGGGCCTGTGGGCTGGAAACCCGCTGTTGCTCGGCCTTCCTGACCGAATTTCAGCCCATCTCCATTAAGATGGCCAAAGCGCAGGACTTGCCGTTGGTTCCCTCCGAGATTGCCGGCATGTGCGGCCGTCTGCGCTGTTGCCTGGCCTACGAATATGAGTTCTACAAGGACGCAAGCGCCGGCATGCCCAAAGTGGGCAAGTGGGTGGTCACCGAGAAGTACAGCGGCAAAGTGGTGGAACGCAATATCCTCAAGCAGACCATAACCCTGCAAACCGACCAAGGGCGTGTGGAGATTCCGGCTCAGGAGTTGTGGGTGGGAAAATCGGGCCAGCCACCCATCGCCGGAGGGTGTGGCCCAGCCGGTGGCGGATGTGGTGGCGCCTGTACCATGCGAGCGTGAGCAGAACGGAGTACCATTATGGCAGTACGGTTTGTGGACCTTGAAGACCGCCAAGGGAAAACCAGCTTGTTTGACCGTTACGGCCGGCGTATTCACTACCTGCGCGTGTCGCTCATCGACCAGTGCAACCTGCGCTGTGTCTACTGTATGCCCGTGCGGGGCAACCACTTCACCCCAAAAGCCGAGTGGCTGACCCCCGAGGAGATCGAAACCATCGTGCGGGCGGCCGTGTCAGTAGGATTCGACAAAGTCCGCCTGACCGGCGGCGAGCCCACTCTGCGCCCCGATCTGCTCGAAATCGTGGAGCGGCTGGCCGGCATTGAGGGCATTCGCACCCTGGCGATGACCACTAACGGCCTCCTCCTGCCCAAGCTCGCCCACCCCCTCAAACAGGCCGGGTTGACCAGGGTCAACATCCACTTGGACACTGTGAAGAAGCCTTCGCTGAACAGGATCATGCTCTACACCCGTTTCGAGAAGGTGTGGGCCGGCATTCTGGCCGCCGAGGAAGCCGGCTTGCTTCCTATCAAGTTGAACGCCGTGGTCCTGCGTGGGTACAATGACGAGGACGTGGCCGACTTGGCCGCCCTCACCCTCGACCACCCGTGGCACGTGCGTTTCATCGAGGCCATGCCCTTGGGCCCCCAGGCGACAGTGGCCTTGGAGCGCTTCGTCTCCAACGCGGAGACGAAGGCGCGCATTGAGGAGCGCTTCGGCCCCCTGGAACCCGCCTTCGACGGCCAGCTTGTGGGTGAGGCGCGCATGTACCGTATTCCCGACGCAGCCGGCTTCATCGGCTTCATCAGCCCGGTGAGCGAGCCGTACTGTGATAGTTGTAACCGCCTGCGCCTCACGGCCGATGGCAAAATGCGGCTCTGTTTGTTAACAGACCACGAGCTCGACTTTCGCCAGGCCCTGCAGGAAGGGGGCCAAGAGGCCCTTCAAGCCCTTTTTGCCCGTGCTGTTCGGGCCAAACCAGTAGGACACCAATTGCGCTCAGGGGTCTATCCCCTCATTCGCAGCATGAGCCAGATCGGTGGCTAATCGCGGAGACTGTTTGACAACACGTTGTGCCCGACACAAACGAGCGTGCAATTTTGCAGCACAGCCAGAACTGAGTAGAGTAGGTGGGTGCGTCGACAACCGATATGGACGACGCGCTCAAAAACGACATCAAGGAGGGGTGCCATGACGGTCCAGTTTCACCAGGATGAAGCGTTGGTCACGATGAGCGACGCGGCCATCAACGTGGTTCGCGCGCTCATGGCCCAGAAGAACATCGAAGGCTACGCCCTGCGTGTCTTCGTGACCGGCGGGGGCTGTGCCGGCTTCCAGTACGGCATGGCCTTCGAAAGGGAGCCCCGCCCGGGCGATCACGTCATCGAAGTGGCTGACGACGTGCGGGTGGTGATCGACCCCACCAGCGCCGTCTACTTGGCTGGCGCCCACATCGACTACGTGGACAACCTCATGGGCGGTGGCTTTCGCATCGAGAACCCCAACGCCGTGGCCTCCTGTGGCTGTGGTCACTCCTTCCGCACGAAAGAGGCGGATAGCGCCAGCACGGCCGGCGGCGGATGCAGTTGTGGATAAGCCAGTTGCTGGGAACAGACTCGTCCCGGATCAAGGTGTCCGGGACGATTTTTGCGCGTCGGCCGAACGACATCATGAATCGCGACGCGCGCACATCTGGAAGCGAGGAGGTGAACCTTGCGCGTTCTGCTGATCAACCCCAAGTTTCGCCTGCCCATTGACACGCGCACAACGCCCCACTTGGGGCTTGCCTACTTGGGCGCTGTCACCGAGCGACGGGGCGACATGTGCAAAATCTACGACGCCGATGTCGAGGACGAACCCCTAGCTGATGTGCTCCGCCAGTTTCGTCCTGATGTGGTGGGCATTACGGCCAATACCCCTCAAGTCAAGCAGGCCTGGCGCACGGCCCAGCTCATTAAACAAGTCATACCGGGCACCCCCATCATCATCGGCGGGCCGCATCCCAGTGTCCTCAGCGAGGAAAGCGCCATGCGGCCTGAAATTGACATCGTGGTCCGGGGCGAAGGAGAGGCGATCTGGGTGGAGCTGCTCGATGTCATTGACATGGCCAAACAGGCCGACCCCGACTTCACCGCCGAAGATCTCCTCGACCCCGAGGCCCACCTCTTGGACACAGTCTTCGGCATCACGTACCGGACCAGCGACGGCAAAATCCACCTCAACCCGGACCACCCGCCCATCCCCAACTTGGATGACCTCCCCTGGCCCGCGTACCACCTCTTCAAAATGGAGCGCTACACCAACCTTCAGCCGGCCACCGACCACGTGGACGGTGCTCGCTCCTTCAGCATCCTCACCTCCCGCGGGTGCCCCTACCGGTGCACTTTCTGCTCCCAGAGCATCATGCCCCAAAAGTGGCGTTGCCGTTCCGCCCAAAACGTGGCCGACGAGTGGGAGCACCTAGTACGCGACTACGGCGCCCAGGAGATCGGCGTCTTGGACGACAGCGCCAACATCCGTGTGGACCGGCTCCACGAGCTGGCCGATGAGCTCATCAGGCGCAAGATCAACCACGTGCCATGGATCTTTGTCAACGGCATTCGCGCTAACCTCGCCTCCAAGGAACTGCTCTCCCACCTGAAAGAGGCTGGCCTGAAGCGCGTGGCCTTTGGCGTGGAAACAGGCGACCCCGACATCATGCTTTCCATTGACAAGCGCATTGACCATGACACCATCCGCCAAGCCTTCCAGAACGCCAAGGAGGTGGGCTTGGAGACCATCGGCTTCTTCATCATTGGGCTCCCGGGGGGACACCGAGGAGACGATGGAGCGCACCATCCAGTTTGCCATCGAGCTTGACCCCATGATCGCGAACTTCTCCATGATGACCCCCTACCCCGGCACCAAAGTCTACGAGATTGTCAAGCGCAAGGGGCGCATGTTAGTCAAGGACTGGGACGATTACGTCTTCTTCGACGGCAAAGCACGCTACGAAATGGGCGAATTGACGGCCGAGCTCGTCGAGCGCAAGTGGCGCGAGGCGTACCGGCGCTTCTACCTGCGGCCACGCCGCATCGTCAGGACGCTCACGCGCAAGGACTTCTGGCTCAATTTCCCGCGCACGAGCCGCGTGGCGTTCCGCACCATCTTTCCGCGCAAGGTGAAGAAGGAATTGGCCCGCGAGTTGGGCAAGTCGGCGGTGGGGGCACAGTGAGTGAGGAGGTTTCACTATGGCAACCAAGGTGACGTTGGTCTACGCTGGCATCGCCGGCAAGGGGTTCAACAGCCTGAAGCAGGGTATGGACTCAGGGTGGATCAGCCACGGGTTGGCCAGCCTATCAGCCTGCTTGAAGCAGGCCGGCTTTGAAGTTGATCTCATTGACTTGCGAGCGCTGCGAGGGTGGGAACACTTCCGCGAAGTCTTCGCACAGCGCAACCCTGATGTGGTGGGCCTCACCATGATGAGCGTGGACTTCAACCCGGTGATGGAGGCCATCTCCATCATCAAAGAAGTCAAGCCCGAGGCCGTCACGGTCGTGGGCGGCCCTCACCCCACCGCGGAACCGGACGAGGTGTTGGAGAACCCGCTGGTGGACTACATCGTCATTGCCGAAGGGGAAATCACGTTCACCAACTTGGTCCGCTCCATCGACGCCGGCTCCCGACCAGAAAGCCGACGCCTGATCGGCATTCACCCGGACTTGGACAAACTCCCCTTTGCCGACCGCGATCTCTTCCTGGAGGAGTGGCGCAAGTGGGGCTATGACCTCGACTCCCCCGAGGTTCCCTTCGTCGAGGAGTTGCCCCCGCCCTTTGTCACCATCATTGCCGGCCGAGGGTGTCGCTACAAGTGCAATTTCTGCAAGCCCATGGAGGATTTCCTCTTCGGCAAAGGCACGCGCCGTCGCTCAGTGGACAACGTCATCGCCGAGCTCAAGGTGTTGCGCGACAAGTACAACTTCGCCTCGTTCATGTTCCATGACGACTGCTTAACTGAAGACCGTGAGTGGGTCATGGAGTTCTGCGAGAAGTACAAGGCTGAAGGCTTTACCCAACCGTTCTTCTGCCAATCCCGCGCCGACATCATTTACCACCACGAGGACATGGTGGCCCTCATGGCCGACGCCGGCCTCAAGGGCTACTTTATCGGCTTCGAAGCGGCAACAACCGGGTGCTCAACTTTATCCGTAAGGGCACGACACGGGAGAAGAACATCGCGGCGGCCAAGATCTGCCGCAAGTACGGCCTCACCATCTGGGCCAATTACATGCTCGGCCTGCCCACCGAAACAGAAGAAGAGGTCATGGACACCATCAGCATGTTGAAGATCATTGATCCGGACTACTACAGCCCGGCCTTCTACACCCCCCCACCCGGGCTCAGATCTCTTCCAGTACGGCCTCCAACATGACCTCCACCTCGTCATGGATCACGACTCCTACCGTCGGAACCCCACAGAGGCCAAGATCAAGGGATTGGACATCGAGTTCCTCATGTGGGCACGCGATGAGAGCCAAAAACGTCTCTTCCGCAACCGCGTCAAGCGGGCCGTGCGAAAGGCGTGGCGCAAGTACAGCGATCCCCACAAGTACGTGCGCAAAGCCCGCTCCATCTGGCACAGCTTGACTGGCGGTGGCTCTGGTACCTCTTCGGGCGGCCCGCGCCGTCGTCCCGAGTTCCGGCGCGCCTGATCACCATCGACCTGTGGTCGCTCGCCCAGTAACGACCGCGAACAACGCCCTCGGTGTCGAGACCACCGGGGGCGTTGTGTTCTCCCCAATGGCCGCGACACTCCCCACCTGTTGGCGTGAAATGTGAAATTGGGGTAAGCTAATGATGTGGGCCCTGGAGATCGACGAACCAGGTGCCCGTGGACGAGATGTTCATGCACGCACCAATGAGGGATGCCGCGGAGATGAACCGAATTCCCTCCACACCACCCGTTGTGCGCCTGGAGGACGTTCATCACGTCTACGCTGGCAGCCGCCCGGTGGAGGCGCTACGAGGTGTGTCGATGGCCTTCTGGCCCGGAGAACACGTGGCCATTATTGGGCCCAATGGCAGCGGCAAGAGCACGCTGGCCCGTCACCTGAACGCCCTTCTCCTGCCCACGGCCGGCGACGTGTGGGTCAAGGCGTGGAACACCAAGGACCCTGGACCACCTGCAGGATGTGCGTGCCACGGTCGGCATGGTCTTCCAGCACCCTGATGCCCAAATCGTGGCCACCGTCGTGGAAGAAGATGTGGCCTTTGGACCTGAAAACTTGGGAGTGCCCCCGGCAGAGCTGCGCCGGCGCGTGGACTGGGCTCTCGACGTGGTGGGCATGACCCCGTATCGCCGCCGTCCGCCCCACTGGCTTAGCGGGGGCCAGAAGCAGCGCGTGGCCCTGGCCGGCGCCATTGCCATGAAGCCGGATGTGCTGGTCCTGGATGAGGCCACAGCCCTTTTGGACCCCATTGGCCGGCGTGACATCTGGCAGGCCGTTATCCGACTGAACCGCGAGGACAACATGACGGTCATCACCATCACCCACTTCATGGAGGAGGCTGCCCTGGCCGACCGGGTGATCGTCATGTGGGCCGGCCAAGTGGTGTTGGATGGCCCCCCGCGTCACGTCTTCGGACAGGCTGACCGTTTGCGCGCTTGGGGGCTCGACGTGCCCCCTGTGACCCAGTTGGCTCACAGGCTGCACGCCTTGGGCCTCGTCATTCCGCCCGACATCGTCACCCTGGACGACTTCGTAGAAGCTATCTGTGCCCTGCGCGCCGCCCAAAGGATGACATAAAGATCACACCACTGGCCCCGAGACGCTTTTTCGGGCCGAACACGAGAGGAAGTCGTGAACGCCCGTGAGCTCGTCATCGAAGTGAGGGGCTTGGCGTATACCCACCTGCGCCACACCCCCTTTGCCGCCCAAGCCCTCAAGGAGGTGAACTTGGAGGTGTGGCGTGGAGAGGCAGTGGCCATTCTCGGGCCCACTGGCAGCGGCAAGAGCACCCTCGTGCAACACCTCAATGGCCTGTTGCGCCCCCAGGAAGGGCGTGTCCGAGTCCTGGGCTTTGACTTGAATGATCCCCGCGTGGACGTGCGCGCCCTGCGCCGGCGCGTGGGCTCTCGTCTTCCAGTTTCCGGAGAGCCACCTGTTCGAACGCTACGTGGGCGACGACGTGGCCTTTGGCCCTCGCCAATTGGGGTTCAGCCGGGAAGAGGTGCGCGCTCTGGTGCGCGAGGCCATGGAGGCCGTGGGCCTGCCCTTTGAGCAGTTCAAGGACCGGTTCACCTTTGCCCTGAGCGGCGGCGAACAGCGGCGTGTGGCCCTGGCCGGCGTGCTTGCCCTGCGGCCCGAGATCCTCATTTTGGACGAACCCCTGGCTGGGCTCGACCCGGCTGGCCGCCGCCACCTCATTGCCCTGTTGCGTCGCCTGCGAGCCGAGAGAGGGGTGACCCTAGTGCTCGTCTCCCACGACGTGGATGACCTCATCCACCTGGTGGACCGATGCGTTATCGTGGCTGACGGCCGCACCGTGATGGCCGGTACGCCCCGTGAGCTCTTCGTTCATCCCCCGGCGCGGCTGGCCGAATTCGGCCTCCGGCCGCCAGCCGTGGTAACGGCCATGCACGCCCTGGCCGACCGGGGTATCCCTGTTCGGCGCAATTGCCTCACTGTGGACGAGGCCGCGGACGAATTGGTCCGTCTGTTAGGGGAGGAGTGATGATGGAAAACTTGGAGCTCAGGCGCCACGTGACCATTGGCCAATACGTGTCCACCAGCTCGCCCCTTCATCACATGGACCCCCGGTTCAAATTGGTGGCCTTTGTGGCTCTCGTGTTGGCCGTCACGTTTACCGACTCCTACCTGGGCAACGCGGCCCTACTGGCCCTCATGGGAGGACTCATTGTGCTGTCGAGGGTGCCCGCGCGCTATGTGCTGGGAGGGCTACGCCCTGCGTTGCCCATCTTATTGCTCCTTGCTGCCCTACAAATTCTGCTCTACGCGCCCGATTTTACCGGCGAGGAGGGGTGTACGACCCTCGTCCGGGCGTGGTTTGTCCACAGCACCACCTGCAGCGTCAAGTTGGCTGTGGTCTCGGCGGCCCGCTTCGTGGAGCTCCTCGTGCTGACAAGCCTGCTCACCCTCACCACCACGACCACGGGATTGACCCACGGGGTTGAGCACCTCCTGGCCCCCCTGCAGCGCCGTTTGGGGTTCCCAGCTCACGAATTGGCCCTCACCCTGACCATCACGTTGCGCTTCGTGCCCACCTTTGCCGAGGAATTAGAGCGTTTGATCAAGGCCCAAGTGTCCAGGGGCGCTGACCTAGGAGGCCACAGCCGCTTGCGCGCCGTGCGGCGGGCTCAAGCCTTGCTCCCTGTCCTCGTCCCCTTGCTCCTTGGCGCTCTGCGCCGCGCCGAGATGCTAACCGTGGCGATGCAGGCGCGCGGGTACGTGGGAGGACGGGGGCGTACCCGGTTTGTCCAGCTACACAGCACGCCCCGGGACGCTGTGGCCCTGTGCCTGGCCCTGCTGGCCGCGGTCGCGATTGTCGTTTTGCCTTGGCCGTGGTGAGCCGGAGAAACGGTTCGTCTGGCGAGCATCAACCGAACGTGGGTGTACAGTGGGAGGCACATGGTGATTGTCTGCAGGACTATTGCTGAACTGCGCGCTGCTCGCGCTCGCTTGCCCTCGCCCGTGGGGTTTGTGCCCACAATGGGCTACTTACACGATGGCCACCTGGCCCTCGTGCGCCGTTGCCGCGCGGAGAACGCGGCCACAGTTGTCAGCATCTTCGTCAACCCCACCCAATTCGACCGCCAGGACGATTTTGCGGGCTATCCCCGAGACGTGCCACGCGACATGGGCCTGTTGGATGAGGAAGGCGTCAACATCGTCTTCGTGCCCTCAGCCGAGGAAATGTATCCTCCTGGATTCAAGACAATTGTGCGCGTTCGGGAGATCACCGACGTGTTGGAGGGTGCCCACCGTCCCGGCCACTTTGACGGCGTGGCCACAGTGGTCACCAAGCTCTTCAACATTGTCATGCCAGACAGGGCCTACTTCGGGCAGAAGGACGCCCAACAAGTGGTGGTGGTCAAGCGCCTGGTGGCCGACCTGAACATCCCGATAGAGCTCCGCGTGGTGCCCACCGTGCGTGAGCCCGACGGGTTGGCCATGAGCTCGCGCAACGTGCGCCTTTCCCCTGAAGGAAGGCGGGTGGCTCCCATCCTCTACCGGGCCCTTTCCGAAGCCCAGGCGGCCTGGCGCTCTGGCCGCGAGCGCGACGCCGAGGCCCTGCGCCGGCTCGTGCGCGCCCGCGTGGGGCAGGAGCCACGCATTCGCCTGGAATACGTGAGCGTGGCCCACCGGGAGACGTTGCAGGAGCTGAATGGAGAAGTGACCGATGGGCTCCTCTCCCTGGCCGCCTGGATTGATGACGTGCGCCTCATTGACAACGTGATTTTGGAGGAAGAGCCGTGAACGGCACGTTGACCGATGTGCCCGACCTGCTCGTGGGCCACTACACCGACCCCGAGGGCGCCACGGGCTGCACGGTCATTTTGACGCCTCAGGGGGCGCCCTGTGGCGTGGCCGTGCGCGGAGCAGCACCAGGCTCGCGGGAATTGGCGCTGCTCGCGCCCGGACGGCTGGTGCGGGCTGTCCACGCCGTGCTGCTCACCGGCGGGAGCGCCTTTGGCCTGGCGGCTGCCGACGGTGTGGTTCGCTGGTTGGAGGAACGGGGACATGGCTTCGACGTGGGCGTGGCCAAAGTGCCCATCGTGCCGGCAGCCGTGCTCTTTGACCTGGCTTTGGGCAGCGCCAGCGCCCGCCCGGGGCCGCGAGAAGGCTACCTGGCCTGCGAGCAGGCCTCTCGTGGCCCGGTCGAGGAGGGCAACGTGGGGGCCGGCACGGGGGCCACGGTGGGCAAATTGCTCGGCCTGCGCTACGCCATGAAAGGGGGGCTGGGCAGCGCCAGCACGCGCATTGGGCGGGGCGTCACGATGGGGGCTCTGGTAGCAGTCAACGCCCTGGGTGACGTGGTGGACCCTCACACCGGCCGGATTCTGGCCGGCACCCGCAGGCCGGATGTGGACGGCTTCCTGGACACTGCCAGAGCAATGCGAGGTGACTTGGGCCAGACCATTCTCGGGCTCATGAACACCACGTTGGCGGTTGTGGCCACGGACGCTGCCTTGGACAAGGCTGAACTCACCATGTTGGCCGGCATGGCACACGATGGCCTGGCCCGCGCCGTGCGGCCAGCCCACACCATGCTCGACGGTGACACTATCTTCGCCATTTCCACCGGGAACCGGCAAGCCAACTTGAGTGCCCTCGGGGCCGCGGCTACCGATGTCGTGGCCGAAGCCATTGTGCGGGCGGTACAGGCCGCCCGCCCCCTGCACGGTGTGCCGGCGGTGACCACGCCAGACTGACCCTATCATTCGCGGAGGTGACCCAATGCAAGAGAGAACGACTTCACACCAGCCCCTGTTGTCGTTGCGCAAAATCGCCATCACGGGCACGCTGGCTGCGGTGGCCGTGCTCCTGGGCATCACCCGGTGGGGCTTCATTCCGGTGCCCAACATCACAGGAAGTGCCACCATCATGCACGTGCCCGCCATTTTAGGAGGCGTACTCGAAGGCCCCCTCGTTGGCGCGATGATTGGCACCATCTTTGGGAGCTTCAGCTTCCTGCAGGCTACCAGTCCCCTCTTCAAGCACCCGCTGGTCTCCATTTTCCCCCGCATCTGGATCGGTGTGGTGGCCTACTACGCCTACGCCCTCACCCGGACTCGACTGGGCGAAATTCGCGCCCTGGCCTTGGCCGGCGTGCTCGGTTCGCTCACCAACACCACGCTCGTGTTGGGCATGGCCGTGTTCGTGCGCTTGTTGCCCCCGGCGGCCATCCCGCCGATCATTCCCCAGGCCATCGCCGAGTTCATCATCGCGGCCATCATCACTGTGGGGGTGGCCGTCGTCTGGAAGCGCATCGAGACGGACGGCGGTTCCTCGGTGTAGTGAGTCGTGGGCGCCAGGAGCAAGGACAGGAGGAAGAGCGTGAACAGCCGAGCACACCCTGAAGACGTGGCGCCGGGCGTTGTGCGCCTTGCCACCATGAGCCGGTCGGCCCTCTTCGGCGAGCCCACCAACTGTTACGTGGTGGCCACGGAACTGGGAGGCCTGGTGGTGGATCCCGGCAGCGACGATGAGGAGTTCGTGGGCGCCGTCGAGGCGGTGGTGGCGGAGTTGGGCGGGATGGCCGGCATGGTGGTGACACATGGGCACCGGGATCACTGGGAAGGCGTGGCCCGCCTCTGGGAGCGGCACGGGGGGTGGGTGGCCACTCATCCTGCCCTGGTGGGGCGGCTGGCCGGGATTCCGCCCACAACCCACCGCCTTGTACGGGAGGACCACGTGTTGGCCGGGTGGAGGGTGCTGGAGGTGCCCGGTCACACGCGCGACCACATCGCCCTCTGGCGCCCTCGTGATGGGGTCATGCTTGTGGGCGACGTGGTTGCCGGCCGGGGCACCACAGTCATCAGCCCCCCTGACGGCGAGATGACCGCCTACTTGGCCACGCTGCGCCGCCTGCGTGACTTGGGCCCACGCCTGCTCCTGCCGGGACACGGGCCTCCGGTGGCTCGTCCCCGGGAGGCCTTGGAGGCCCTCATTCGCCACCGCTTGGCCCGCGAGGAGGCGGTGTGGGCCGCGTTGGACACCCGCCCCCGCCCCCTCGAGGAGTTGGTCGCCTGTGTCTACGCGGATGTGCCCGCTGAGCGATGGTGGCTGGCCGAGCATTCGCTGCTTGCCCACCTGCTCAAGTTGGAGGCCGAAGGGCGGGCTGTCCGCTTGGAGGGGGGATGGGCTCGTTCGCCAGCGGGCCGGGAGAACACGACGTGAGATGCCCTAGACGGTGTACATCTCGCGGGGTTCCCAGATGCGCTCGTCGGCTGTGCTCTCCAGGGCTTTGACCACCTCCACGAGGGCAGCGTTGAAGGGGGTAGGCACGCCGTGGCGGGTGCCCTCGCGCACTACGGCACCGTTGATGACGTCGATCTCCGTGGGGGTGCCACGCAACACGTCCACGAGCATGGAAGAGCGGTTGGCTCCTGTGGCCTTGGCGACTTGGAAGACGTGGGCCACCGGGTCATCATAGGGCAAGGGGATGCCCAAGGCTCGGGCCACAGCCACGGCTTCTTCAACGGCTTTGACCACCAGGCGCCGACACACCTTGTCCTCGGCCAACACGCCGTTGTGAACGCGCAAAATTGCTGTGAGCGGGTTAATCCCCACGTTGACGATGAGCTTGCCCCAGATGAGCGCTTGTAGATCTTCCACGAGCCGGGTTTCGATGCCGGCATCGCTCAGCAGGTCAGCGATGCCGGCCACCCGTGGCCGCAGCTCGGGCAGTGGTGCGGCCAATTGTGTGGCCCCGGCCCCGGCATGACGAACGCGCCCGGGCCCCAACACGGTGGCGCCATGGCTGGTGACCCCCTGAACCACACGCTCTTCCCCCAGAATCTCGGCCAGCACCTCGCGGTTGCCCAGGCCATTCTGCAAGGTCAACGCCAGCCCATCGGCCGCTAGCACGCGCCGTGTCTGGTGGGCAGCACGCCGGGTGGCGTAGCTCTTGACGAACACCAAGGCCAACGTCACCGGCCCTTCTTCGCCCACCTCGGCCACGTCGGTCGTGGCCTTCACGTGGATGCGCTCCACGCGACCGTCCAATCGATGAGCTCCAAGCCCCGTTCCCGAATGGCGGCCACGTGTTCGGCCCACGGATCAACGAGCCAGACGTCATGGCGACCGGTGCTGGCCAGCCTGCCGCCGAAGAGGCTGCCCATGGCGCCGGCGCCCATGATGGCAATGCGCATGGTGCACCTCACCCTCTGCCTTGCTCACAAAGTGTCCCCGATGAGGAGAAGGGGCCTGCTCTCATGGCGGTGAGGGGCGGGTGCCGTAGAGACCGCCCACGTCTCCGCTCTCCTCCTCCTCGCCGCCAAGGTCTGCTGTGTTTGACACGTTGAGCCCCGGCGAACCAGATTCCGTTGTGGGTGTAGCCTCCTTCACCAGCTCCAGAAAGGCGGAGAACTCTTCGTCGTCCATGGTGTAGGTGTGCTCCGCGGCCGGAAAGCGCCTTTGAAGCACTTCGTCCCGGTAGGCTTCCAAGGCCTGCCGGATAGTGGTCCCTATATGGGCATATTGCTTGCAAAAGGAGGGTACAAAGCGCTCGAACAGGCCCAGCAGGTCGTGGAAGACCAACACTTGGCCGCTGGTGTGAGGGCCGGCGCCGATGCCGACAGTGGGAATGCGCAGGCACGGGTGATCTCGCCGGCCACTTGCCCGGGAACGGCCTCTATCACGAGGCTGAAGCACCCGGCATCTTGGAGGGCCAGGGCATCGTGCAGAAGTCTCCGGGCGTCATCGGCCGTGCGCCCCTGAATGCGGAAGCCACCCAACGCGCTTATGCGCTGAGGGGTCAGGCCGATGTGTCCCATCACCGGGATTCCCGCCCGCACGATGGCAGCCACTCGGCTCCTCATTTCCTCTCCACCCTCCAGTTTAACCGCCTCCATACCCCCTTCTTTCACGAAGCGCATGGCCGTGCGCACGGCCTGCTCGTCGTCGGCCTCATAACTGCCCATTGGCATGTCGCCGACCAGAAACGCACGGCTTGCGCCCCGGGCTACAGCCCGACAGTGGTGGAGCATCTCGTCCACGGTGACGGAAACGGTGGACGTGTACCCTAAGACGACCATGCCAAGTGAGTCCCCGACCAGAATCATGTCTAGGCCGGCCTGGTCGGCCAGCCGGGCTGAGGGGTAATCGTAAGCCGTCACCACCGTGATCGGGGTGCCTTGACGGTACTTGGTCACAAGGTGGTGGATCGTGATCTTCGCAGGTGGACTCATGCTTTCCTCTCCTGCAGGGAACGTAGGACGTCCTGCTCGGGTTACTCATCCCCACATCATAGCGTACCAGCCGCCCAAGCACAAGAAGGGGCCGTAGGGAATGAAGGTGTTGCGGGGCACACGCCGGCTCACCAAAAGCCCCAAGCTGATCAGGCCTCCCAGCAGAATGCCCACGGTCAATCCCGTGAGCACGTCGGGGAATCCGGTAATACATCCCACGAAGGCCGCCAGGTTCACGTCCCCCCAGCCGATGCCACCCCGGGTCAACCAAGCCACCGCGTAAAAGATCACAAACCCCACGACCCCGCCAAGCAGCGCGCTCTGCGGCGTGAGGCGTGGGTCCACCGTGCTGCCGATCAGGGCAATGAATGTGGCCGGGTAGATGAGCACGTGGGGAATCAGGCGTGTCTCCAGGTCAACAATTAGGATGAGGAGCAACACGGAGCTGTAGAGGCTTACCGCCAGTGCTTCGACGGGTGACGGAAATTTCCACCACGCCAGGGTATAGGCCACCCCGTTGAGCAGGGCGAGCCAGCACGGACGGCGTTGCAGGCGGACGTAGACACCGTTGTCGGCCGGAAGCGAGGAGCGCCTGAAGGTGGGCAGAGTGTCAACCAACGGGTTCAACCCGAAGCCCACGGCCAGGCCCACGAGAAGAGGAAGCCAGAGGGCATTCAGCTCGTTCATGGGATCGTCCTGAGGTCACGGTGATGGATCTCTGATCTGGCCCCGTGACGACCGGCCGTCAGCTCCTGGTTGGGCGACTTGGGAGGTAAGCGCTGCCACGGGGCTGCCGGCCACCGCGCTGGCCTCCACGGCCGCACGGGCAATCTCGTGAGCCAAGCCCAGGCGGTGAACCCAGCCGGCCGGCGTGTTGACGTGGCGGGTCAACCACGCCCCGTAACCGCCGCACTGGGCGATGAGGTCGGCGAACCGGTCGGCCGTCTCGAAGGAGAGGCCGTTCACTTCCAGGTACCCCACGCGCTGGCCGGCCCGGAGGAGCAGAATGGGCCATTCGGCGTCCACACCCAGGGAGTCCACCCGGCCGTGACGCACCAGGAACTCGGCAGCGTCGGCCGTCAGGCCCCGGGCCCCGCCGGTGATGTCCCACCGCCGGCCGGTGACTTGAGCGAACACGTGGTTGGCCAACCGTTCGGTGTCCCGCTGCACGGCCGGGTGGGTATCGAAGGCGGACGGGGTACGCCCCAACACCAGGAAGTCGTGCTGGCGGATCTGGGCGGCCACAGGGGAAAGCTCCTCGGGCGCCACCTCCAGCCAGTGGAGGAGCCGGTCGAAGTCGCAGAGCAGCATGTGCCGGTGGCCTTGATCTAGGGCGGTCTCCAGGAGCTGCCGTCTGGCCCTGCCGATCATGTGCCATCCTTCTGGCACCTGTTCCTGGAGAACAGTGGCCCCAATCGCCCGGAGTTGGCGCACTGTGTCGTGGGCGCTGTTGGGCGTGGCGGCCACGATCAGGGCCTGGAAGGTCTCCGCCAAGGAGAGGGCTACGGGTTCCAGGAGGCGTGCTTGTCTGCTATCAGGGTCGTGGAGGGTGGCCACGAGGGCAAGGGGAAGCATCATATCCGCTCCGCTAACCAGATGAGGCCGGGCTGGCGCGCATCGACCTGCACGGCGTGCGGGTCGTACTGGTGCCACTTGCCCAGTACCACGAAGCCCGCTTCGGCCAGGGATTCCTCGATCTCCCGTGGGCGGGGCACGTAGGTGCGCCAGTGTGCTGTGCGCCCGTCTGCTTCGACGCGCAAGGTGCGGGTGAGCGTGCGCGTTGGCTCGTCGAAGGTGACCGTTTCCACAGCCCGGCCGGCTGGGGTCTCGTACACCCGCCGGTGGTGGAGACGGGGCGGACCACCGACCCGTCCGAAGAGCAGGCGCCCCCCGGGGCGAAGCAGGGCTGCCACGTGGGCCAGCGGCACGTCAAAGGTGGTGGCGGTGCCGTAGAAGGGCAGCTCTGTCTCGACGGCCAACACGAGATCGAAGTAAGGTGGAAAGTCGAGCGCGAGCAGTTCCTCGGCCAGGAAGGCCACGGGAACGCCCTTGACCATGGCCTGTGCCCGCGCTTCGGCCACCAAGTCCGGGCTCACGTCCACGGCCACGGGCCTGTGACCTCGGCGGGCCAGCTCAATGCTCAAGTGGCCGAGGCCACATCCCAGGTGGAGCACCCGCCGAGCGCCCGTGGGCATGGCAACTTGCTCCACGAAATCGGCCACGCGCTTGACCGGGAGTGTCGGGCTCGGCGGGGCCCCGGCAGCAGCCCAGCGGCCGCGTTCCACGAAGAAGGCAACGGGGTCGGAGTTCACAGTTCGCGTCCTCCTCTGAACTTGCGCCATTGCTCAAGAATGACCGGCCACAGTTGGCGCAGCCGGCCCACGCCGGCCCAAGCGATGGCGCCTGCCACAGCCCCCACCACCAGGGCGATCCCCACGCCGTTCCACCGTTGCTCGGCGCTCAAGTTGGGCGTGAACCGGGCGAAGGCCGCGCCGAGCAACAGCCCTGCCACGAGGCCGCCGAGCCCCCCGCGGCCCAAGCGATGTTGGGTGGGAGCGGGGAGCTCCACCAACAATTCGCTGAGCAGGGAGCCCACAATGCCGCCGAAGAGCGCACCGCCCACGGTGGCTGGCGCACTCCAGTTGGAGAGCAGGCCGGCGATCACCGCGCCCACAGCGATGCCAGCGAGGGAGAGGAAGATGTTGAGGGGGCTGGTGCCCACTGTCATGGTGCTGTTTCTCCTTCTGCCAACATCTCGGGGGAGTGGAGCAGCCTGTGGGCCGCGGCGAAGGCTGCCTCGTACACCCGGCGCACGGGAACGTCGTGCTCGCGGGCCAGACGTCGGCACTCCTCGTACTCTGGGGCGGCGCCGGCCACTCGTCCCGCAACCACCTTGAGTTTGACGCGCACGCGGCCGAAGGGCGTCTCCACCTCCTGCCATGCCCGTGGGGCCTCGTGTCGGCGGATGGGGAGCACGCGCACGCCTAACGTGGTCGTTTCCTCCAGGAGCACCTCGCTCAACGTGGTTTCCAGAGGGGCCGGGGCCAACACGCTTAACACCGTGCCCGGCCGTCCTTTCTTCATGTGCACAGGGGTGAGCCACACGTCCAGAGCACCGGCCTCGAAAAGGGCGTCGCTCACGGCCCCGTAGAGTTCCGGGTTCATGTCGTCGATGTTGGTTTCCAATACCACGAGGGGGCTCTGTGGGGAGGAAGTGGGCTCGCCGAGCCACAGGCGGGCGACGTTGGGCCAGGGATAATCCCTGTGGCCAGCCCCGTAGGCGACTTTGTGGAGCCGCATGGCTGGCCTGGTAAAGGTGGCGTGGTGGGCCAGGATAGCGGCGCCGGTGGGAGTCACCAGTTCGCCCTCTCCGGGGGCTGGGCACGTTGGGGCGTTCACGCTGGCCAGGAGTTGGAGGGTGGCCGGGGCGGGCAGGGGCAATGGACCGTGGGCGCTCTGGGCCCACCCGTGACCCAACGGTAGCGGCGAGGCGTAGAGGTGCTCCACGCCCAAAGCGTGAAGGCCGGCGGCTGTGCCCACGATGTCCACGAGGGCGTCCACAGCGCCCACTTCGTGAAAGTGAATCTGATCCACAGGGAGGCCGTGAACGCGGGCCTCGGCCTCGGCGAGGCGGGTGAACGTCCCCAAGGCCGCTTCCTTGACATGTACCGGGAGGCGGGCGCGTTCGAGCAGGTCGCGCACGTCGGCCAGCGTGCGCAGGGGCTGATCTCCCGTGCACGTCACGGTGATCAGCGTGGCCCGAATGCCCCGGCGATGTACGCTCTCTGCCCGGATCTCGTAGCTCTGGGGCGAAATGGGCAGCCCGGCCAGCACCTCGCGAAGGGCATCCGCCGACCAGCCGGCGTCCACCAGACATCCCAACATCATGTTCCCGGAGAGGCCGGAGGGAAGATCCAAATAACCGATCATCTGGCTCCTCCTGCCGGCACCACGCGGTAGTGGCCGTTGGCCTGCACGACGGCCAGGGGCACGCCGTAGAGGCGGGAAAGCCACCTGTCGGTTAACAAGTGGTCTTTAGGGCCCTCCGCCAAGAGACGCCCTCCCTTGAGGAGCACAACCCGCTCGATCTCGGGCATCACCTCTTCAAGGCGGTGGGTCACGAGCAGCACTGTTTTGCCCTCGGCCATTACCCCCCGCACGAGCTCCAGGAAGGCGAAGCGCGCGGCCACGTCGAGGCCGTTGGTGGGCTCGTCCAGGATGAGCACATCGGGATTGTGGACGAGGGCACGGGCCAGCAGGCAACGCCGTTGTTCTCCGGCCGACATGTGGCTGAAGGGGACTGTGCTCAACGCGCCGACGCCGAAGCGGGCCATGAGCTGACGAGCCCGCTCCTGCTGAGCCGGCGTGAAGGCCTGGTGGGGCCATGTGCCGGTGCTCCAGTAGAAGCCGGAGAGCACCACATCCAGTCCGACGACGTGGTCACGGTACTGGCGCTGCACTTCGTGGGAGACGATGCCCAGACGCCGGCGCAGGGCCCACACGTCCCAGCGCTTGCGCCCGAAGAGGCGCACTGTGCTCTCCGGGCGTGCAACGGGGTAGAGCTCCCGTGTGATGAGCTTCAGGAGGGTGGACTTGCCCGCGCCGTTGGGGCCGAGCACGGCCACGTGTTCTCCTGCCCGCACGGTAACGGTGATGTCCTCCAGGGCTTTCGTCTTTTCCCGGTAGACGGTCACCCGGTGCAGTTCGACAATGGGTTTCCCCACGGCGATCCTCACCTCTGCTCCATGCGCTCGGCTTCATAGGTCAAGATGATCGCTTGGGCGATTTCCCGCATGGGGCGGCGGGTATTCATGCTCATCTTCTGGATCTTGCGAAAGGCCTCAGCCTCGGTGAGCCCGTCGCGGTCCATCAGGATGCCCTTGGCACGGTCCACCAGCTTGCGAGTCTCCAAGGCTTCCTTGAGGTCCTGGACTTGTGTTTCAAGCTGTCGGAATTCCTTGAAGCGCTCAATGGCCACTTCGATGGCCGGTGTCAAGTCACTTTCACGGAACGGCTTCACCAGGTAGCCCACGACGCCGGCTTCCTTGGCCTTCTCGATCAGGTCCCGTTGGCCGAATGCCGTGAGCAGCAGGACGGGGGCAATGCGCTCTTCGGTGAGGATGCGGGCGGCTTCAATGCCGTCCATATCGGGCATTTTGATGTCCATGATGACGAGATCAGGTTTCAGCTCGCGGGCCAGGCTGACGGCCGTGCGGCCATCACCGGCCTCTCCGACAATGAGATAGCCCAACGAGGTCAACATTTCCTTGAGGTCCATGCGAATGATGGACTCGTCGTCGGCGATCACGATACGTGTGCGCTTCATGCCTGCCCTCCCAGAGAAGTTGGAACTTCAGCCGAACGGCTCCCACTCGCCGACTGTCACCTTGGGGAACGTAATGATAGCCGATACCCCTTGTCCGTTGTGCAGCTCGAAGTGGCCCCGCAAGTCCTGCCGAACCACTGTGCGCACGATGTGTAATCCTAAGCTGCTGTTGTGTTCCAAGTCGAAGTTCGCCGGCAATCCCGCGCCGTCGTCCTGGACAAGGATGCGCACGTGGTCGCCCTCGTCCACTAGGCGGACGGTAATGGTGCCTGTATTGAGCCCGTTGAAGCCGTGTTCCAGGGCATTCAGCAACAGTTCGTTGATCACCAGCGCGCACATGGTGGTCTGCTGCGGGGGCAGGAAGATGGGCGGCCCCTCAACGTGGAAGGAAATGTGCTTGGCGGGGTCCAAGATGCCTTCCCGCACTTGGTTGACAATGCGTACGGTCACATCGCGCAGGTTGATGGTGAGCCCCTCGTGTTGCGAGAGGAACTCGTGGACCACGGCCACACTCAGGATGCGGTGGATGCTCTCGGAGAGGGCCTGGCGTGTTTCCTCGTGTGTGGCCCTCCGGGCCTGGATGCGCAGGAGGGATGCAATCGTCTGGAGGTTGTTCTTCACGCGGTGATGGATTTCCTGCACCATGGCCCGGCGCACCGCTTGCTCCTCGGCCTTGCGGCGGGTCAAGGTGGCATCGTGGATGGTGACCAGCACGGTCACGCGGCGTGGGTGCCCGACCCCGTGGGAGAACAAGTGGTCAAAGGGCGGAGGAAGCCGCCAACGGGGCCCCACCAGGGGAATGACCTTGCGTATCCAGATGCGGTCGCCCTCGGTGGTCTCGTGCTCGAAGGCACGGCGCTGATCCAACGCTCTTGCCACCAACTCGCTGTCAGCCGTGTGGAGCTGGCTGACCGGCAGGCCGATGAGCTCGCCGTAGTAGCCCAGCCGGCGGTAATGGTGGCTGCCCAAGCCGCTGAGGTACGTGATGATGCCTTGGGCGTCCACGAGCATGATACCATCGTGTTCCCGAAAGGGGGAGAGCTCGTCGAAGCCGTGGACATCCCCGCGGAGCAGCATGTCCCGCAGGTCCAGCAGGGCGCGCCGGAAGGGCCACCGGCGGGTGCGGTGGCGCTCGTGCTCGATCAGGCTCTTCTCCACGCTGAGCACGCCCACAAGTTGTCCGCCCTCGTAGATGGGATGGGCCTCTTGGACGATGTGGGCGCGGAATCCTTCCTGGTGGCGGGGGCTGCGGGTTGGCCGGCCGGTGCTCAACACCCGGGCGAGGGCCGGTTGTTCCCCTGGCGCCAGGGAGATGCCGACCCGACGCACGCGGTATACGGGGGGGACGGAATGGGGAGCAGCTTGCTCCACGAGCAACAAGCTGCCGTCCGGCTGTGTGGCGTACAGGAGCACATCAGCCCGGTTCAAGTCGGCAAAGATGGACAAGCTCGACGCTATGAGCTCCAAAAGGGATGACATCGCTATGCGTTGTCCCGCCTGTGGGATGCAAGATCGCTCTGGGATTCGTGTGGAACAGGTGATGTGTTGTCCAGCACGTCGACCACATCCGCTCTGAGGCCGCGAGCACATTCTCAAAGTGGGCCGCCAGAGGGATTATACTCCAAAACCCGGGGAGCGTAAAACAGGAAGTCAACGGTTAAAATCCGGTGCCGGGGCCTTTGACAAGGCCATGACCACGTGTTACGATACTCTTCGGGGGATGTGGGGATTCACGGGGAACTCAGGGACAGAGGGGGCCCGAGCTCACGGAAGAAGGTGGAGAGATGACACCGTTGCGGCGCTGGTACCGACAGCTCAGCCCACGACAGCGCAGTGTATACGCCCTCTTCCTGACGATTATCGCGCTGACGTTGCCCTGTTACTTGGTCGGGCTGACCCTCCTCGTCGCCCTGCCGCCGTTGGACACGTCCACCCCGAACATGCCCCGCCCCACGGCCACATTCGTGCCGCCAGCGGTGCCTACCACGGCCATCCCTACAGCCACGATTCCGCCGACGGCGACTCCCTTGCCCACAGCCACGCTGCCGCCCACGGCTACTTCGGAGCCCTCGCCCACGCCGACACCCGTGCCCACGGCCACGCCGGCGCCCAGTCCCACGCCTCTGCCGACGGCCACGCTGCCGCCCACGGCTACTTCGGAGCCCTCACCCACGCCGACACCCGTGCCCACGGCCACGCCCGCAAGCACGCCGGTGCGGCCGACCCCCACGCCGGCGCCCACGTTCACGCCGACTGTGGAGCCCACCCAGGTGGCCGTGCCCTCGCCCACGCCTACAGCCACGCTTGCGCCGGCGCTGCCCACGGCGACGCCGGTGCCTACCACGCCGCCCACGGAAACGCCAACCCCGGAGCCGCCCACGCCGACGCCGGTGCCCACGACGCTGCCCACGGAAACGCCGGCGACACCCACGCCTGCGCCGACGTCCACGCCAGGGGGCGGGTAGAGCGGGAGCAAAGGCCATGGCGGCGCATGGGCCCAGAAGAGGTCAGAGACGTGGCCGGCGCCGTGGTCACCCAACGCGCCGGGGAAGCCGGCGGGGCCGGCGGACGCCATCCCGATGTTGGGTGGAAGTCACTGTGCCCCGTGGGCTGGAAGCCGTGGCCGCCGATGAGGTGGAGGAGCGCTTCGGCGCACGAGTGCGCCTCCACGATGTGGCCCCGCCGGGGGCTGTGGCCTTTGATTTCGGCGGTCCCCTTGAGGAGCTGCTGGCCTTGCGCACGGTGTTGGCCGTCTACCTGTGCCGGCGTTATCCGGTGCCGCGGCCCAAGGCGCTCCTGGGCCACCAGCACTTTCGGGAGCTGCTGGCCCAAGTGAACGCCGTGCAGCGGCTCATGCCGCCTGCTGCCTTCCGCCTGTTGGCCCTGAGCGCGGCCGGGGCGCACACGCCGGTGATGGAGCGCTTGAAGGACGAGTTGGCCGCGGCCACAGGCTTGGCAGTGGCATCCCACGAGGGTGACCTCCAAATCCGACTGCGCCGGCCCGTGGACGGCCGTCCCGGGTGGGATGTGCTCGTACGCCTCACGCCGCGCCCCCTGTCAGCTCGCCCCTGGCGCGTGTGCCATCTGGAGGGCGGGCTCAACGCCGCTATTGCTGCGGCCATGGTCTGCCTGACGCGTCCACGGGCTGATGATGTCATTTTCAACCCAGGATGTGGCTCGGGGACCTTGCTGGTGGAGCGCCTGGCCGTGGGGCCGGCGCGCCGCGCCATCGGGTGTGATACCGACCCCCAGGCGTTGGCTTGTGCGCGCCGGAACGTGGAGGCTGCCGGGGTGGCAGCGCACGTGGAGCTCTATTCCTGGGACGCGCGCGCAACGCCCCTCCCGTCAGCGTCAGTAGATGTGATCTGCGCAGATCTCCCTTTCGGCCACCTGGTGGGCTCCCACGAGGAAAACGTTGAGCTCTATCCGGCCCTGGTGGACGAGGCCGCGCGAGTGGCCAAACCCGGCGCGCGGGCGGCCTTCATCACGCACGAAGTGCGCCTGATGGAGGACGTGATGGCCCACCACCCGATCTGGGAGCTGCGCCATGTGGTGCGCGTGACCCAAGGAGGGCTCCACCCGCGCATCTTTGTCGCCGTCCGGCGATGCAAAAGCCCCGTCACACAACGTGATGTTCACGTGCCAGGACCCCCTCCACAAAGCGGTCGTAGCGCAGGGGAGTAATGTCCACCGTGTGGGCTTGGCCGTCCAGAATTTCCTCGGCCACCAGGAGTCCGGCCACCGGGCCGTGCATGAAGCCGTGGCCGCTGAATCCCGTGACGGCGTAAAGGCCCTCCACAGAAGAGAGGCGGCCGATGATGGGATTGTGGTCCGGCGTGACCTCGTAGAGGCCGGCCCATTGAGCTTGGAGCTCCGCGTCGGCCAAGGGTGGCAGCCGCCGAACGGCCCATTCTAGGTGGATCAATGTCCACTCGTGATCCACTTCCGTCTTGAAGCCAAAGGTCTCGTTGGGGTTGGACATGCCCGTGAGCACACCCCCCGATTCCCAGTGGAAGTAGAGGCGGTGGTGGAAGTCGATCACGAAGGGAAAGTCGCGCGTCATCCAGGGCACAGGGCGTGTGACCGCGATCTGGCGGCGCAGTGGCCGTACGGGCAGGGGAACGCCGGCCATCTCGCCCACCACCCCGGCCCACGGGCCGGCGGCAATCACCACGTGTTCGGTGGCAATGCGGCCACGGGGGGTCTGCACACCCGCGACCCGTCCCTTCACGACCTCGATGCCGGTGACCGGTGTGTCCGTGAACAGGGTGGCACCCAGGCGCCGCGCCTGTTTGACGTATCCCATGACCACGCTGTGGGGATCACAGAGCCCATCCCGGCCGTAGAAGGTCCCCCCTTGGATGCCCTCCACGTTGAGCTGGGGCACGCGGCGGGCGATTTCCTCCACGCTCAGCCACTCGGTGGCCACGCCTAGACGGTGTTGGAGGGTCATGTGCTCCCGGAACGCGGCCACTTCCTCGTCTGTGGTGAGGAGGAAGAGGTACCCACATTGGTTGAGCCCAATGTCCTGCTCCATCTCCTCGGGGAAGCGCTCCAACATGCGGATGCTCTCGATGGAGAGGCGGATGTTGACTTCGGTGGTGAACTGGTGGCGAATGCCGCCCGCACAGGCGCCGGTGGCGCCTTGGCCGAAAAAGTCAGCCCGCTCCAACACCACGACGCGCCGGCACCCTTTTCTGGCCAGGTGGTAGGCGGTGCTGGTGCCCATCACGCCGCCACCGATGATGACCACGTCGGCTGTAGGTGGCACCGTTGTCATGCTTTGACCTCCTTGACCTCATGTCCACTTGATCACTTCAAAGCCACTGGTGGGCCAGCTTTATAGTTCAATAAGCGTGCCCAGCCCCTGACGCTCCGCCCGTGTGAGCAGACGGTCGGCAGCAGCCACATCCTGAATGGCCAGGCCCACGCTCTTGAAGACGGTGATCTGGAGGGGAGACGTGCGCCCCTGATGGCGTCCCAACACGATCTCGCCGAGCTCCACCACGCTGTTGGGGTCGAGCAGGCCGGCTCGCCGGGCCTGGATAAGCTCACCGGCTTCGGCCCACGCGGCTTCGGCGTGGTCCACGACCACAAGAGCGTCGGCCAGCACCTCGAGGGGCACTTCTCCCATATCGGGCGTGAAACTGCCAATAGCATTGATGTGAGTGCCGGGCCGCACGGCCTCGGCGGGGAAAAGGGGAGTGCGGCTGGGCGTGGCCGTGCAAATGATGTCAGCATCTTGGACGGCTTGGACGGGGTCGTCGGCGGCGTACACGGTAATTTCCGGGTGGGCGGTGGCCACGTCCCGGGCGAGCCGGCGGGCGGAGTTGGCCCGAGCGGCTGAGAATGCGCACTTCCCGAATCGGGCGCACGGCCAACACGGCCTCCACTTGAGCCGGCGCTTGGGCGCCAGCGCCAAAGAGTGTCAGCACAGCGCTCTCCGGGCAGGCGAGCAGCCTGGTGGCCAACCCACTGGCTGCGCCTGTGCGCAGGGCGGTGAGGGCGGTGCCGTCCACAATGGCCTTGGGGCGCCCTGTGGTGGCGTCCAGCAGGATGACGATGGCGGAGATCGTGGGAAGGCCCCGGCGAGCGTTTTGTTCGTACACGGAGACGATCTTCTGGCCCAAGGCGTGATTCTGTTTCAAATAGGCGGGCATGAAAAGGGTGATGCCGTCCGGCGTGACCAAACGAGTGCGCAGGGGCACGTCAACTTCGCCGGCTGCCAATTGGGCAAAGGCGCCACGCATGGCCTCAATGCAGGCGGACATGGGAAGGGCGCGTTGTACATCTTCAGCCGTGAGGACGCGAATCCGCATCACATTTCCCCCCTTTCCTTCATGTTGGCCGGTAAACCGGGTGCCGCCGGCGCCGCATCGCGTCACACAGGGGAGAGCACAGATGTGCCGTGCCCAAGAGGAGACATTATGTAGGCTACTCAAGCCAGAGGTTTTGACAAATCGACGGGCTGGCCCGCGCTGATGGGGAACGGAGAGATCAGGTGTCCAGCAGCTCGCGGGCCAGGCGAAGGGCCGCGCCAGCGGCCACGAGAGGCCAACCGGCCATTCCCAAGGCCCACCAGAGGCCGTGAACGCGCGGGGCAGGTCCCACAGCCGGCGAGTGCTCCGGCGGGCTGAGGGGCACGTTAGCCAAGCAGGGGCCGCTCTGTTCAATGTTGGGCACAGTGCCCCAGAGCCACAGCCCCCCTTCAGCCGGCCAGAGGAGCCCAGTAGGGCCGGACCGCGCGCTGCTCTCTCCGTGATGCAGCCGCCGCAGGGGCCACGTGGTTTCCGGAATCTGTTGGGGAACCTGGGCCATGCGCGTTAGGGCATGGGCGCGCTCACGTTGCTCTGCAGCGATGACGAGCCGGCGCGCGTCCCACCGGCGTGCCTCGGTGACGACACCCAACACGCGCCCCTCGATGACGCTTATGCCCCGCACACGCGTGCACACCACTTTGACGCCTGCTTCACCGGCGCGATCGGCCAAGGCGGGCAGCAGGCGAGCAGCGTCGTACCAGAGGGCCGGCACACGGCGAGGGGCGCTCTCCTCGGCCACCCACTCAGCCTCGCCGAATCGCAGGCCGGGGAGGGCGTTCCCATGGTGTTCCAGGTGCTCCCAGCCGGACTGGGCCAACGCCTGCCGTTCGGCCCCGCCGATGAGGGGTACAGTCATCCACTCGGCCGGGCCGGGGGGAGGGCGGAAAGGGGCTTCTAGAACCAGTACAGTCCGCCGGCCGGCCAACCCCAGGCGATGGGCCACAAGCAGGGCGGCCACGCCCTCCCCGATGACAATCACCTCGGCCTTGCCGGGCCGGGCCAGATCACGCACGCCCGTTGCCCCCCGTGTTCACGTCGATCCAACCCAGGCCAAGGCGCTCCAAGGTTTCCCGCGTCGGGTATCCTGTTCGCACGTCCCACCCGGCCAGCTCGTAGTAGATGTCCTTGGCCCGTTCCAGTTCCTCGGGCGTGATCTGGAGCCCTTCGGACGGCCCTTCGGTGAGCTGTTTGTGGAGCCGTTTGGTGAGCTTGTCGGCATCGCGGCCGATGCCTTCCCTGGCATTGAAGGCGCGCAACATGTTGAGCCGGCGCGCTCCCACGGCCATGAGCTCGTCCAAGCTCACATCCCAGCCGGTGACAGCGTGCACGAAATCCGCCAGGTGTTCAGGGCCGTAGAGCTGCCAGGCCGGTCCCCAGTCAAATTGGCAAAGCCCCAGAGTGTCCAGGGCGGAGTAGAAGTCTTGGGTCTTGAGGGCAAATTCGACTTTTTCGCGGTTGAGGGCGTCCAGATCCTGGGGGGATGTGAGGCCTAACATGGCGAGCCGTTCCAGCTCCCGCTTGCTGGAGCCGGGCTGGTAGGCGGTGTCGTGCTCGCTGGACTGGTGGTCGGCGCCAAAGGGGTTGACAGCGTAGATGAGGCCCAGGCTGCGTTTAATCTGGGGCATGTGGGCCGGAGCCTCCTGGCCTTTGACGGTGATGAGGAACGCGTCGCTGCCCCGTCCTACGGCCTGCGCGGCCCGCTCGGAGCCTTCGGCGAGCAAGTTGCCCAGGGTGCCGCGGCGGTGGGCGAGGGCGTCTAAGGCGGCCAACATGGCGTCGGCGTTGCCGAAGCGCAGCTCCAGGCCGTCGGTGTCCGCCAAGGTGAGGGCGCCGGCCTCGAAGGCCTCCATTGCCCACGCGATGGTTGCGCCTGCCGAGATGGTGTCGAGCCCGTACCGGTTGCAGAGCTCGTTGGCCTTGGCGATGGCTTCCAAGTTGCCCACACAGCAATACGCCCCGAAGGTGGCCAAGGTCTCGTACTCCGGCCCACCGTAGGTGCGGTCCACTTGGTAGGGGCCGTCGGTGATCTCGACAACGCGCTTGCACTTGGTGGCACAGGCGTAGCACGTGTCCCGGCCCACGAGAATGGTGTGGTACATGGTCTGGCCCGAGATGGCCTTGGCGTGCTCGAAGACACCGGTGGCGTAGTTGCGGGTGGGCAAGCCTCCCACGTAATTTTGGGCTTTGACGACCACGGAGGTGCCGTACTTGGCCAGGGCCCCGATGGTCTGCTCCACGTGGTCTCGCCCCCAGCGGGCCAGTTCCAACACCCGGTCGCGGTCGTACAGGGCAGGGCGTTGGCGCCCCCGCACGGCGATGGCCTTGAGTTTTTTGGAGCCCATGACGGCGCCCATGCCCGTGCGGCCGTGGGCGCGATTGGCCATGTTCATGATGGCGGCGAAACGCACCAAGTGTTCACCGGCCGGGCCGATGGCGGTCACCTCGATGCGGCGGTCGCCCAGTTCTTGGCGAATGGCGGCCATCGTCTCGCCCGTGTCACGGCCCCACAAGTGGGTCGCATCCCGCAACTCGGCCTGGCCGTCGTGGAGCCAGAGGTAGACGGGTTTTGGGGCCTTGCCCCGGATGACGATGGCGTCAAAGCCGGCGAACTTGCACTCGGCCGGCCAGAAGCCACCGGCCTGCGAGTCTCCGGCACCTCCGGTGAGCGGGCTGCGCGCGTTGGCGGTGGCCCGGCTTTGGCCGTGGACCGGCGCGCCTGTCACCACGCTGAGGCTGAAGACGAACAGGTTGTCGGGCCCCAGTGGGTCCGTGCCCGGGGCCACATCCCGCAGCAGGTACCAGAGGCCCATAGCGCTGCCGCCCATGTAGGTGCGGTAGAAGGAGTCATCAGGGTGTTCCACCTCAAGGGTGCCATCTGTAAGGTTGACGTGGAGAATCCGTCCGTGGTATCCGTAGGGCATCGTGCCTCTCCTCCTGGAGTGTGTTGAAAGTCGTTCACATCAGCCGCCGTCCGTCACAGGCTGACCACGCTCTCCCGGTGTTTCATGCGCCGACCGTGTTGGTAGAGGAAATCTCCCCACGTGTCGAAGTGACGGTTGGCCACACATGTGCACCCCTTTTCGTCAGGGCGTGGGCAGCGGGCGACCATCTTGACCCCCATATTGGCCTCAGCAGGGGGCACCACGTAAATGCGCTCGGCATCACGGGCGCGGCTGCCCACGAAGGCTTCCAGCCAGTCGTCCAGGAAGTTGCCCAAGCAGTGTGGGCATCGCCAGACGCTGAAAATGCGCTCGCTTCCCGTCTCGTCCACGTTGGAGATCGAAGCCCGGTTGGTCATCCGGGTGCCACAGCAGGGACAGGGTTGGCCGCCGGGACGTTCGATGATGGCGGTGGGCACGGCCGGACGAGTGGCTGGCGTCCGACCCAGCAGGCGCCGGACGATGCCTATCAAGCCACGCGGTTTGTCGAGTTGGGGCAACACGGCGGTCTCCTCCTGGTCCTCCTCGGCGCTGCGGGCTTGGGCAAGCCAAGTTGAGTCCACCGGTTCGGGGGGACCTTGGCGGTAGGCGAAGCGGTGACAGTTGGGCGCCAAGAGGGTAACGTGTTCGGGTGGGCTGATGGGCAGCTCGTCGGAAGACCACGTACAGTATCCCTTCCATCCGTCGTCGTCTGGGGCGTCCGAACGCCGGAAGAAGGCACAGGTGCCGCAAGTCAAGAGGCGCACGCCGTCGGCCTCCAACGTCTCCTTCAGGCGGGCGAAGAACACGTCGGGGCGCGTTTCGGGCACGGCCGAGGCGTCCGCGACGAGGTGCAGGTTGGCGGCTTCCAGTTCCCATTCTTGTCCTTCCCGGACCCAGACGGCGCCGTCCACTTCGCCATCATCCCGATGAACGCGCACACGGTACTCTTCCACGTTCAGGTACGACATGGTGCCTTCTCCTTTCCCTGCAGGCGAGCGGGATTCACCCGCTGCTGCGATCGGCCGGCTATTCCTCCAGGATGACAACGGGCTCCTGGTAGTATCGCACTCGGCGGAGGGCCAGCTTTTCTTGCACGACCTCGTCAAGCCAATTTTGTTTTGCGCTCAGGGGACGATCGTCCCACAGAATGTCCAGGGGAGCGTTCAGGCGCAACACCCGGCCGGGGACGATGAAGCGCGTGATGCCCTGAGGCAGGTGCTTGCCCCGCGCGGCGATGTCGAGCACGTCCTGAATGGAGAACTGCGGGAAGACGGCTAGGGCGACCACCTGCGGGTAGGCTGCCCTGAGCCGTTGCACGTCGGTGATGAGGGTGCGGGCCACATGGCCCCATGCCGTGTACCGGGCCACTGCGTCATTGAGCACGTCGAGGGGGTCCAAGCTCCCGTCGTCCAGAACGGCGAGAAAGGCCCGGCCATCTGTGGTGAGAAAGTAAGCCAGAGTGTTTGCCTGCTCCTTGAGGCGCACGTGAACGTTGCCGGCCGGCTGTTCGTTGAGCCGGAGGCCGGGCACTTCCTCGAGGAGGGTGCTGAGCTCATCCCAGGAGGGCCCGCTGATGGCGTGGTGCCAGGTGTGAAGCGTGACGCCGGCGTCGGTTGGGTTCACCACTTGCACGACGATGTGGGGGATGCCGAGCCGGCGGAAGGCTTCGGTGCGGGTGGCGCCGTCCAGCACGACGTAGAGATCGTGTTGGTGTGCCACTACAACCGGCGGGTTGACGAGCACGCCCTGTTCTACAATGGCCTCCTTGAGGCGTTCCACGTGTTTGGGGTCTGTGGCCTCGTGAGGCACCACGTGGTCCACGGGCACGATTTGGAGGGAGAGGACGCTGGCGGCCTGGGTAGGCCGTCTGAGGACCTCGATCACCTGGTCGGCGATGGAGAGGGCGGCGTCTCGCTGGGCTTCCACGGTGCTGGCGCCGATGTGGGGAGTGGCCACCACACGGGGGTGACGCACAAGGGGGTGATCGCCAGGTGGTTCCTCGGCGAACACGTCGAGGCCGACGCCGGCCAACGCACCGGTCTCCAGCGCCTCCAGCAGCGCCTCTTCGTCCACCAGGCCGCCCCGGGCCGTGTTGATCAGAAAGGCCGAGGGCTTCATGAGGGCCAACTCGTCCCGGCCGATGAGCCCCACATTCTCCGGCCGAAGGGGCACGTGGAGAGTGACCACGTCAGCCTCGCGCAGCAATTCGGGCAGGTCGCAGGGGATGACGCCGGCCTCCAAGGCCAGCTCGGGCGTGAGACGGGGTTGGTTGACGAGCACGCGCATGCCAAAGCCCTGAGCGAGACGGGCCACCTGGCGGCCAATGCGCCCGAAACCGATAATGCCGATCGTCTTGCCCCGAAGGGAGACGCCCTTGAGGCGGCGTTTCTCCCACTGGCCGGCTTTCATGGTGCGGTCGGCTTCCGGGAGGCGACGTGCCAAGGCCAGCAGGAGGGCAAAGGTGTGCTCGGCCACGGCGACGCTAGTCGTGTCAGGGCAGTTGCGGACTTCGATGCCCATAGCCCGAGCGGTGCTGACGTCGATGTTGTCCAGGCCCACGCCGGCCCGCCCGATGACCCGCAGCCGCTTGCCAGCCTCAATGATCCTGGAGGTCACTTTGGTGCGGCTGCGCACGATCAGTCCCTCGTATTCGGGGATGATGGCCTCCAGTTCCTCCTCGGACACGCCAAATCGCTCGTCCACATCAACGTACTGGCGCAGGCGGGTCACACCGGCCTCGTCCAGGGGTTCAGTGACCAAGACTCGCGGGCGCCGTTGCTCGCTCATGGGTGCGTGAGCTCCTTTCTTCGCCTCTCGATTGTCCCACCACTGCTCAGGTGGTGGCCAGGAATTCGTCCATGGTGTCGAGCAGGTGGTGCATCTCCTGGGAGGTGGTGTCCCCCATGTGCGCAATGCGGAAGGTGTGGCCTTTAAGGGGGCCATAGCCGTTGGAGATGACCATGCCCCGTGTTCTCAGGAACGTGTTGAGGGCGTTCACGTCCACGCCGCGGGTGTTGGCCACGGCGGTGACCGTGGGAGAACGGGAGCCCTCGGCCGCGAAGAAATCGAATCCCCGCGCGCGCACCCACGCCCACGTCATCTCGGCCAGTTCGCGGTGGCGCGCGAAGCGGGCGTCCAGGCCCTCTACTTCTAAAATGTGGGTGAGCTGCACGTGCAGGGCGCGCAGCAGGGAGATGGCCGGCGTGGCCGGCGTGGTGTTGCGCTGAAGGTACTTCTCCAGCAGGAGAAAGTCGAAATACCAGCCCCGTCCGCTAACTGTGTGGGCCCGTTCCAGCACACGATCGCTCACGGCGGCCAAGGCCAGGCCCGGCGGGCAGGCCAGCGCCTTCTGGGAGGAGGTGAGACAAATATCCAGTCCCCACTCGTCGAAGTAAATGGGCGTGCCGGCCAACGAGCTCACCGCGTCCACGAAGATCAGCGTGTCCGGGGCCACGTCGCGCACGGCGCCGGCAATGTCGGCGATGGGGCTGATGACACCGGTGCTGGTTTCGTTGTGGACTACCGTGATGGCGTCGGCGGGGCCATGTGTTCGCAGGGCCTGCACCACAACATCCGGCGTGATGGGTTGGCCCCACTCCACGGCCACGCGCACGGCCTCCTTGCCGCATCCGTCGGCCACATCTGCCCAGCGCTGGCTGAACGCCCCGTTGATAAAACAGATCACCCGCTCCCGGACGCCGTTGCGGATGGCTGCTTCCTGCAGCCCCATGCCCGAGGAGGCCGTCACGTAAACGCGGGCCTGAGTGAAGAAGAGGCGACGGGCTTGTGCTTGCACGCGGGCGAAGAGAGCTTCCAGCGCCTCGGTGCGGTGGCCGATCATCAGTTCTGCCTGGGCTTCGAGCACCTCCGGACGCACTTCGGTGGGCCCGGGGATGAAGAGGCGCGGGTGTGGTCGGTTGCTCCAATCGAAACGGTGCTGTGCATCCCCCATAGTGCTCCCTCTTGCTCGGGATTTCGCGCAGTCACACCCGGAAACTGAAGTGAGTTTCCGGCGCCGAGAGTATAAACCAGGCAGAGCATGAGAGCAAACGGGAATCGCTTGGCACTTGGCACAGCCTGTGGTAGAGTGTATGGTACGCCTTGAGCACGTGGGGTGAATGGCACCGCCAAACACCGTACCCGTTGCCTCTCCGTGGTGGAAACCGGTACGGCGTATGTCCTGTCATATTCAGGAGGGGTCAGGATGGCCGAAGGTGTCCGCCGGATTACATATGTGGTGTATCAGGACGGTGGGCCACAAGCGGTGGAAGGGTATGTGATCGAAGAGGGCCTGGTGCGTATTCACGTCAACGGCTTCGAGTTGGCCACGTTCATGTGTACCCCCCACCACTTGGACGAGCTCGCCATCGGGTTTCTCCGTTCTGAGGGGTTTATCGGGGGCATAGAGGACATTCGTGCGCTGGAGGTGTGCCCCAACCGGAGCTGCGTGGACGTGTGGCTGCACGACCTGAGCTTCCGCCCGCCCACTGTGCGCCCCATTGTGACCTCCGGATGTGGGGGCGGTGTCACCTTTGATGATATCAGCCAACAACATGCGCCGCTCTCCTCTGCCCTGCGGCTCTTGCCCGAGCAGGTGTCTGCGCTGATGCAGCAGCTCTACCAGGCTGCCCGCTTTTACCAACAGGCCCGCGGGGTGCACACGGCGGCGCTCAGCGACGGACATGAGCTTCTTCTGGTGGCCGAGGACGTAGGGCGACATAACACTATCGACCGGCTGTGGGGCCAGGCGCTCAAGCGTGGCCTGGCGACACGTGATCGTGTTCTAATAGCCACAGGACGCATTAGTTCGGAGATGTTGAACAAAGCTGCCAAGATGGAGGTGCCCATTGTCATTTCCCGTACCTCGCCCACCAGCTTTTCAGTCCAACTTGCCCGCGCGTGGAACATGACTGTGGTCGGCTACGTGCGGCGCAACAGCTTTCGTGTCTACTCGGCTCCCCACCGAATAGGCGACGACACTCATCGGGCCGAGGCGCCCACAGTGCATGTGGTTCAGGAGAGCGGGGCCCATCTTCTACCGGGATGATCCGGATGCGGGGCCGTGTGATTGTGAGTCGAATTGTGGTCCGATTAGCCTGTGTCGGCCTCTTGGGCATAACCCTGGCCGGTGTGAGCCTTTGGTGGTGGGCGTTACGTGATCTACCGGATCCCCGCACCGTTGCCGATGGGCTCCCCACTCCGTCGGCCCGCATCTACGACCGGCGGGGCAATTTGCTCTACGAAGTGATATTGCCCGGGGGAGGCAAGCACGTCCGGGTATCCTTGGAACGCATTCCCCTCGCCCTGCGCCGGGCTACACTGGCCACCGAGGACGCGGCCTTTTACCAACATCCCGGTGTGGACTGGCGTGGCATCCTGCGGGCACTCCGCGCGAACGTGCGCGCGGGACGGCTCGTGGCCGGCGGATCCACGATCACCCAGCAGGTGGCGCGCAACTTGCTCCTTCCACCCGATGAGCGGCGGGAGCGCACGTGGCGGCGCAAGGTGCGGGAGAGCGTGCTGGCCCTCTGGCTGGAGCGCACCTTCTCCAAGGACGAGCTCCTTGCCCTCTACTTGAACACCACCTACTACGGCAATTTCGCCTACGGCGTCGAGGCGGCTGCCCAAGCCTACTTCGGCAAACACGTGTGGGAGCTGGACGTGGCGGAAAGCGCCCTCCTGGCCGGGCTCCCCCAGGCGCCGGCCGAATACAACCCTCTCCTCAACCCCGAGGCCGCATTGGAGCGCCGGCGCCAAGTGGTGCGACTTATGGTCAACAACGGTTTCTTGACCCCGGAAGAGGGCCGCCGGGTGGCCGAAGCGCCTCTGGACTTGGCCGCCACGCCGTTTCCCATTGAGGCGCCCCACTTCGTCATGTACGTGCTCGGCGAGCTGGAGGCGCGCTACGGGGCCACAGCACCCGTTGAAGGGGGATGGCGTATCACCACGACGCTCGACGTGGCCGTCCAGGATGTGGCCGAAGCGGCTGTGAGGCGCCACTTGACCCGCCTGCGCGAAGGCTTTGACCGCCGGGTGCGCAATGCGGCCGTCGTGGTCATGGACCCGACCACAGGGGAGGTATTGGCCATGGTGGGCAGCCCCGATTACTTCGACAGCAGCGTGGACGGGGCCGTGAACGCCGCGGTGATGCCCCGCCAGCCCGGATCGGCCATCAAGCCGATCACGTATGCCACGGCTTTTGACCCAGCCCGGGCGCCCAACGGGCGCCCCCTCTCGCCAGCCACCGTTCTGGCCGACGTGCCCACCACCTTTGTCACCCGGCAGGGCACGCTCTACCGACCCCAAAACTTTGACCGCAAGCACGTGGGCCCCATTAGCCTGCGCACGGCCTTGGCCACCAGCAACAACGTGATCGCCGTCAAGGTGTTGAAGTACGTGGGTGTGGAAGCCATGGTGCGCACTGCCCGTGACATGGGCATCCGCTCCCTGACCGATCCCGAGCGGTACGACTTGACGGTGACGTTGGGCGGCGGTGAGGTGACACTGTTGGAGTTAACCGCCGCGTATGCGACCTTGGCTTCGGGCGGTATCTACCGGCCACCTGTCACCATTGTGGAGATCACTGACGCGGAAGGACGAGTGATCCTTCGCCGTCGCCCCGACAGGGGACAGCGAGTGTTGGACCCACGTGTCGCCTTCCTGGTGACCGATGTGCTGGCCGATCCCTATGCCCGCGCGTCCGTCTTTGGGCTCTACTCCCCACTACGCCTCGACCGGCCAGCCGCCGTGAAGACGGGCACCACGACCGACTTCCGCGACAACTGGACGCTGGGGTACACGCCGGACTTGGTGGTGGGTGTCTGGGTGGGCAATGCCAACGGCGAGCCCATGCGCGGCGTCAGTGGTTTGGACGGCGCAGCTCCCATTTGGCGCGATGTGATGCTCAACGTGTTGCGCCACAGGCCACCTCTCCCCTTCACGCCGCCGGAGGGCTTGGTCCGGGTCACTGTGTGTGCGGCGAGCGGGTTACTGCCGACCCCCCTCTGCCCAGAACAGCGCGTGGAGTGGTTCGTGGCCGGCTATGAACCGCGTCGGCACGATGCCTCATATGTGACGGTCAACGTGGACACGGCTACTGGCCTGTTGGCCGCACCGTCGTGCACTGGCCCGGTGGAACGCCGGGTCTATCGCGTGCCGCCCCCGGAGGCCCTGCGGTGGGCTCAGGAACACGGATGGTCCCTGCCACCCACCCGTTCATGTGCCCGCACGTCATCGAGGCCTGTGGCCTCCACTGTGGACGTTCGGATCACCTCTCCGGTGAACGGCACCCGCTTCAAGATCGACCCTAATGTTCCCCGTACTACCCAGCGACTGGCCATCCTTCTGGACGCCTCCCGTCCTGTGGAAGGAGTGGAGGGGCTTCTGGTGCTTGACGGCGTGCTGTTGTCCCGTTTCACCAGCCTGCCCTTCGAGTTCTTCTGGCCCCTACAGCCAGGCGATCACATGCTGGTAGCCCGGTTGCGCGTGGGCGGGGAGGAGGTTACCACTCCACCCGTGCGCTTCACCGTGGAACCGTGAACAGGTAATCCGTGCCATAGGACTCGCCTCTTTGAGGAGTCTGTGATACAATCCCCCCGCTTGTGGCCTGCCGGTGGGAGATAGAACACTACATTTCCTTCGCCCTCCCAACCCCGTTGCTCCGAACCCATACTGTGATGAGGAGCTGAACATGAAATGTACTGTTGGGGAAGGCTACCGGACGAAGACGGAGGATGGTCACATCGTGGTGGAACTCATCGGGCTCCAGGCCACGAACACGCCCCACTACAGCGTGGCCCACATCACCGTGCCGGCCGGCACCAGAAGTGTGGTCCGTCGGAACCGGTTCGACGAAGTGCTGATCGTCGAGTCCGGCCGTGGCCTGGTGACGGCCCAAGAGGAGGAGTACACGGTGGAGCCTCGGGCTGTTGTGTGGCTCCCGGCTGGCACCCAGTACACCGTCGAGGCACACCAGGCGGAGGACCTGACGGTATGGGCGATCTGCGTGCCGGCCTTTCGCCCCGAGTGGAGCACGACGGGCAAGGCAACGGTGGATTGGCGTGCGTACCGGGTGCCCCAGGGCATTGAGCGCTTGCGTTCCCACAGGCGTGAGTGATCCGGCCGTTTGTCGATAGGTGTAGTCCTGAATTGGTGCAACGTGTTTGGCGTGTTCGGCCAGATATGTTCCTCATGTTAAGAAGAAGTTGAAGGAGGAGAACAGCGTATGGCCGCTCCATCGTTGCGCAGAGAACGGGTCGGGCCTCCTTTGCCCCGCCCCCTCCAGTACATCGTGACCTCCTTCCAGCGCTTCGCTGAGCTGGAGGCGTCGGGCGGGCTCCTCATCCTCTTCAGCGCTACACTGGCCATGATCTGGGCCAACTCCCCCTGGGAGGAGCTCTACCACCGCGTGTGGGAGACGGAATTGGTCATTGGCTTCGAGCCCCGCCCCCTCATCATGCCCTTGGAAAAAGTGATCAACGACGCGCTCATGACGGTCTTCTTCTTTGTGGTGGGCCTGGAGATTAAGCGCGAGGTCACTGTGGGCGAGCTCTCCTCACCCAGGCGGGTGATGTTTCCCCTCATGGCGGCGGTGGGGGGCATGGCCATGCCGGCCCTCATTTACGTGACGGTGATGCTCGTTTTCGGCACGCCGGAGTACCTGCGGGGCTGGGGCATTCCGGTGGCCACGGACATCGCCTTTGCCTTGGGCGTGTTGGCCCTGTTGGGACGGCGCGCCCCATCCGCCCTCAAGATCTTTCTGACGACGTTGGCCATTGCCGACGACATCGGCGGCATTCTGGTCATCGCCCTCTTCTACACCGCTGAACTCAACGTGCGCTGGCTGCTGGTGGGATTGGCTGTCTTCGGGATGGCCATGTTGTTGGCGCGCGCGCGCATTCACAGGCCGTGGCCCTACTTCCTGCTGGGCCTGATCGTCTGGTGGGCCTTCCTGCAATCGGGCGTCCACGCGACTATTGCCGGTGTGCTGATGGCCTTCGCGATCCCGGTGCGCCGCTTTTTGGACCGGGAGGAGTTCATTAAGCGCAGCCAACAGGTGCTCTACGAGATGCGCGAACACATCGAGCACTCCAGCGTCTACCGGTCTGGCCTGGCAACGCTGGAGGCGCTGGCCGAACAGGCACAGTCCACGTTGCAGCGCCTGGAGACGGAGCTCCACCCCTGGGTGGCCTTTGTCATCGTACCTCTCTTCGCCTTGGCCAACGCTGGCGTCACCGTGGAAGGGGATACGGCCGGCACGTTGAGCCACCCGGTCTTCTTGGGCGTGCTCTTGGGCCTCTTCGTGGGCAAACCCTTGGGCATCACGCTGATGTCCTGGCTGGGCGTGCGCTTGGGCTTGGCCGAACGGCCGGCCTCCCTGGCCTGGCGCCACGTCTTCGGCGTCGGCTGGCTGGGAGGCATCGGGTTCACCGTGGCCCTCTTCATTGCTAACCTGGCCTTTCCCGGCCACGAGGTGCTGGATTACGCCAAGTTGGGCATTCTGGGCGCGTCGTTGATGGCCGGCTTGATCGGGTACGGCCTGCTCTTCACCTTTGGGCCACAGGTGAAGGGCGTCGGACAACCCGAACAGAAGTGACCGGATACTCTGGTCGCACATGTGCTCGCCGGTGCAACGACTTTGACCTTGGCGGGGAGGCAGAGTAAGATTGAGGAGGGGAGCCCACACACCGCGCCGGAAAGGAGAAATGCTATGTCAGAGGACGCCTTCCGCGCCGCGCTGGAGGCGAGTGCACTCTTCGACATGAGCCACTGGGGACGACTCCATGTGGGCGGGCAAGATCGCCTGCGCTTTCTCCACAACATGACCACGGCTGCCTTCGAGGGCGCCGGGCCGGGTGAGGTGATCGAGGCTGTGGTGCTGACGGCCAAAGCCCGCATGATCGATCTGGTCACTGCCGTTGTGGTGGGCGAACATGTGGGGCTTATCACGTCGCCAGAGCGGCGCCACGTGTTGCCCAACTGGTTCCGGCGTTTCATTTTCTTCAACGATGACGTGCATGTCACCGACGTTAGCGAGCAGAGCTGCCTCTTCATCCTCGTTGGGCCCCAAAGCGACAAAGTACTTGATACCCTCCTCTCCAACGAGCTGCCCGAAACCGGCCGCTGTGTGATGGGCCGAGTGAACGGTGAACCCGTGTTAGTGGCTGCCGGCTCCGGCCTTGGCACCCCGGGCTACCGGCTGTTGGTGCCCGCAGGGGCCGACGCCAAAGTGGTGTGGGCTAGCCTAGTGGCGGCAGGTGCCCGGCACGACCTGGTGGTCGGCGATGGCGAGGTGTGGGAGCAACTCCGCGTGTGGCATGGTCGGCCCGCAGCCGACCACGAGATCACAGAGGAGTACAATCCCCTGGAGGCCGGCCTCTGGCACGCTATCCGCTTCGACAAGGGATGTTACATCGGCCAAGAGGTTGTTGCCCGCCTTGACACCTATCGCAAGATCAAACAACACCTGATGCGTGTGGATTTGGAACAGATGGTGCCCCCCGGAGGAGATCTCATGGTGGCCGGCCAGCCTGTGGGCCGGCTGACCAGCGCTGTGGAAACCCCCTTGGGCCCGTTTGGGTTGGCCTACATTCGCCGGGAGGCCGCCCAACCCGGGGTGGAGGTGTTGGTGCGCGCCGGAGACCTCACCACGTCCGGCCAGCTCAGTGACCCGCAGTTCGTGAGGCGCGAGCGCCCTCCCGAACTGCCCTGACAGGGTCCAAGCTCGGCCCACGGCGGCGGAGAAACACCGTGGGCCTGTCCGCTTCAGCAGAAGGAGGTGCTTGATGGACCCAGAGGCCATCCCCCCCGATCCCAAACCCCTGAGCGATGAGGAGTTCAAGAATTACGTGGTCAGCCGACGGGTGACGGTTGTTGATTTGCGGCCCACGGAGCACTTCGTGCGCGTTCACCTCCCCGGCTCTATCAACATCCCCGCCACGAACCCGAACTTGGTGGTGCGCCTGATGTACTTGCTCCACCCGGGTGCGGCTGTGCTCTTCGTGGGGGACGATCCTGTGGAGGCCGAGGAAGTCACCCAAATGGTCCACCGAACACGCCGCAATCCCGTCGTGGGCTGGTACGATTCCTCCATAAGTTCCTGGGCTGGAGAAGGTGATCTCGTGTTGGTGCCGTTCCCCACGGTGGATCTGACCACCTTCCGCCAGGGCACCCACGAGGCCAGGTGGACGGTGGTGGACGTGCGGGAGCCAATGGAGTGGGTCACCACAGGAGTTGTGCCGGGTGCCACCCTGTGGTCGCTGAGGGAGTTGCACCTGCACATCACCGAATTGCCCCCCCACTCCGAGATTGTCACCGTCTGCGCGGCCGGAGGGCGGGCGGTCATCGCTGCCAGCCTGTTGCGCGCCCACGGGCTGAAAGCGCACGCTCTCTTCCCAGGCGGGGTCCCCCACTTGCCGCCGGACGAGCGGGAGCGCCCCCAATGACGCGCGGTGAGCGTCCTGAACCCGCTGCCTCTGCTCAGCCGGCCCGGTCGCGTGGTGGATGCGTGCGGTTCAGCGCAGCTGTGTTCTTCATGGGCTTGGGAGCCTTTTTCCTCTTCGTGACCTTGGTCGGCGTGGGGCTTTACCGACAAGGTCAGGCGTTCATCACCCGTGCTCAAGAGCTCTTCCAACAACCTCAGCCCACCCCTGTGGTGGACATGCGCACGATCGTCGTGCGCCAGGTGCGTGGGGCCAGTGAGCTCACGACGGCCATTTTCTCCATGGAGGCGGTCGTCGCCCAGTCCCGGGACCGCACCTTGGGCCCCTTCGTGATCGGCCAGACGAAGTTGCTCTACGTGGCCTACGGCGAAGTGCGTGCTGGCGTGGACTTGGGCCGGATAACGGCGGATGACGTGCAGGTGATCAGTGATACGGTGATTGTCCGCTTGCCACCGCCCGAAATCCTGGATAGCAAGATCGACGTGGAACGCTCCTACGTGTACGATTTCGAGAAGGGGCTCTTGGGGCCCGATGACCCGGAGATGCAGTCGCGGGCTGAGCGCGTGGCCTTGGAGAAGATCACCCAGACGGCGTGTGAGACCGGGCTGCTGGACGAGGCGAACCGGCGGGCGGAGACGGCCGTGCGTGCTCTCCTAACGGTCGCCGGGTTTCGCGAAGTGCGCGTCGTCGTACAGCCCCCTTCGCCCGGCACCTGCAGGCCGTGAGGCTCACGGTTGTGTGGAGACCATCCCCTGTGCCTCCAGGAAGTCGGTCAGCAGGGGAACTGTGAACCGTCGCCCTTTGAACGCCTCCACCGTGTAGAAGAGGTACATGACCAGGACTGCAAGGCCGGCCACGGGCATCAGACAGAACACCACCAAGCTGATGAGAGTGCCGACAATCGGGAGCACTTGGACCACGAGAGTGCTGACAGGGATGGTCGCCAGCACAACGGCGAGTGCTAAGGTGAGGGCCAGGCTCTGCACGGCGTGGTAGCGTACAAAAGAGCGACGCCGGTAGTGCTCCACAAGGAGCACGATAGCCGGCACGAGCAGTGGGGCCACAATCTGTGAAGCATAACAGAGCGCGGCGAGAAGGCGGTCGTCATCGCGAATGGCGTCCTGTGTTTTCGGAAAAGATTCGTGAGAACGTGCTGGTGCCCGGTGGTCGTCAGGATGAACGCTCTCCTTGTGGGCCATGCAGGTGACCTCCGTACTGGTATGGTGTGTGGAAGCTGAGCTTGGTTCCGACTTCTGGTACACTGTGGTGGAGTGTACGAGGAGAGCAGGAACTCGGTTGCGGTATGGGACACAAACGGGGGACAGGATATATCCCTGTCCCCCGTTGTTTTCAGAGCAGAGGGGTGTGTACCTTACTCCTGAAGGCGTAGCCGGTAAACCACCCCGCCCAACACCAAGAGGCCACCGGCGGCCAAGAGCACCATTGGCCAGAAGGGGATGGCGCTGTCGCTGCCGGTCACGGGCAGAGTTGCCGGGGCGACGCTGACGGTGAAGGCTTGGACCACCGTCTGATCGTCCACTTTCACCGACGGATCTCCGTCGAATTCACCCACCGTGCCGACGTCGGAGTGGAGCATGGCAAACAGCTTCTGTCCGTCGGACACCGTCTCGCTCAGGCTCACTTCCACGTTCGTGTTTTTGCCGGGCTGGAGGGCTGTCCACCCAATGGCGGGCCCGGGTTTACCATCCGCCTCCTTGTGGATGACTACAAGGCCAGGCTGATCGTAGTTCACCTCGTCCACCACCACCGTGGTGCCGTCGGAGGTCTGGTCGCTCACCTTGATGTACGGGCCGGCCATTTGATCGTCTTGCATGCCTTCTTGCATGGCGGGTGTGGCTGTGAAGGCAGCCATCACCGTCTGGTCATTGACTTTCACTGACGGATCTCCGTCGAATTCGCCAATGGTACCGACGTCGGTGTGGAGCATGGCCCATAGCGTTGTGGTCTCCATTAGCTCTTCTTGCAAGGTCACTTGCACGTTTACGTTCTCACCAGCCTGGATAGCGGCCCATCCGATAATAGACCCGGGCTTGCCATCCTGGTCCTTGTGAATCACGATCCAGCCCGCCTGATCGTAGACCACCTTGGCCACCACAACCGTGTTGCCGGTAACATCTTGGTCTGAGACTTCCACCGAGGGTTCCATCTGAGCCAGAGCGGGCACAAGAGAAGTGCTCAACATCAGAACGACCGCCACAATCAACGATATCACTCGTTTCATGGGATCCTCCTCCTTAGGACATCTTTAGATGTGGCTTGATGGCCGAAACTTCCGTCAAGGTATACGTGTGCCGAGGGCGATTTGGATCACTATCTCCTAGTTCCACAGAGCATGTTGTCCAGAGTGTGACCGCGCAGGAACGGCTGGGGGCTGGGGGCGTACACAGATTACGTCGAGCCACGGCGTTTTCAGGGGACGTGTCCAAATGCAAACGCCACCGGCGCACGGGCAAACCGGTGGCAGATGCCCCCAAGGGGATTCGAACCCCTGTCTCCACCTTGAAAGGGTGGTGTCCTGGTCCTCTAGACGATGGGGGCTAACCGGTGGTATTCTAATGGGGTTTTCGGTTTTGTCAACTGAGAAGCTCCCCACCGGCCACGGTCTCTCTATTGATCCCACGAGAAGCGACGTACAAAGGGAGGCAGGTTGGAGACAGCCTCTATGGTCATCAGGCGGTCGCCGGCAAAGCTGTCCCACCAGGCGTTGTCGTCCATCTTGTCGGCGATGAGCCAAGGGCAGAAGGCAAAGAGGTAGTCGGGCAGCGGGTCTCCGTTGCTCAGGCGGCCATCCCGGAACCAGAGGAAGAGTTCCACATGGTAGTCGCGGTGCAAGGTGTCATCAATTTTGGGAAAGCGGGCGTCGGCATCGTTGTTGATCTTCCATCCCCCTTCGCCCGCGATCATGGGCGGGACGAAGCCGTAGCGTTCCTGGAAGAGGCGGGCGAAGACGAGAAAGCCGAGCACCCCATTGACGTCCTCGGTGTACTCGGGGGGGTGGTTGAGCCCATAGGGATGGGGGATGAAGAAGAAGCGTGCCAGCACTCGTTCCCCACCACGGCGCTCTAGCTCGTCGAGGGCGGCTGTGAGCCATTCCTGGCTGACAAACTGCCATCCTACCAATCCGCCGGCGTTGTACACGTCCTGCGTGGCCTGCATGAGCCCGTCGAGGAACTTCTGTTGGTCCTCCTCCTGGGGAGCACGTTCTCCCTCCCACTCCGCAGGTAGACTGGGCTCGTTGTAGAGCTGAAAGTAGGGGGGAAGCCCGAATGAAGTCACGATGTTGATGTCCCGTTGCCACCCAAAATATCGTTCATAGGGGCGCAACATCTTGCGCCAAACAGGCACAATGCCGGCGGCTGCAAATTTGGGCGCGGCCATCTTCAAAATGTTCTCGTCAGCGTAGACCACCAATGTCCACTTGGCCCCGAGTTGTTGGAGGCGTGCCAGGTTGCGATCCAGATCCTCCTCGGTGAAATATTGGTTGCGCAGGAAGTGCATACATCGCCCGTTGTCGTTGGCCGGCCGGGGCCACTCGGGCAGGCTGAGTGGGGGCAGGTCATCCCGCAGCACGAGACGGGGGGATTCCTCTTGGGTAGGGGCATTGGCCGTCTCCTGGGGCGGAAGGAGAGGAGGCGTTGGGGAGGGTTTCTGGTTGTTGTGAATCAGGGGCAAGAACGTTGAACGCCCGGCTATTGGCGGAGGCTGGGCCGGTGTGGTATCAGGGTCTTGGGGAGCAGGAGGCGTAAACGTGGGGCGGGGCGGGAAAGGAGCTGTGGGCTCCTGTGTGGGGGATGGTGTCACAGTGGCAACCTGACAGGCAATAAGGCTGACGAGGAAGACGACCACAGAGGTGAACAGAAGGTGGGTGCGCATTGTTCACATCCTTTCCTGGAAACGTGTAACGTGTGTGAAACAGAGAATAGCCGTTTGGCACCCCCCTCAGCTCACCTGAAGGCGTGGAGTAACGCCTAAGGTGACCAGCGCCCTAGCCATCTCCACGATCTGTTCGGAGAAGGGATGCGAGGGCTCACCCATCACCATTGGCACGCCCCGCGTGATGCTTTGGACCACGTGGCGCCCGCTGCTCACCAGCCGGAATGCCACCGGAACCTTCACGAAGCGTTCCACCTCCTTCGTCCCGATGTTGGCGTTGGAGTTGACGCGGTTGAGCACTAGGCGGACAGATGATGGGAGCACGCCCATGCGGTCGGCCGCGTGGAGAAAGCTGCTGGCGTTGTGGATAGGGCTGATCTCCGGCGTCAGCACGAACAGAATGTCGTCCGCTTCGGACAACACGGCCATGGTCGGGTCATCGTAACCGGCGTGACAGTCCACCAGCACATAGTCGTACATGGCGCTGAGCACACTCAAGATGGTAGCCATATGTTCGGCTGTCATGGACCGGGCCCGTTCGGGGCCAGTGGGGCTCAACAGCACGTGGATGCCTGAAATGTGCTGTTGTACGGCCCGCTGGATGACGAGGGGGGAGAGGTGATCCACATGGTCCAACAGGTGGCTCATGTCGGGTGGCGCGCTCAGATCCAAGTGAATGCCCACGTCCCCGAAGTGGAGATCAGCGTCCACCAGCACGACGGGGCTGGAGGTGAGGCGCCTGAGTGCTATGGCGCAGTTCACCGCAACCGTTGTGGTGCCGACGCCTCCCTTGGAGCCAAAACAGGCTACAACGCGGCCTCGCCATTCGTAGCCAGGGGCCAAAGAGATGGGCATGGTTGCGCCCCGCACGAGGAGACTCTTCGCGCGGTAGAGAAGTTCATCGGGGTGAAAGGGTTTGACGATGTAGTCGTCCCCGCCGGCCTCGAGGGCAGCAACGCGTTCGGCGATCTCGTGGGAGCCGATGAGCACAAGGATCAACAGGCTGGGGTATGTCCGCCTGGCCCGCAGGTGGCGGCAGAACGCAGCCCCTCGTTCCGGGGAGTTGGTGAAATCCACGATGACGAGATGAGGGCGCACGTGTTTGGTGAGCACCGAGGCTTCCTCGAAAGCGTCGGCGAGAAAAACATCGTGCCCTTCCCGGGTCAACACGCGGTACACGTCCTCCGCGAGCAGCCGATCAGTACTCACCACGAGAACGCGTGGCGCCGAAGATGATTTCACTTGCATTGCACACTCCCCACGGCATCCAACTTCAAGCTCACGGCCCACAGCGTGCTCGTCGTGGCCCCTGACCTCTCAAGATGGGCAACGCTCATGATGATGGAATGTGCCACCGCCCATCGGGGCCCACGAAGATGCAAGGGCGTTCCGCGGGGGCTGTCATGTGGGCTGTTTGAAAAATATAGGTGCGCCCCTCCTGGTTGCTCATCCCGACGTGGTTGCCGTGGGCGTCCACGGCGTACAGGGTGACACCGCTGGCAAACTCGTCTTCGAGGGCGTAGAGGTCGAGCACGGCTTCCCGAGCAGCGCTCCAGAGGGGCAATCCCATTTTCATGTAGAGCACGACGGAGCGGGCCGTCACGGCACGCATGGCCATCTCCCCTCGGCCAGTGCAGCCGGCAGCGCCGTATCGGTTGTCGGCATACCCCCCGGCGCCGGGGATGGGCGTGTCCCCCACGCGGCCGGGGTATTTCCACGCCCAACCGCTGGTGCTGGTGGCCACGGCCAAGTGGCCTGCGTGGTCCTGGGCGATCACGATCACGGTGCCGGTCACGTCAGTCCCGTGCTCCTGGGCGGCGGCCTCGGGATCTTTGGCCAGCGAGCGCGCGAGGCGGGCCATGTGACGGTAATAACGGGCCACACCCGGGGGAAGCCCATCGGCCTCTGCCTCCAGGCGGCGTTTCCAAATGGTGCGGGCCTCGTCGGTGAGGAGGGATTCTTCCTCGAAGCCCATTTCGCGGGCGAACTCGGCAGCCCCCTCGCCGGCCAAGAGGACGTGGGGCAGTGTTTCGAGAACCTTGCGGGCGATGACAACGGGATGGCGGAATCCCTTCAACGCGGCCACCGCGCCGGCTTTCAGCGTGGAGCCGTCCATGACCATGGCGTCGAGCTCCACGTCACCGTGCAGGTTGGGCAATCCCCCGTAGCCAACGGTGTGGTCCTTGGGATTGTCTTCTACACGCTGCACGACGGCGACAGCCGCGTCCAGCGCCGGAGCGCCTGCACGCAGGAGCTCCATGCCCGCTGCAAAGCCAATGTCGGCGTTGCGCGAGGCGACGAGGAGAGGGTGTGTCACGCGTCCATCGCTCATTATGTGCCTCCACACGTCTTGAACGCCTTCACGTGGGCGTTTTGAGCCAAGATCCCCCGGCGGCCGATGAGAGGAAAGTGTTCGGCCGGGTGAAATGTGCTTTGCGCTTGAGCCTGATCCACGTGGGTGTGGGTCGGGACGCACCTAACCCCCGCTCCACACTGGGTGACGGTGTGAGCAACTCAACGTCGAATTGTTGGAAGAGCAAGGCCGTGATCACGAACATCTCCTGGTTGGCAAAGTTCATGCCCGCACACTTGTGAATGCCCCCACCGAAACCGATGAGCGCGAAACGATCTGCCTTGTCCTCCTCCCGGCCGGGGGCAAAGCGCAACGGGTCATACGTGAAGGGGTCGGCAAAGAGCTCTGGCAGGAAGTGGGCGACCACGGTGGCCGTCTGGGACGAGCCATCCTTCGGGCACCACGTAGGTGCCGAACCGGGTGGCCTCGGTCACGTACCGCATCAGCATTTCCGCCGAGGGGCGCATGCGTTCGGTCTCGCGGATGGCCCAGTTGAGGTGGGGCATGGCTTGGATCACCCGGCGGTCGATGGGCGTGCCCGGCGGCAGGTGGCGGGCGATCTCGGCCTGCACCAGCTCCAGGTACCAGGGATTCTGGAGGAGTTGGATGATCGTCCAAGCCGCTTGGCCAGTCGTGGTTTCGTGTCCGGCGAAGTTCATGCCCAGAATGAGGGAGATGAGCTCGTCGTCGTCCAGAGGGCGGGCCGTTCCGGTCGCGGGCGGTGACGAAGTCTTGGAGGAAGTCATCATACTGTTCCGGGTGTGCCCGTCGTTCGGCGATGATGGGGCGCAGGATCTCGACCATTCTCGCTTTGGCCCGGTCTCGGCGCCGAAACTTGGGCAGAGGCCAGTGGGGTGGGAGGAATGGGTCCAGGGCTGCGCTCAGGTCCGCGTACAGGGCCCAGAACTCGGCCCCCACGTGTTCCTGGAAGTCGGCGCCCATGAGGGCATATCCGGCCACATCTTGAACGACATGCCCAATCTGGTCAACCAGTTCAATCTCGCCCTCATCGGGCATAGTGTTCAGCCACGCTTGAACGCGTTCCTGCATGACAGTGAGGTAGTGGGCCATCTTCTCACGGCGAAAGGGGAGGTGGATGATCGACCGCTGGGCCTTGTACTTCTCGGTGGAGCCGAGGAAGGCGAGGTCACCGAAGATGGCCCGGATGAAGGCGTAGGGCTTGGCCATGTCGAGCGTTGTGTCGGTCTGGGTGAAGAAGGTGCGATGGTGTTCTGGTCCAATGACAACGGCCACATTCTGGGTGAAGAGGCGATAGGCGAACACACGGCCGTGTTCTCGGTAACCACGCCACATAAGAGCGGGCATGTTCCGGTAGAAGGCCAGCGCGTGGCCCACGCCGGGTAGGCCGCCGGAAACCACTGGGGGGACAGGAGGAGGTGTCATGGTGTGCTCCTTGCAATCTGTTGGGGGCTGGCAAGGCCATACACGTCGGGCCGGCGGTCCTCGAAGACGGGGATCGTGCGCCGCACGTGCTCCACGGCGTCCACCTGGATGTCAGCCGTGAGCAGCAGTGGACTGGTGCCCGCCTCGGCCACGATCTCGCCCCAAGGGCCAATGATGGCCGAGTGGCCGCCAAAGGGAGTGCCGTCGGTCTCGCCCACCCGGTTGCAGGCGATCACGAAGGCCTGATTCTCGATGGCCCGGGCCCGGAGCAGCGTGCGCCAGTGGTCCACGCGCGCGAGGGGCCACTGGGCTGCGATCCAGAAGGCCCGAGCACCTTCCAGGGCGTAGTGGCGGAAGAGTTCGGGGAATCGCAGGTCGTAACAGATGGCCAGACCAACGGGGCCCCAAGGGGTTTCAGCGAGAACGGGCTGAGGCCCAGAGGCCAACCACCGGTCCTCGTCCATGAGACGGAAGAGGTGGAGCTTGCTGTACTCGGCCACCAGGCGGCCGTCGGGCGCGAAGAGGGCAGCCGTGTTGGTGGGGGGGCGGCCGTGCACAGTGCTCAGGAGCGAGCCGTAGATGTACAGGTTGTGGGTGGAGGCCAAGCGGGCCATTTCGGCGAAGAGCCCCTCGTCAAGCCCGGTGGCGTAGTGGTCGGCGCGTTCCAAGTCGTATCCGCTGCCCCACAGCTCGGGGAGCATGAGCACGTCGGAACGGCGCGCCGCGGCCTCGCCGGCCATCTCGCGCACAACGGCCAGGTTGTCCTGGGGAGCGCCACACGTGACATCGAACTGAGCAATGGAAACGCGCATGGGGGACCTCCGGTGGATTACTTGGGCAAATACTCCCAAATGCGGTGTTGCACAGCAAAGGCGGCGGCCTCTGCCCGGTTGCTGACGCCCAACTTGTGCAGGAGGTTGCTCACGTAGTTGCGCACTGTGCCCTCGCTCAAGTACATCGCGTGGGCGATCTCCTTGTTGGTCTTGCCCTCGGCCACCAAGGCCAACACGCGCATCTCCTGCTCGGTCAGCTCCTTAAAGGCCGAGGCGGCCGCCTGGCGCTCGGCGTCGCGGACACGTTCGAGCACCCGGCGGGTGAGGCGGGGATCGAGCAGGGCCTCACCTCGCCCTACGGTCTCCAGCGCTCGCACCAAATCGTCGCTGCCGATTTGCTTCAACACGTATCCTGAGGCGCCAGCTTGGATGGCCTCGAAGAGGAGCTCATCCTCGGCGTATGAGGTGAGAATAATGACTTCTACGTCGGGATACGCGGCCTTGATCTCCCTCGTGGCTTCAATACCACTCCGGCCGGGCAGCCGGATGTCCATGACCACGACGTCGGGCCGGTACTGGTGAACACGGGCCACGGCCTCGTCGGCCGTACTCGCTTCGGCGACCACTTCAAAGTGGGGATAGCGTTCCAAAAGTGCCTTCAGGCCCAATCGCACCACTTCGTGGTCATCAACGAGCAGGATTCGCAGGTGTCTCATGAGAAATCCCCCGTCTGTCACCGTTCTCTTTGCCTTGGGCACCGGTGCCTAAGCGCCAGATGGACGTGTTGAGGTAGGGTATCTCGACCTCCACAACCGTACCACCTCCGGGCCGGTTACGAATGGAGGCCCGGCCGCCGAGAAGTTGGGCACGGGAGAGAATGTTTGGCACCCCTTGCCCCCCGCGCCGTGCGGCCCCTCCGGGCGGCAGTCCTCGGCCGTTGTCGCCCACAACGACCCGCAGGGCATCCGCGTCACTTCTCAGGAGCACGGTCACCCGAGTGCCACCGCTATGCTTGTGGGCATTGGTCAGCGCCTCGCGCACAATTTGGAAGATGTGTTCCTGCACAGGCTCGGGCAGGCGTGGCGGTTTGCCCTCGATGCGGTACTCGATTTCCAGGCCGGTTTGAGAGCGCATCTCGGCGGTCAGGTGGCTCAGCCGCTCCTCCAACTCGCCCTCATCGCCGGCGAGATCGTAGATGTAGCGCCGGATGTCGGCGATGGTTTGGTTCAGGGAAGCCATGATGGACCGAATGTGGGCTTCGGCTACGTCGGGGTTCTCGCGCACGAGGTGGAGCACGTTCTGGAGCATGAGCCCAGCGCCGTAGATGGCCTGGATGGTGCCGTCGTGCAGCTCCCGGCCGATGCGCTGTCGGTCGGCGGCCAAGGCTTGAGCGCGCCCCATCTCGGCGATGAGACGTTGGAGCTCGTATCGGAAGATGGAGAGGGCGCGCAGCATGGCGACCGTCAACACGGCAATGATCATGCTGCGGGGAATGGCGACCGGAATGCCCAACACGTTGTCCAGAATGGTGGTGCCGGCGGGCGAGAGGGGAATAAGAATGCCTCCGAAGATGGCGTAGGCGCCGAAGGAGAAGCCGGCCACCCGCAACCACTCGACGATGTAGGAGGGCAGGCCCAAGGCCTCGATTTTCTCCGCTTGGCCGCGCAGTCCCCAGGCAGTGGTGAAGCTGCCCGGGTAAACCACGAAGAGGCGTCCAATTTGTTCTACTCTCATGCGCTGAGTTTCAGCATCCAGGCCGTAGAGCGTGCTCAGGGCCACAAAGGCCAACCCGCCAAAGGCCATCACCTGAGGAATGCGCCGCACCCACAGGGATTCCCAGTTGAGGTGAATGCCGAAGCGCAACAGACAGCAGTAACCGATCACCAGGAGCCCGACCTGAACGGCGCGTAACAGGCGCACGGCCGTTGGCGCGAGGTATGTCTGTTGAAAGGGAATGAAAATGTCACCCCAAATGACGAGTGCCATGGTCAGGGCAAAGGCGGACAAGTAGGGCACCGACCGGGCCAGTTCCAGGCCGCTTTCCTGGCGCCACTGTAACATGACCACAAGGGCCAGGGTGTAGTACGTCTGGGCGTAAATGGCCAGGACGATGAGTTTATTCGTCTCAAAGAACCGGTGCAGCTCCTCGACCATGGTAATGTGGCTCCGCCCTTGTGTGGTTGCGCTTAGGGCGTGGCGTTCAGTGCACGGGCCAGTTCGGAGGCGTGCAGGCGCTCGTGGTAGGCGATGATGCGAAAGATCTTGCCCAACGCCAGTTCGCCGAAGACAGGGTGGAAGACGGACTGGGCGCGCAGCGCCTTCTCCGGCACGGTGTCGAGCAGGACAAGGGTTGTGGCCCGTTCGTGAGCCATGCGGGCTAGGATTTCTTCGGGGCCCAAATGAGCAACCTCTGCCAGCCGCTCGGCATTCCACCGGTCTAAGTCAAACCCGTCGGCGGCCAACTGGCGGGCTTTCTCCTGGTGCTCAACGGCCACGCGGTGATCGGCCTCACTCAGTGCCAAGTGGGCCAGCACGTCTCGGGCTGTCCACGTCTCGGTCACGCGGGCACGGAGCAGAGTTTCTGGGGGCGCATGGGCGATGAGGGCGATCGTGCGCGCACGTGCCTCTTCCAAGCGGTGGCGCAATTGTGCCTTCAACTGGGCGGACATGATGGCTCCTTCTCCGGGCGTGGTGTCTCCGTTTGGACGTGCCACCACGGGGGCACGATGCGTTCTGAGAGGGCTTGGGCAAAGGTCGCGTCGGCCAGGGCCTCCACATCCAAGCCGGCCTCGGCGTGTCGCACGGCTTCCACCGTGGCGCGCGTCTCCACGCGGCGTGGGTCGAGCAAGGTGCAGGCATCATCTTGGGGCAAGATGCTGACCTCGTAGGTGCCAATACGCTGGGCCTCGGCAATGATCTCGGACTTGTCATAACCAACCAAGGGGCGTAGGACGAGCATGGACGTGGCCTCGGTGACCGCGGTCAAGTTCTCGATGGTTTGGCTGGCCACCTGGCCTAAGGAGTCACCGGTGATGAGCGCGTGCGCACGTCGCGCGCGGGCCACACGTTCGGCCACCCGGAACATCATGCGGCGGTAGAGGAGGGTGCGGTAGGGTTCGGGCGTGTAGGCGATGATAGCTTGTTGGGCGTCGATGAGGGGGACGATGACGAGCTCAATAGGGCCGTGCCACTCGGCTAGGATGGCAGCCAGGCGGCGGGATTTGTCCTCGCTGGACCGGTCGGCGAAGGGTTGGGAGTGGAAGTGCACCAGTACTACTTCCATGCCGCGCTTCATCATGCGCCAGGCAGCCACAGGCGAGTCAATGCCGGCACTGAAGAGCACGACCCCGACGCCACTGGTGCCCACGGGCAGACCACCCGGGCCACGGAAGCGGGAGGTGGAGACAAAAGCGCGCTCGTTGGCCACTTCCACGAAGATTTCCACGTGTGGGCGGCGCAAGTTCACCGGCGCGCCCGTGGCCTCCACCACTGCAGCCCCGACAACCTGGCCGATCTCTTGGGAAGTGAACGGGTAATGTTTTTCGGCGCGCCGAGCCCGCACGGCGAACGAAGGGAGGCGCTCTCCGTCCACGAGAGCCACTGCCGCGCGTGCCATGGCCTCCAAGGTTGGAGGGACTTCGACGCCGGGGCTGATGGTGGCCAGCCCGAAAACCTTTTGGAGCCGCGCCACCGCCTGGGGAAGTGCTGACGCCGGCACTCCTTCCACAAGCAACCGCCCCCTCAACCGGCGCGTCGTGGCGGGCCCTAGTCCCCGGAGTGCCCGATTCACGTTGCGCGCCAAGATGCGCTCGAAGAACGCCCGGTTTTTGCCCTTGAGTCCCACCTCGTGGTAGTGGAGGACGAGGATGGGAGGAAAGGAATGATTCTGAGTCATGTTTTGGTTCCGCTGAGAATGCTCTTTTTATCTTAGAAAACCAAGCAATAATATCATCTGTTGCGTATAAGTGGCAAGAATATTTGGCATGTGCTTCTGGGTTCCCATATCCAAAGCCAATCCTTGAACTCGGCCTTGTGCAGTGCCCGGATACCTATCAGCATCGTCAAGCGCCGTTCGGAGTCACATGTGCCTGTACTGTTGTCTAATTATAGAGGAGAGAAGTGAGCGTGGCAAAGTACGGGAGTTGGGCACAAAGAAAAACCGCGCCAACACGCGCTGGCGCGGTAACAAGGCCACTTCCTTCACAACTGAGCCGTGCCGGAAACAAGGCTTCCATGGCGATGACAATCACCCTAGAAAGGAGGTGATCCAGCCGCACCTTCCGGTACGGCTACCTTGTTACGACTTCGTCCCAGTCGCCGGCCCCACCCTCGGCGGCGCCCTCCCGGAGGGGGTTAGGCGACCGACTTCAGGTGTTGCCGACTCCCATGACGTGACGGGCGGTGTGTACAAGGCCCGGGAACGTATTCACCGCGCCATGGCTGATACGCGGTTACTAGCGACTCCGGCTTCACGCAGTCGAGTTGCAGACTGCGATCCGAACTGGGACCGGCTTTGGGGATTGGCGTCCCCTCGCGGGGTAGCAGCCCACTGTACCGGCCATTGTAGCGTGTGTGTCGCCCCGGGCATGAAGGCCATGCTGACTTGACGTCGTCCCCACCTTCCTCCGGCTTGTCGCCGGCAGTCCCGTGTGACACGTGAAACACACGGCAGGGGTTGCGCTCGTTGCGGGACTTAACCCAACACCTCACGGCACGAGCTGACGACAGCCATGCAGCACCTGTGCCGGCTCCCTCGGAGAGGGTCGCCCGACCTTTCGGGGGGCTACCACCGGCATGTCAAGCCCGGGTAAGGTTCTTCGCTTTGCATCGAATTGAACCACACGCTCCGCCGCTTGTGCGGGCCCCCGTCAATTCCTTTGAGTTTTAGCCTTGCGGCCGTACTCCCCAGGCGGGGTGCTTAGCGCGTTAGCTTCGGCACCGACCGCTGTGCACGGCCGACACCCAGCACCCATCGTTTACGGCGTGGACTACCGGGGTATCTAATCCCGATCGCTCCCCACGCTTTCGTCCCTGAGCGTCAGGGGTCGGCCAGGGGGCCGCCTTCGCCTCTGGTGTTCCTCCCGATCTCTGCGCATTTCACCGCTACACCGGGAATTCCACCCCCCTCTCCGACCCTCGAGCGGGCCAGTTTCGACGGACCTCTCCCGGTTGAGCCGGGAGCTTTCACCGCCGACTTGGCCTGCCGCCTGCGGACCCTTTACGCCCAGTAAATCCGGATAACGCTCGCCACCTCCGTCTTACCGCGGCTGCTGGCACGGAGTTAGCCGTGGCTTCTTCCTGGGGTACCGTCCACGCTCGTCCCCCAGAAAAGAGGTTTACACCCCGAAGGGCGTCTTCCCTCACGCGGCGTCGCTGGGTCAAGCTTGCGCCCATTGCCCAAGATTCCTCACTGCTGCCTCCCGTAGGAGTCGGGCCCGTGTCTCAGTGCCCGTGTGGCTGACCACCCTCTCAGGCCAGCTACCCGTCATCGCCTTGGTGGGCCGTTACCCCACCAACAAGCTGATAGGCCGCAGGCCCATCCCGGAGCGGCGCGAGACCCTTTCGAGCCCCGCCCTTTTCCCCGACCCGCCCACCGGCAGCTCGGGGACATCGGGTATTAGCCACCGTTTCCGGTGGTTATCCCCGTCTCCGGGGCAGGTTGCCTACGTGTTACTCACCCGTCCGCCGCTCGCCCGCCACGACCTGTCGGCCGTGACTGCTCGCTCGACTTGCATGTGTTAGGCGCGCCGCCAGCGTTCATCCTGAGCCAGGATCAAACCCTCCGTGAAGGAAGCGTGAAAGCGCGGCTTGCCGCCGCGTTTCCGGTTCACGTTGGATTACCGCCACAGGAGCCCGTTTCCGACACGATTCAGTTGTGAAGGTGCTGTCGATCAAGTTCAGAAGCTGGTATAAGTTGTAGCACGAAGTCCCACTTTTGTCAAGCACCCTCCATGCAGTGAGCAACGGAAGGTTGCTCTGTACAACGTGCAAAGATGACTCCTCTTGTACAATTGGGGTCAGGGGCATAAATTGCCATCGTCTCTTGCGTTGTGGTTGGTGGGGGATGTGGTCTGGCGCCAAGAAAGCTGCAGCACAATTGCCTCTTATTCGTGGAGGAACTGGGTGTTGTGGGTGTCATTTGTGGAAGCAGTACTGTGCCCACGCCTACGCCGATCAGTTGTCCCCTCAAATGGGAATGGGTTGTCTGCGGGCAAGGTGAATATTTTGATGAGGGGGGCCTGTTGTGGGGCCCATGACACCAATTGCACAGGCGGGAATGGTGAGGGCATAGCGAGCTGGCAGAGGTGTGTGGCGTGTCGCTTGACGTTCACCGCTCCCCGAGTGGCGAATTGCCTCGTCGGGCTGTGCTGTGGGCACGCGGTATTGCCCCATGGGCGAGAATATGGGATAATAGCAAACCCGATGTGCAAATTTTCCGAGATGAAGGAAGAGGGAGCCCTCAGTAAAATGAGGTAAGCAGAGAAACCAACCGCAAGGAGGGTTCCCATGGGAGATACCCTGTTTCTGATTGCTGTCTACTGCTTCATCGATGACTGGTTGAAGGCCAAACAGCTTCGACTCCGGCGCCGGGCCCCCAACCTCAACTGAGCGATGCCGAGGTGTTGACCATGGAAATTGTGGGCGAATGCCTGGGCCTCGACACCGATAAGGCCATTTCCCACTGCTTCCGCCGCTATTGGGCAGACTGGTTTCCCGCCTTGCGGGATGTGCACCGCACCACCTTCGGGCGCCAGGCCGCCAATCTCACTTGGGTGAAAGCCGCCCTGTGGCAGGACTTGCTGCGGGCCATTCCCTACGCCCCCTACCTCTCCATCGTGGACCGCTTTCCGGCCCCCGTGTGCCGGTTGGTCCGAGCGTATCGCTCAAAAGCGCCCGCCACGACCCAGCCCCCTGGCCCCGTTGGCTGGTCCAGGTTCGCCGCCGCATCGAAACCGAGATTGCCCAGCTCGTGGAGCGCTTCCATGCGAAGCGGGTGGGGCCCGAGACCGGTGGCCTCTCTTCTGTCGTTGGTGGCGAAACATCCTGGCCCACACCTTCGCCGTTTGGTTCTGTTACGACATCGGTCTGGATGCACGGCTCCAGTTCGATAAAGCCATTGCTCTCTAAAAACTTGCACATCGGGTTGGCAAGAAGAAGCCGAAACGTTGTCCGATTTGGAAACGAGACTGGCCGAACCTGCCGGAGAAGACGCTTTGGCATTGGAGGATTCGTGCGCAAAAAACCCTTTCGTTCTCCAAATCGGAAACTTTCCATGAAATTGTCCTGAAGCTCTTTGTCTTCCGCTACAACCAGCAAAGGCTGGCTCTCATCAGTCAAACATAACCACTGCCCGCGCTTGGAAGAAGGCATGTTCTCCAGGGCACGTTGGAAGTGGATGAGATTGACAGACGGCAGGGCATAAAGAGCGTCTCCCTAAAGGGGAGGTGCAAGCGCGTGCCCTGGGGCGCCTGCCGCGGCGGCGGGACAAGAAGCAGGGGCGTGGGCGGGATGCGGCGGCGAATGATGCTCTGCCCTGATCAGGATGGGCAGTCGAGATGGCCCAAGTGGTAGTGGAAGTGGTGCCGGATGTCAAGCGTTCGAGTTTGGAGGTGGCCTTTCGCCGGCGCGTGACGCCGGAAAGTGCGATGTATACCGAGTGGTATGCCTTTCTGGAAGAGGTGGGGTATCGGCATGAGCGGGTGCACCATAGTACTGGGGAGAGTATAAGCGTGGCGAGGTGCATGAGAACCGGCGGAGAATGTGCGGTCGCTGTGGCTCCCGTTCATCCTGTCTTTTCGAGGGGTGGCCCAGCGGAATTTGGCCGCTTATGCCCGGATATTCCAATACGACGGGGAACACATGCCCCTGCCCTGAATGGGAGCAACCGCAGGGAGGGGCAACTGCAAAGAGCATCCCTAGTCCATCCTCAACGAAGGGTGTGTTGGGTGGCCAGATGGTCATCATAGATGCGCGATATGTGCTCTACAGTATGATCGTTCTGGCTCTAGGGATGGTCATCCTCGCCTGGTGGCTGGGCACCCGCACCCCAGCGCGACGGCGAGCACCACTCGCAGATGAGTGGGAACACGCACCTCTCGGTCTCCTCATCCTGACCGGCCACCGGGAGTACCACCGAGCCAATACCACAGCCCAACACCTGCTGGGATTGCCCGGCCCCCAGGGCATCCTGCCGGACATCCCTTGGGCCCGTACCCTCCTCGCCGACCGGGCAGAGGCTCGCCTGATGGAGGAGATGAGGGGACGCTACCACCAGGTGGAGATCGCGGAAGACCGTGTGGTGCGCTGGTGGGTGCGCTCCGGCCCTTATGGGGATATCGTCCTCCTGTGGGACGTGAGCGCATATCACCGGGCCACTGAGGCAGCACGAATGCTCCTCAGCACCTTAGCCCACGAACTGCGCAACCCCCTAGGCACCATCCGCACCCACATAGAAATCCTTCACCTGACCAATGTGCCTCCAGATATGCGCCAGCAATCATTGAACATCCTGCGCGACGAAGCAGCTCGCCTCTCTCACCTGGTAGACCAGATGTTAGAGCTGGCGAGACTGGACGCAACCCCGGAACTGGACCTGCGGCCCATCGATATTCTCCCCTTAGTGGAACAGGTCATGACGATGCTCCGGCCCCACGCTGAAAAGAAAGAACTGCGCCTGGACCTCATTGCAGACGCCGCACTGCCGCCCGTCCTAGCCGACCCAGAACGGCTCTACCAAGTCTTTTTCAACCTGCTGGACAATGCAATTACCTACTGTAGACCAGGGGATACGATCACTATTGCCCTGGAAGACCAGCAGGGAGGCGTTTACTGCGAAGTGCGGGACGAAGGACCGGGCATCTCCGCTGCGGATCTGCCCCGCATCACCCGGCGCTTCTACCGGGGCACGAAGGCTCCGGGAGAGGGAAGCGGACTCGGCCTTGCCATTGTGGACGAAATCCTGAAGCGTCACGATAGCACACTCCACATCGAGAGCCGTACCGAAGGACCGGAACGGGGCACTCGGGCTTCCTTCACCCTCCGAAAGGCGACATAAACCATGCGCACGTGGTGGATTCGAGCGGCATTCATTGGCCTGGTACTCATCGGCTACTGGTTCCTGCCCATCTCCGGCCGGATCATCTACCTGCCGGGGCATACGGCTCTCTCTTGGCCACAAATGCTTCTTTCCCCGACCTTCCCGCGCGGAGGCACTCCCTTGACCGTCTCGGTGACGGACGTGGTTCCCTGGGCTTATGTACTGCTCACAATAAACGGCCGTGCCGCCACACTGAACTTCTGGCAGGACAACCACAACGGCACCTGGACGTGGGTATGGAAAGGGAAAGCTCTGGAAGGAGAAAAGGCCTTCACCTTGGCCTTTTACCACGATTGTAATAAAGGATGCCGCTTGCGGGGAATGAGCACAACAGGGGATCCACCGACCACACAGCCTCCACGAGAGGTACCAGCGACCAAGCTGTGTCTGGTCTTTGCCCGTCTTGATAGGGATTGGCACGGGCGGCGGGGATGGGTGGTAGACCTGACCTATGCCCGCCCTGAGGACCCATACTGGGGCATTGATGCACTGGCTGCGCGGGTGTACCGGTATCAGGCTCAGGGCTTGCGCGTGCTGGTGCGAGTGGACTACGCACGGGGCCAGAGCATCCCTCCTGGTGGAGACCACGTGGCCCTGACCGAATACCTGGACTATCTGGACCGCCTGGCGCGGGATGCACGGTTGGATGGCGTGTATGCGTACTTCCTGGGCAGCGGTTACAACGCAGCAGACGCCAATACCCAATCGCCAGATCGACCGGTGAGCCCCGCGTGGTATGCGCGGATGTTCAATGGCTACGGGGAGCCCCCTGCCCACCTAGACAACGCCGTGCAAGTGATGCGTGCGGCCAACCCCCGCGTGCGGGTCCTGGTGGGACCAGTGCGGCCTTGGGTGCGTGATCAGGATGGGGAACGGGCATACCGTATTGACGTGCCCTGGCTGAATTACATGAACACACTGGTGGCATATCTGGACGAGAGCACGCGGGCCAAAATGGCCGCTGGCATCCCCTTGGCCGGCCCGGATGGGTTTGCCTTGCATGTGCCGGGGCGGCCGGAAGCCTCCGGAGAGAACCCCTCAGCTGAGCCATGGTTGGATCTCCCTAACCCCGAATGGCAGGGAGCGCAGCAAGGGTTTCGCCTCTATCGGGAACTGCTGGACACCATCAACGCCTACTCCACCACGCGCGGCTTGCCCGTTTACATCACTTCCTCTAACACCTATGCGCCGGACCTCCGCGTGCCGCCAGCGCGGAACTATCCTCCTGGCTGGCTCACTGCGGCCTATCGGGTCATCCGCGACGAACCCCAGGTGCAGAGCCTCTGCTGGTTTCTGGACCACATCCCTGGTGATCCTCAGTGGCGCTGGTTTGACCTGACCGAGCACCCGGGGCGGCTGATCTACGCGGCGGAAGAATTTGAGGCCCTGCTGCGGGAGGAAGCTCCGTGAACAGACCCATCCGTGTGCTCCTGGCCGACGATCATCCTGCCTTGCGGCTTGGACTCAAAGTACTCCTGGCGCAAACTCCCGACATTGAAGTTGTGGGAGAAGCAGAGCGAGGAGAGGACGTGCTGGTCCTCGTGGAGCAGTTACATCCTGATGTGCTGGTGCTGGACTGTGAGATGCCCGGGATGAGTGGACCCGAGGTCGCCATATCTCTCCGCGAGCGGGGCTTTCACACGCGCGTTATTGCCCTCAGCGCCTACTCCGACGACCAGTATGTGCGGGGGATGCTGGAAGCAGGGGCAGTGGGCTACCTGCTGAAAGACGAAACGCCGGAGGCGATTGTGGCCGCAGTGCGTGCAGCCGTGCAAGGGGAGGGATCCTTCACCCCTTCAGTGGCGGCAAAGGTGGCAGAATGGGCAAAAGGTGAGCGGCCCGGTGGGCTAACCGAGCGGGAGCTGGAGGTGCTGAAGCTGGTAGCGGAGGGGCTGAGCAACAAGGAGATTGCCCGGGCTCTGAGCATCACCGGGCGGACAGTGGATTTCCATGTGAGCAACATCTTGCGGAAGTTAGGAGTGGCTTCCCGTGTGGAGGCGGCGATGTGGGCGAAAGAACGTGGTCTGTTCTGAAACTCCTCGCAAGTAGAAAGCCGGCGGGAGGTTTTCGTGTGGGCACCTGTGGGTTTCCACAGGTGCAACCTGTAGAAATCTACAGTTTACAGGGACTGTTCTTCGGTTGTAAGATATAGATGCCACCGGCAGTGGCCGGTGAGTATCTATAATCTGGGAGACGTGTTATGTGCAAGATCAAATTACTCATAATGGTTGTGTTGGTGGCCCTGTTGATGAGCGCTGAGCCGGATGCGGTGGTAGCCCAGAAACCGGCCTCCACAGACCTTATACGCAAGGGCCGTCTTTTGATCCGACCAGAAGATGTGCGTCCTTTTGGAAATGTGCAAGTATTGACTCCTGAGGGAACCGTTGAAAAAGGAGGTCAAAGAGATCACGGTGTGCTCACAAACTGGCAGGAAGGATGCTCGATAGACTTGGTCGTTGTCGTTCAAGGAGGTAAATATGTGGCATTGATAAACAGCGCATCTTATAAGTTTCCATCGGAAGCTGCGGCTCAAGCAGCGCTCAATGACTTGCCTGATCCGGTTATCGAGGGGTTATGGAGATCGGTTGCGAAAGACATCCCGGTGTTCGATAGGGCCGTTGCAGAAGCTTTAAGAGGGCAGAGGTGGCATGCATGGCAAGGAGTGGATGATGAGGGATTACCTGCTTATGTTCTCTGGATTCAGCACGATTCTTACATCGCTGAAACACATATTAATGTTTGGCCAGGACAAGATGTGTTCGGGCAACAATTGTTGAATCATGTTACCGATAGGCTGATAAAGAAGATAACTTTGGGTGTCTCTCCATTAGATATGTCTGGGTCTCAACTGTTCACTTCGCTTTTAAGCGCAACTCCGAAATGGTGGGCTCCGGATGTGAGGGCAGACCACTTTGAATTCCCCCAGTGGTGGCATGTTCTGGCCGTCTGGTAGTTCCCCCATGGCCACAATCCGCACTTTCATGGCCGAGGTGGTGATGCCACAACATGTAACAGCAACCATGGATGCATTGACCAATGGACATGGTGGTTGCAGGTGCCACAAAGTAAGCTGGGAGTTCCAAAACAATGGTGGCTAACCAATATTCACAATGGATCTATGGAGCCGATGAACTACTCAGCAACTGTGTGGCTAGACTAATTAGAGTTGGTTATTGCGGCATCATGTCATCGAATGAGTAGTGTTTAGGGAGCTTAGGCGTTCAAGAAAAGCTTGTACAGAGGTTGCCCTGAGCTGGAGATTCCCTTCCAAGTGGGCGGCGGACTGGCATCCCCACCGCACATGTTATACGAGGAGGTTAAGCGAAGCGATGAGCCGTTTTAGCAGCGTTATAATGATTGCTGTCGTCTTCCTGGCCTTGGCATTAGTAGGCCAGGTTATCAAAGCGCAGGTCTCTCGTGCCGGGGAAAAACATCGGCTGGTTCAGGTGGAAGATGTCGCCTCTTTCGGAGAGGTCAAAGTGTTCACTCACGAGAATGCTATCGAAAAAGGGGGGGTGAGAGATTACGGTTTGATCACCGGCTGGGATGAAGGAAAAGTTACAGATTTGGTGGTCGTAATGCCAGAGGATAAAAATGGGATATTGATCAACAGCGCTTCCTACAAGTTTCAGTCTGTTTCTGCGGCTCAAGCGGCCCTTGATTCTCTACCCAACCCTGTGGAATGTTGCTCATGGCAATTCGTTGCAGAAAATACTTCGCCACCCCAGGAATCGCTTGCGGAACTGCTGAAAGGGCATTCATGGCGGCTATGGCAAGGCATAGATGGCGAAGGTTTACCCGCCTATGTGCTTTGGATTCGGTTCGGTGCTCTGATCTCTGAAGTGCACCTTAACGTTACCCCAGGCCAGGAAGCACTTGCTCGGCAAGTGTTGAATCATGTTGCTGCGCAACTGGTAAGTAGGTAGAATGAGAATGACATCAATCGAACACTCGGCAGACCTCCCCGACAAATAGCAAACTCGATGTGCAAAGAACCCGGGTAGTGGCGCGTTTTGACTGATGGAGTAGAATAAGGACAACCTACTCCAGGAGGCAAGCATGATTGTCGAGGTCATCGTGCGCACGTGCCCGAAATGCGGGAGCGAGAACATCGTCAAAAACGGCCATGACTACAAGGGAGCCCAGAAGTATCACTGCCACGACTGTGGCGCTTATGGCCCACTGGATAAAAAAACACACATTGTCCAGAAACCGTCCGACAAGCCAAGGAAGCCTATTTTGAACGTATGAGCATGCGCGGGGTGGAACGGGTGTTTCAGGTGCCCCGGCAATGCTTGGCGACATGGTTGCAAGAAGAAGCCGAAACGTTGCCCGATTTGGAAACGAGACTGGCCGAACCTGCCGGAGAAGACGCTTTGGCATTGGAGGAATAGGGAAAGAGACGGGCCAAACGGCGCATGTAGAACGCTGGGACAATACCTTGCGACAACGAGTGGGACGCTTTGTGCGCAAAAAACCCTTTCGTTCTCCAAATCGGAAACTTTCCATGAAATTGTCCTGAAGCTCTTTGTCTTCCGCTACAACCGGCGAAGGCTGGCTCTCATCAGTCAAACATAACCACTACCGTGGCTTGAAACCGAAGGGCTGAAACACCTCAACACGCGCCGCTTTCGTCCCGCCACCCTGATGTTGGGGCACAAGCGCATGTGCGAGCGTTACGACCCCTTGGGCGTAGTGGCGCTGATCACACCCTGGAATTACTCCTTCGCCATACCCCTCGTACAACTTGTCTCCGAGGAATACCGGGGCGGCGCCATGGACCCCTGGTGGTACCCGTATGGCCCTCACGTGATCTCGCTGTTGGCTAACACGGCATGGGCCCTCTACGCCCCCCTGCGCCGGCGCCCGTGGGCGCCCCTCAGCTTGCTCCTGAACCGCCGGGCACGCCGGCGTGTGAACCTGCTCGGCTACGTGCGCCACCTGCGCGCCTGGTGGTAACCTCATCTTACCTGAGCGCTGTTCCTCATCCAGGTAGGCCGTGTCCTACCTCATGTGGGCCGCGAACGTGCCAGACCTTGGGCGGCGATGAAGCCTCACGTCTCCATCGGCCACCCTCCGCGCATGGTCTCCTGCAGCAAAGGAGAGCCCAAGATCCAGTTGTACATTGTCAAAGTGTGGAACGAGGGTGAGGACCATCCCGTGACGATTTCGGATTGTGCTTCCCTGCAGGCTTTGATCGGGTGGAAGAGGAGAGAGCAATGAAGTATTTGAGCCTCTGGGCCCTTCGTGTTACCATTGGGCATATGGTGAGCCCATCTCCAGGAGCCGAACGATCAGAACCCTGTCGCCTGTCTTGCCGCCTTCACGTTGGCGTGGCTGTGGGGGCGCTGATCCTGGCATTGCTCTGGTGGTGGCCCCTCCCTGTGCGGTTGGCCACCCACGTTCCTGGCAGTGAAACGTGGGCTTTTGACGAGTACACCTTCGTCTGGAACTTGTGGTGGTTCAGAGCCGCCTTGCTGCAGGGAATGAACCCGCTCCGCACCGACTGGCTCTTCCACCCCTTGGGCATGGATTTGGTGCTCTACACGTACAACGCCGGCAACGCTCTCCTGGCCTTTCCCCTGCTTGATTTGTTGCCCCTGGTGGTGGTGAGCAATTTGGTCCTGCTCTTCACCACCGTGTTGAGCGCGTGGGGAACGTGGTTGCTGGCGCGGTGGGTGCTCCACGACATGGGATGCCGGGGACCGTGGCGCGAACGGGCAGCGCTGTTGGCCGGCCTCATCTACGCCTTCGGCGCCTATCGCTCGGTGTACGCTGCCTTGGGCCACTACGACATGGTGAGCACGGGCTTTATTCCACTCTTTGCCCTCTTCTGGCTGAAGAGCCTGCGCTGTCGGGGAGGACGTGCGCCGGTGATGGCAGGCTTCTTCATGGCCGCGGCCCTCTACAACGAGATGATCTTCGGCGTCTTTCTCGCCATGTTGGCGGGCCTGCTCTGGCTCTTCACGTGGCGGCAGTGGGCGGCCGGGTGGTGGTATCGTGTGGGCGTCGCCGTGATGGTGGCTGCCCTGCTGTGGGCACCGCTGGGGTGGCCAGTCGTGCGCGCGTTCCTGGACAGTGACTTCGCCCTGCAGGGGTGGGGCGATGCCGTCAAGCTCTCGGCCGACGTGTGGAGCTTTGTGACGCCGACTTCCCTCCACCCGCTTCTGGGCGGTGAGTGGGTGGACGAATTGCGCGCCGTGCGCGAGGGCACGGCGCGATTTCAAGACGTGAACACTGTGGTTGTGGGCAGAGGAGCACTGGCTTTGGCCCTGTTGGCAGCGATTCTCTGGCGACGGCGGGCCGTTGCCTGGTTGGTTGGCGTGATCACGTTCGCCATCTTCAGCTTGGGGCCTTTGCTCCAGGTCAACGGGCGGCTCGAATACAACTTCGACGGCTTGCGCACGGGCATTCCGCTGCCCTTCATCCTCCTCCACTACGTGCCCATCGTGCGGGCCAACCGGGTGCCCAACCGCTTCAGCGTGGTGCTCATGCTCTGCGTGGCCGTACTCGTGGCTCTAGCCGCGTACTGGCTCCTCCAAGCCACGGCCAGCCGCGCCGGACCCCGAGCGTCCGGCGGGCTGAGCGTGGTCCTGGCCGTGGGGCTTCTCTTCGAGCACGTGGTAGCTCCTCTGCCTCTCACCGACGCTCGTGTGCCGGCAGCCTACGCCCCAATCATCGCTGATCCTGATGACGTGGCCGTGCTCACCCTGCCGCTGGGATGGCGCCACAGCTTCGGCGTTCTAGGTGCCGAGAACACACGGGTGGAATATTACCAGACGGCGCACGGCAAGCGGCTGATCAGCGGCAACATCTCACGGGCCCCCCGCCAGACGTTCGACTACTTTGCGCGCTTGCCCGTCTTCCGCTCCCTCATTACCCTTCAGACCGATGTCAATGCCCGTCTTGCCGAAGAGGAGGTAGCCGAGGACCGTGCCTCGGCCACGGCGTTGGCCCAGCTTTTGGGCATACGCTACCTGGTGATCCACCCGCCCGTGCCCGGTCGCCCCCCGTACAGTGACACCTACTCCACCGCGCGTGCCTACGCTCTTAGCCTCTGGGAGACGGAACTGGCGGCCTCGGTCCAGGGTGTGGAAGTCTACCGGTTACAACTGCCCCCCCTGCCTGACGTGTGGGAGATCGACGTGGGCAGGGGGAGGAGCGAGATGTACCTCGGGCCGGGCTGGGCCTCTCCCGAAATCATCGCCGGAGCCGATGCGGCTTGGGCCATTGGCCCCTCGTCCACGCTCCTGCTCCCGCCGCTCCCGGAGGGGGTGCGTGGAGCCACCCTCACCCTGCGCGTGGCCCCCTTCGAGTACCCGGGCGCGCCCCCCCAGCGCTTGGAGCTCTTGGTCAACGGGCAGCCCCTCGTGGCCGACACGACGTTGCGACCAGGCTGGCAGACCTACACCGTCGCCGTACCACGCGACGTGCTCAACCCCACCGTGACCAACCGCGTGATCCTTCGCTGGGCGTGGAACGCGCGGCCACGCGACGTGCTGCCCCACGTGCGCCAAGTGGGCCGCACGGGCGTGGCGCTGTTGGCCGACGTGGAAGTCACCAGTGGGGGGCCACAGGCGGGTGATCTGGCCTACATCACCGTCAACGGCCAGGACGCCAGCTACCACCGGCGGGGAGTGAACGTCACCGTGCTCGAACCCCTGACCGGGCGCGTGGAGGCCAAAATCGGGTTCGACACGGCGGCCAACGAGTTCGAGGCGCAAAAGCTCGCCGAGTTCATCGCTGCTGTGCCCGCCGGGCGCGTGGTCGTGGTGGCCTTTCGCGGGGATGCCCTGGCCTACCTCACCCCAGAGGCCCGCCGGGCCCTCGCCGAGCTGGGGGCCGCTCAAGTGCCAGAGGTCCGTGGGGCCAGCTACGCCCTCATCGGCGTCAAGGGCGCGCCGGCGGGCACGGCTGTCGAATCGGTCAACACTGAGGGGCCGGCGTACGTGCGCCACAGCCCCGACGACCGCCCGTTGGCGGCCGCCGTGGACTGGGTGCGCTGGGAGGTGGCCGCGCCGTGAGAGGACGGCGTGTTGACCTTGTGCCCCCTGCTGCCGGGCTGGTGGTCACCATGGCCGCGTTGGCCGTCTACGTGCCCCGCGCGGCCCCTGACCTCCTGTGGGGCGATTCGGCCGAGCTCCAGATGGCCGCGTGGCTGGCCGGCTTGGCGCATCCTACGGGGTATCCCCTCTTTCTGATGGTGGGCTGGGCGTGGACCCATGCTCTGGCGCCGGCACTCAACCCGGCTGCAGCGCTCACCCTGCTGGTCACCCTTTTCGGGGCGTTGGCGGCTGGTGGGCTGGCCTGGCTGCTGGTCGCCCTCTCGGACGCCTGGTGGTCCGACGCGGGCACAGCCGTCCGCACGGTGTTGGCCGTCGGAGGGGCGCTCTGGTTTGCCTGGTCGCCCACCTTCTGGTCCCAAGCCCTCGTGGCCGAGGTGTACACTCTTCACGCCCTCTTTGTGGTCGCCCTGCTGGGCGCCCATCTTCGCCTGCTGGTTGCCCTGCCCGAGACGCGGGAGCGGGCCCTGGCCGTTCTCGCCCTGCTCTACGGGCTGAGTTTCACCCACCACCGCACAACTGTGCTCTGGCTGCCGGGGTCACTGTTCTTCTTGTCCCTGGTGTGGCCGGGGTGGTGGCGCTCTTGGCCGCGCTTGCGCCGGGCAGGGCTCCTCGTGGCGGTGCCCCAACTCCTCTACGTGTACGTGCTCTGGCGGGGGCCCAGAACCCCCTACTTGCACCAGCCCTTGGGGAACGGCCAAGTGTTCACCCTGTACGATGGATCGTTGAGGGCGTTTCTGGAACACGTGACCGGCAGCGCGTTCAGCAGGGCACTGGGCCAAGTAGCACTGCCCGAGCGGCTGGCCGAGTTGGCCCGCCTGTGGGCCGAAAATGTCACCTGGACCGGCCTGTTGCTCGGCGCGGCCGGCCTGTGGGCGCTGGTTCGGGCGGGCCAGTGGCCCTGGTTGGCGCTGACGGGCACAGCTTTCGTGATCCATTTAGCCTTTGGCCTCCTCTACGGCATTGGGGACATCGAAGTCATGCTCATTCCGGCGTGGCTGGTGTGGATTGTGTGGGGCGTGGGGGGTGTCGGCACATGGGCTCGGCACCCGCGCCGGGCGGCTGTCGTGGTTCTCCCCCTGCTCCTGGCGGGGTGGCAATTTCTCGCGTGGCAGGCCCGCCTGGACCGCAGTGATTCGAGTTCGGCCCGCGTGCGGTGGGAGGCTATCCTGGCCGCCGACCCTCCACCAGGGGCAGTGCTCCTCTCCAACGACCGCAATGAGATGGTCCCGCTCTGGTATCTGCAGTTCGTGGAGGGCCGGCGTCCTGATCTCCTGGGCTTGTTTCCCTCGTAAGATTCCAGCTCCGGGCGCGGGCATTAGTTTCCACATTCCACCTGATGTTTT